>JANMOF010000163.1:0-11675 GCA_031368925.1 Leptospiraceae bacterium
CAGAAGCTCTAAGGGTAGGAAAGTTATCTAAAATTTTTTCTTCATTCCAACCTTTTAATTTGTAAGAAACTAAAGACCATACTGGAATTCTAGTTCGGATGATACAGGCATCTCCGCCACATACGTTTGTATTTTTTTCAACACCAATCCATGATTTAGAAATAGAATTATTTAAATAAGCGATCGCTTCTATTTTTTCGTCTTCACTCAAATGATTTAAGGTTTGCTCTAATTCAATTGCATTCATACGATTTCACTGCCTTGCCTTATAGTTCTATAAAACTAGAATTTGTCAAGGTTATTTTGGACGGCGAATATTTCCGATGCTTGATACTTCTATTTTTCCAATCTCGCATCCAGCTTCTTATCCACTGCATCAAACTTCGATTCCCATTTTTGCTTTTCGGAAATAGCTTGCGGCAATTCTCTATAAGCCATTTCATAAATATCATTTGCACACCTTCGAAAAAGAAATTCCAATCTTTTTATTGTCTTTTGTGAAGCCCTAATGTTCTTTGAGGTCTGGGGCTCGTGATAATTTGTCGAAGAAAATACATTACTATTTCCAAAATATATTTCCATCTTCTCTTTATCATCGTAAAACGAAATGGCATTCTTGTCATCACCCGTCTTATATATTCCAAAGTGTCCATACCTTAGCCCAAGACCAACTCCAGAGGAAGCATTTTGAAAGCCAATTACGCCTACTGCTATTTGAGCATTAACACCATACACATCCTTCTCTACTCCAATATGAACAATGTCCTTTAAATCATTGCCTCGATTGATAAAATAATTTTGAAGACTGGCGCAGTTCGTAAGAAAAAGAGAATGTAGAATTAGTATAGTAATGGATATTATCCGTTTTGAATTGCGAAGGCTCATCTACTTTGCACCTTGCGAGATAAGATAGGATACAACTTTTTCATTTTTAATTTCCTTTGCCAGGGCTAATGGCGTTTTACCGTCCAAATTCTTTTTATTTAAAAGAATTGTATTCTTGACTAAGATTTTCACAAAGGGTAGAGAGCAACGGATTGCATAATGTAAAGGAATATCCCCTGTTATGGTTTCCAAATTGGCATTTGCTTTGAAATCAAATAGAAGTTGAATCATATCCTTTTCGCAATAAAAGGAAGCATAAATAAGAGAAGTTTCCCCTGAATTATTTTTTATATTTACCTCTGCTTTATGTTGAAGTAAAAGTTTTACAATTTTAATTTCACTAACCAAAGTTAACTGCTGGGCATCCGTTCCAACTTGATAGCCTGTATTGCTTAATCAGCAAGCTCACAAACCCACCCCTTGACACCCCTAAAGGGTTAAAGGTTAACAAAGAATATTACGAGCAAGTCTGCAATGTGGTAATGGATAAATTCTATCCTAAACATTGTAAAGAATGTGATATTTTGCTAACTAAAAAAGTTAAGGGTAGAAAAGACGTTATCCGTTGCGAGAAATGTTTTTTACAATGTAGCCGATACTCCTACACTCCTTTACACGGTTTCCGAATGCCCTATTGGGTATTCGGTTATGCGCTAGAGGAATGTGTTTTACAGTATCCAAAAGTTGTAACGGCTAAAGAGCTTCAAAGGAGATTAGGAATTGCCTACAATTCCGCATTACTTTTAAAGCGTCGTATACAGCTATTATCCGCTGACATGATTCCTCGAATAAAGGATTTGCTAACTAAAAAGCTGAAAGATGAATTTACTGATTTTAGTCTACCGATAGAATCGGTAAACATTGCTTCCTTAACTGCGGATAAGGCAATAGTAAACGCTGATTCCGTTGTATTGTTTAGTGCTTCTCAAAGAGCCAATAAAGGTAGAAAAAGATTTAAGCATACAGGACTTACAGCCAGTGTTTATTTGTCTGAAAAGCTTGGCGGTAAACAAATTGGAACGTTAGTTCACACCATAGCCCTAAAGGGCGGTGGAGTAATCTACCAAGCGGTTAATGACCAAACTGCGGACACTTTGGGAAACCAAATAAGGGAATTCATCCCCTTAAATTCTGTTATTTTCACTGATGAAGGTTATCCATTTTTGAAAGGGATTTATCCTAATCATAGAATGGTAAATCATTCTGCTAAGAGCAAGGATAAACGTTATCATTGGGCTAGAAACCGTTGGTCTAAAGACGGTGTAAATAACCAAGTTGCTGAGGGTAATCAAAGTTTGCTCAAGTCTGCTTTTAGGTCTTACCATTACTTTAGACCGGAGAATGCTTCGTTTTATTTAGACGAATATTCTTTTTTGAGTAATGTGAAAGCGTATGGTCTGGAATCATTTGCCAGTTCCATACAAGGGGACTCATTTTTTCAAGGGTCTAGCGGGGAAAGTAAAACTGCTATTAGCCCCTTAACTGAGTCTTCGACTAAAGAACTCTGCCACAAATCAACTAAAACTTCTAATTCTAAAAAAGCCATTGTGAGTAAAGTAATCAAGCAATATCCCCATAGAAGTAAGCCTGTAGGCGTTAAACATAAAGGTTGGCTTAAAGAACGAATCGCTAAAAGAAAATTTAAGACATTAACCCTAGAGGATCGAAAGCTTAAAAAAGATTCAGAAGTTTTGAATAGCAAGAATGAAGAGCTTACAAAGAAACTTCTTAACTCAAAATATAATCTGTTGAAAATAGAATGTGATAAAAACGATGAATACCAGAAGAATAGAAAACTTCTTTCTAGAAGTCGAAGAGCAAAGGAAAAGCAATATGCTTTTACTGCTAACGTTCTATGGAACTCGATTAAAGAAAATAAACCTTGGTTCTGGATTAATGAAAAAATCGACGAGTTGAAACTGCCTAGAATCCTTTCCTTAAATATATTAAAGAAATGGATTGATCTTGGCTTAATTGAAGCTGTCGATTACTCCCCTGAGTATAATAATAGAGTCACTTTTAAGATACGAATAAAGCTAAAAATACAAAAGCTTCCAAATTTAATATATAGCCTAACGCATGAAGAATACAGGCAGAAAAGCAATATGTGGAATAAGAAAGCTATTAAGCTAAAAAAATATCGTTATAAAAAAAAGAAGAAATACGCTTAGGAGAAACATTATGAAGGATAAATTCAAATTTAGAGCAGAACATTTTTATAAATTACTCAACGATCAAAAGTATCGTTGCGCATTGACTAATAGGGAATTAACCCCTGAAAATACGAATGCGGAACATATTTTACCATTAAGAAAAGGCGGTAAACATGAACCAGAAAATATATGCCTCGTTGTCGATATGATCGGCAAGCTAAAACGGTATTTCTCAGAAGAAGAAATAGTTTTACTCGCGTCGGATATTATAAAGACCAAAGGCAAGAAATACGGTTATGAATTAACCTTTAAAAAGAAAAGGGCTTCGAGGTAATCTATATGTCAAAGTTTAGTCCTTACCCTAAATTTAAGATTCTGAAAAGGGTAAATCATATTATCCGGTTAAGCGAAAGAAAACCTAGTTCTAAATGGTGTTCTTGGGGTAAAGCTTGCACTAGATGTGAAGGTTCATTCAATTCTTATATAAAGCAGTATGAGAAATTTTATAAAAAAGAAAATGCTTTTCTTCTTAAATGGAATAACTGTCAGCTAGAATGTGGATTTGCACTTTATAAAGTAGCGTATAATTATGATAATTCTTGGTCAATTAAAGCCTATCAAATCTTAGAAAGACTAAATGATTTTCCGGTTAAGGAAGATATTGAATTATCTGTAAGTTCTCTTTTTAAGCAAAAAGCCGTAATTGAATATTGTGATTTGGAACTCTTTGTTGAAAGAAACCTTTTGAAATCTAGTTCTTTAAGACCAATTAAAACAAATACTTGGAGTAAAGCTAAGATAAGAGCTTATGTAGAATTTAAGAAGCTTCTGAATAATAAAACTAGAACTTATTTTGAAAGGCAAACCCTTTGGGGGCTTTGCCTAGATTATCTTTTAGATTCAAATCTTTTAAATAAACCATTTAAAATGGAGAAAAGTAATTTTAATGGAATCAATAAAATTCATATAGAAACAGACTATTATAAAGTTAGAAATCGTTTTCGAAAAGAATACAATGGTAACGGATAATTTATATTATCTTCTATCGTTAATAGTTTGAATAGATTCTTTAAGTTGGTTCTAGCCAATGCAAATATTTCAAAGGAAGTAATTGCCCCTTTTACTAATAGCAGAATAGAAGGAATGTCTAAACCCTTTGATGCACGTGCGAAGCACAGCTTGAAAACACGATTGGAGCAAATAAATACTTTAATTCACTCCTTAATAACCTTTTAGTACAACAATAAAAATTCAAAAAGTAGCTGTACAAAAAATAAGTCCTTTTAGTATTCGTCGTATGATGCAATTCTCAGACAATCAAACGACTAATAGAAATGGGAAAACCGTTGTAATGACGGTTTTATTGGCATTCTTAGGATTAGGTTTTATAGCGGTAAATCAACTAACGCAAGTTGATCCGGAATTCTTAAAACTGCAAAATTTTGAATCTAAAATTGATTCCGGTTATAGCTTAACAGTATCAGAACAAAAGGAATATTGTAGACTGCTCGGCAAAATACGAATGATATTTTTGGCTAACTGCGAGAAATTAGACTTGCAGAATGGCAGAATTATATCAAATACTTCAAATAAGGAAAGCTGTGTAAAGCGCAACTATTTGTTTCCAGATAGAAACAAAGCTCTAAATTGGGCTAGAATACAACTAGGACACAATACGAAAAAAACATTCACTTCCGATGGTCAATTGAATGGATGGGAAAAAGAGAATGGGGATTCCGTTTATTGGAATCATGGGGACTGGATTGTAGGAATTGATAAATCAAAGTATCCCCATATTAATTTTAACATTGGAAATTGTAAGGGTCATTTATACTTGAAAGATAAGATAGTAAATGCCGGACTATGGGAAGAGTTTAAAGAGAGGTTTAATTTATGACAATAGATGAATTAGTTTTAAGATCAGGAGATTCTGATTTACTCGAATTGAAATATGACTGCAATAAAAATCTATTGGAGTTTACCTTAGATGTAGATGATTTAGATCAAGACATATCTTTTGAAGTTGTTACCAAAGAAGTTAGATTTGGAAACTTGAATATAAGAAATAAGAATTGTCATTTACGACTAATTAGCCTCTTAGAAGAACTTTCTACGAATAACGGTATTTATATTCCTTCAACAGATTTTGGTGAATTTATGAATGAAACTAGAAAAGGTTATAATCTTGCGTATGGCAAGAGGATAACCGAAATAAGTCACATTCTTATTTTAACCGGATCGGATATATTTTTCATTGCTTCGATTGAAAATAAAGAAGCGATTAAATTTAATGAACCCAAATTAGAAAGCTCGTTGCTAAAATAGATAGGCTCAAATAATTAAGATAGATAAATGGATAATTCATTTGAAGTAACTTTATTTGAGAGTAAAAACAATGGGAAGGATTCATATTTTTTATTTAATGAAACCATTTACTCGCCAGATTTTCTGAATCCTCGGAAAATCATGCCGAAATACAAAGCCTTATTAATTATAGAAGGGCTTAAACGGTTTTATAAAGAAAATAGTGAAGAGGACATTGATTCTTATAATGAGGAAATGGAAAGGCAATCGTTCGAAAAAAAACGTTTATATGAAGAGGAAAAAGAAGAGAGTAGCCAAGCCTATAATAAGAAACTTCATGATGATTTTGTTTCTAAATTTGATAAGTCTTTAATCGAAAGTGAAAAAATTGAAAACGATGATATTAAAAATCTTTTAGACTTTAAAAAGTTTTATACAAAAAATGATATTATTGCAGAAAGAAAAGATCAAGTATTAGATGAAACATATATACTCTTCCTTCGACGAAATTATGAAATTACTTTTATATGGAAACATAAAAGCCTTGAATACCTTCTAGTTAATTATGTTGAATCCTTGGATAAAAAGACAATTGCAGGAAATTATAAATTTGATGATTTTGCTTATAAAAGAGTTAAATCAAGTAAATGTGCAAATTTAATGACTGAATGTATTGTGCAACTAAAACCAGAGGATAATCAAGATTTACCAGAAAATACTTTATATAAAAGAATTGAAAAAATACATAAGCGTTACAAAATACCTCTCTCTCAAATTTTGAAAATTATCAAGGAAAATAATATTGAAATTATTGATGTATTTAATAAACAATATATCCGTATCGAGGATCTTAAAAAAATATCTAATAAGCTAAGTATATAACCTTAGCTTAAAAATCAGACGAATATAGGCAACTATCTTTTAAAATTATAACTTATAAAGATAATAAATATTAGTCGCTTCTGCTCCATACATTTCTGTTGCTACATTCATTTCTAAATTCTCGAATAAGTGTTGAGCTTTATTGAGCTTAACGCCTTTATCGGTTAAAAGGTGTTTTTCTTTTTCTGAAAGATAACCATCTAATTCTGTATAATATTTTAAGGTAATCTTTTCATTTATTTTGTCTATTTTAGTGACTTCAATTTTAGAATTATCTTCATATATGTGTGAGGTAATTAAGTATCCATTATTCATATTAAGAAATATTTGATCGCCTTTGATTTCATAAACACCGTCAGCTTCCGCATCTTCGGCAAATGTTCCAATTCTGTATTTATCAATTGTATAAGTAACTGAACCATTTTTATAAAAGATATATTTGTGAGGTTGACCAGAATGTCCTAATTGAAAATCAATTGGACTATCTGGATTTTTAATTTCATAAGCGAAGCCGCCAAATACCCAACCTTGTTCTTCTTTGTTTTCATTTTTGTAAATAACTTCATACCATTTGCTATTAACCCCTGCAATCTTTTCAGAATTACCTTCTTGAATAATTTGAACTCTCGTTGCTGCGGGTAATACTCTAATAGAATTATTTGGAGAAACCTTTGGTTCTTTTCTCAATACCAAACCAGATTTAGGGGTTACGAATAATTTTCTTTCATTGCGTTTGCAGCTAATAGCAAATAAAAAAATAAGGGTTACAATTAATATTGTTCTAAGTTTCATATTTTCTCCTTGAGGGTTCTGATTTAATTGAAGGGGCTAATTATAAAAAACCACATGCCTAAAGCTAGGGGTTTAGGTTCATTTAGGATTTTTTCCTTGGAAGAACTATACGTTTTGTAGAATCAGATTCGAAAGGCTCATGTGTTTTTTGCAATTTACCGCAATGATTGCAATAGTTAAAATTTATATCAATCCTTTTCTTACACTGAATGCAGTCTTTCGAAACAGTGGTGTAATTATTTTCAGCCTTGATGTGAACTGTTTGAGTTTCTACAGTTAAGTTACAAGTTTTTGATAAATATTCTAGGTCTTCTTTTGTCATTAGGGTTTCTCCTTTTATTTTTTACCTTTGGTAGTTTCTATATGTGGATACATTTGATTAACTCTTCTTAGTGTTCACGATAACTAAAAATAAAATTTTTGATATTGCTAAATTAATCATCGTCAAATCCAGCACCTTGCATCTCAGCAAAGAATTCATAGGATGAACCTTCGTTACTTTCGTCTGATTCTTTTTTTGTTTCTTTGGCGTTGGTTGAACATTTATGGTTTTGGGACAAAACTTCTTCCATAGTAATTTCTTTACCGCAATCTTTACATCTTTCATCTTTGCTAAATTTTTGTTCATCTATTTCAGTATAGTTTACCTTACCGTTAGTTTTTATTGTCCAATTGCGAATTAGCTCTACCGTTTTTCCATTATCAATATCCTTCTTAATTTCATCTATTACTTCCTTCGGAAGATCTTTCGTGTTTAGCAATGATTCGGAAGGGTCGCTTAATTTCTTAATAAGTTCGTGTGTTAACTCATTTGCATTCATGTGAGTTGCTCCTTTAGCGGTTCTATGGTAACTAAAAAAAATTTAATTGGATTCTTCATATTACTCCTTGGGCTTTTGGTTATCCTCTTTCTATAAATACCCAACAATTTTAAACAATATCCCAATTTGGGATATTCTGAAATAGGATATATGATATGTCTATTGAAAAACTCGACATATACAGAAGAATATCAGAAATTCTTAAAGCTTTTTAGAAAGGCTAGGAAAGAAGCAAACTTAACTCAGGTGCAAGTTGCAAAGATTTTGGATCAGCCACAATCTTATATTTCTAAATGTGAATCTGGTGAAAAGAGAATAGATATAATCGAGCTTCAAAGATTTGCTAAGATTTATAAAAAGCCTATAAGCTATTTCTATAAGGGTAAATAATTTCATCGTTAGCAATTAGATTTCATTGAAATAATTCTGGCTGTGTTAAAGTTGATTCAATGAAATATTTCTTTTTTGCTTCTTCTATTATTTCAAAAATTTTATCTTCGTCCATTTCCATAAAGAAGGGGCTAAAGGTAATGATTTCACAATATAAATTATATTTAAGGTTTATAGGGAGTAGACGCATATACCAGATAAAGTATTTCTGCTTATCTCTACTTGGAATTTCACCTCCTGATTCCCAAATTTTTATTATATCTTCATAGCTAAAAATTTCATTTCGTTCTCTAGTTCTATCGCTTACGTAACCTTGCTTGTAAAAAAGAATTCTATTAATAAATTTGAATTCTTCTTCAAACAATGTTTTATATAAATCAGTAGTTGTTTCTATTGAACAAGGATGACCTAAAATATCCACATGGAAAAAATCTTGCCTACCCGTATTCAAATCTAAGAGATCGCCGATTCTACATGCTAGGATAGTATCGCCATAATCCGCATTCCTGAAAGTGTCTTTTGCCCAATTTCTTCTAATTTCGATCTTCACATCATTATCTGTTGCATCCGTTATAGGGTCTTCAAATTTGTATTTAGGTCGGTATACAGATATTGTCCGCTTCGCTTTAGTAATTTTTTCATTCGTTTTTTCAACATCGGCTTGAAATAATATATAGGATTTGTAGGCAATTTCAGCATAATTCGAAAAATGACCTTTTGCGAATTTAAGGAAATAATAAAAAGTTCTCAAAGTATTTTGAACATCATCAAATCTAAAGATTTTACATAAATCTAGTCTTTTTACATTACAACTTTTAATCAGCACTGGATCAATTTGATAATTAAAATAGTTATAGATAGTTTCAAATATAAATTCCATAATTTCCGGATCAGTTAAACCCGCTCTCTTGAATTCCGTTAGATGAATAAAATCAAAAACTAAAACTCCACGTCTTCTATGGATAAAATAACTTACATTTTCCTCTAATTTAATACGAGTATTGGTTTCATACTGTGATCTCTTCTCTATTGTGTTTTTTTCATATGGGGTAAACGGTTGCACAGAATAAGGTATAGCAATTATTATAGAGTCAATCATTGACTTCTTAGAATTTTCTAATAATAGAGGCATATGAGGATTTAACTTTGTAAAGAGCGATTTAAATTTATTTTTGTTATTTTCATAAAGACGATCTTCTGGAATATCTTCATCTTCTTTTCGTAATTCAAATTGAATTATATTTCTAGCACGAAATCCATTTTTATGTCTATCCTCTTTATTTATATCAATTTGTTCTGGATCGAATGGGGTTAAATAAAACATATTCAGAGAATTTATTGTTTTAAATTTTTTATGAAAAGAATCTCCTTGATAATCGAATAAAGTATATGTTCCTTCTTTATAATTGGAAAGAACTTGCTCTTTGGGAAATGATGAAATAATAATTAATTGTTCCTTTGCTCTCGTAATGGCTACATTAAATACATGTATTTCTGTTTCAATATTTGTCGTGCGGACAGGATTAGAGCAATAAGCTGTATTCAAAAAGAAAATTACATCGGCTTCATTTCCTTTATATGAGTGAATGCTACTGAGATGATATTTCTCCAAAACATTTTCATTGGCTTCTCCTTGTTTAACTAATTTATAATCGACCAATGTTTTAACATAGAATAAAAGCTCTTTATTGGTTCTGGCAATAATCCTGAAAGATTTTCCTTTCTGTTTATAGGTTTCCGATAAATGATATAATCTTTGACAGGCAAGAGTTTTATGCTGCTCGATATAGATTTGGACATTATTTGAGAATTGACTTTCATTCTTAATTGAATATTTGCGTGGTAAATAATTTTTTTCATAAAAACCATTAACAAATCTTGGTATATCAAGATTTGCAAATCTAAAGCTTTCCGTTAATTCGATTTTAACGAAACTATCTGGCGGAAATTGATTTTTTACATTTTCTAAACTATTATTAGTTTCAAAGATAGACTGATAAGAATCTCCGGCTACTATTACTTGTCCGCCTTCTTCGATTACGTGCTTTATTAGAAATTCTACTCCAACTAGAATGATACTGGATATGTCTTGGTATTCATCAATCAGCAAAACATCAATATCAATATGCTCTTTAAGCTTATCAAATTCAGTTACAAATAATTGAATGATTGTATTGAATGCGTGGGTTAAGTCTTTTATTTCGGTGTCTTCTTCCGGCTCTGTTTCTAATTCTTCATCTTCGTCTGAATCCAAGTCTTCGGATTCATCCGCTTTAAAAAATAAATCTTCTTCTGTAAATTTAATAGGGCTAGAGTTTAAGGTTTTTTCAATTTTTTCCCTATTTTTTTTAAATGCTTCTTTAATGGCTTCCACGTTTTTAGACAATGATTTCTCTTTTTGAATTATTCTCCAAAAAAGAGCATGTAAAGTAGAGATTTTTTCTCTTCCTTCTTCAAAGTGTAATTTAGCTGTTATGCTCTCTACTGCTTTATTGGTGTAACAAATAGCATGATATTTTCTATCCATTTCATGGCTTAACTGAGCTAATTTGACACTGAGGTGTGTTTTTCCGCAACCTGCTAATGATTCAATAAAGATATTCTTTCTTTCGATCAGAAGGGATTTTAAATTTTGAGTTTTACTTTCATTCATGTATAATACAATATAATATCAAAAATAAGCTAAAGAAACAATAATATTTTTAATACAAAAATAGAAAATCTTAAAAACTGGAAATATAAAAAGACGTGAAAAGTGCGAAAGCTAGACGGCGAAACCAAAGGTTGAAGCCGGACAGGCGGACGGAAATATAAACCAGATTATGCGGGTAACATGAGGTAAACTCTAATTAAGAGTTTACAGTATTAGTATTAAACGAAAGAATATAATCAGCGGCTTTTTGAGCAAGACTAGAAGCTTTAAAAATAGCTCGGCTATCATTCTTTAGAATTTCTGACCAGTTAGCTATATATTCGGTATGTTGCAAATTACCCTCAACTCCTAACATAGAACAAAGAAAAGCTGAACCCAATTCAGCGACTAACTCTTCAAATGCGTAATTCTCCGTTCCAAACTTATTAGCTAAATCTCTTTTCAATCTGGACTCGTGACCTGTCCAATGGGTAGTTTCATGTAACCTCGTAGAATAATAATCTTCCATACTTCTAAAGGTATCCTTTGGAGGTAAATTAATATAATCCCCAATAGGAGTATAGAAAGCACGGCTTCCGCTATGCTTCGTTACTGCGGGAATACTTTCTAAAAATTGCTTTACTTTCTCTTGATTTGTCCTTTCATTTCCAGCGATCAATCCACCTTGCTGAGTAAAAAAAGGTTGAAACTAATATTTGAAACCGTATTTCTTTCTTGATGTGAGAGGGATAACAGCCTTATAGTCATCTTCAATCAATGCTGACCATACCGGCGAAACAATGTCGAGATACCATG
>JANMOF010000167.1:0-42137 GCA_031368925.1 Leptospiraceae bacterium
GAGTCTCTTAGAAAAAAATTCTCAGAGGTCTTGACATGAACTTTACTCTCTTAAAGTATTGTCATCACAGATGATTTTTTAAAGAACTAAAAAGTGTCCACTTTCAGCCGGAATCGGTGTCCATTTTCGCCGGATTGTGTAATAATATAAAATACTAGAAAATAGTCCTTGAAAGGTATTATATATGCAAATTCCAATAGTCTCCCTAAAAGATACTCTTAAACTAGTGTTGCAATCTTTGCAGCTTGCTACGATTTTACCAACGTCTGTTTTTATTACTATAAATTTGTTTATTATTCCTTTTCTCTTTCCACAGCTTCATTTGAGCTTAAAAAATGAAGCACTCGATGTAATTTTATTTCTCTTCCTAATAACATTAAGCTATATGCTCTACGCCTATAATTATTTATTTATTCGATTTTTAGAAGGATATATAGGTTGGGATAATGTTTTTTTGTTTTGGCTAAAAGATATGAAAGTTAAGTGTCATCAACGAAATTACAAGCTTTATAAAAAGATGACTACTTCAAGAAATCCTGTTTTGAAAAATGATGCGATTCAATATCTGGAATATAATTATCCTTTAGATGAAAATTACATTTTACCGACTAGATTAGGAAATGCAATCGCTGCCTTTGAAAATTATTCTTTTTCAAGATATGGTATTGATGCGGTTTCCATTTGGAGTAGGTTGATTCCATTTTTACAAAAAAATAATTATATAGACAATGTTGCGCAGCAAAAGTCGGTTTTTGATCTTTTACTGAATTTTTATTTGTTTTCTATAATATTAGGTTTTGAGTTTATTTGCGTTGCCTGCGTTCAAAAATCAGGAGTTGCTATTTTGCTTATTGTGATTTTCACATATCTAGTTTCATATTTATTATACCTCGGTTTAATAAATACTGCAATTGGATGGGGTGAAACTGTCCGTGTCAGCTTCGATTTATATAGAGACGAATTGTGGAAAGGGTTACGCTTAAAAAATATGGATCCAAAATATGAAAAATCTGTTTGGAAGCGTGTGTCACAGTTGATTCAAATAGGAAACCTAAAAAATGAATTTCATATGATTTATAATACTTTGAAAAAAGCTCCAGAGGAGGCTTTCGATGACCATCCTAAAAAAGATTAAAAATTCTATTAAGAAAAATCTTTTTACTGATTTACTACCCGTGTTAATGTCAGATCCTCGTTTGCCAGGAAGGCGACACGGAGATTCAGATGAAAAAAAATCTTTAGTTTTTAAATATAGTAAAGATGAGTTAAAAAAAGAATTAGAGAGAGAAAATATTCCCTTTACGCAAAGTGTGTTAGCAGAATATGAATCTGCATACGAATTTTGCAAACTTGGAGAATTAAAGGAAGGTGTGAGCGACTTGAAAAAAATTACAAACTCTGTTTCTAATAAATCGTATGTTATTACATATGCGTTTTACCAAATTGCCAAGGCAAACAAAAAGAACGAACAGTTGGAGATTCTTAAAAATAGATTGAAAAAATTGAAATCTATTTAAGTTTTAAAATATGTCTGAAGAAAATAACTCACGTACCAATATTGAAGAAGATTTTGACGATGGGTTTAATCCAGATGATTTGGTTAATGATGAAAAAAACGAGTCTTCTAATATTAATCCTGGGTTTGTTTCGAACGAAGTCAGAGCCAGAAGTTTTGTTCTGCCAATAGTAATCCTTGTATTTATCTTGGGGACACCGTTTTATTGTTGGTTTAAAGATACAACTAAATTCAAACAGGCTAATGCATTATTTACAGATGCATCTACGATTCAAGAAACTATTATTGATAATAGAGATGGGAATTTACTGAAAATAAATAATTTTTCAGATGGGACTATGATTTTTGTGAAAAAGAATAGAAACTCAAATTGGATTCTAATTTCTGAAAATGATTACATGGGTTGGAATCCTACATTGTCTCCCGATGCTAAATCAGTTGCTTACTTATCAAATAAGGGTAATTTACATATCCTTATCGTTAATATAAATTTAGGAACTAGAAAGTGGGTTATTCCTTCCACATTTGATACAGGCAATTCTAATGAACAAAGTGAAAAATTACATCAATCCTCTATCTGTAAATGGACAGATCTATTTTGGTCACCAGATTCCAGTAAGTTAGGTTTTTTTGGCTGCCTAAATGAAAAATCTTACGCCATTATTTTTCAAAGTAATGATTTTAGTATTGTTTTTTCAGAATTAAATTATAAAGAAAACATGCAAAATAGGAAAATTCTCTGGTCTTCTAATGATGAATTCGTAATAATTTCTACTCCGATAGAGTCATCAGAAGTCCAAATTGAATATGGGAAGATTGCTAAGTAGAAATTGTAGAATATTAGAAATAAATTTAATACATCTTATTTCGTAAACCACTGATTTCTTCTTCGACTTCCGAATTTTGTATCCAACTCGGAAGTCGAAAACAGTAATGAAATACGCAACATTTTGCGCATCCCATCCGATACTTATAGTATGGTATGGCAGAAGAAAAAAGTATCGGACTATGTGGGTAAGAGTAAAAAAAGTAAGCAAGACAGTGATTTAAGCCAGGCTCTCGGGAAAGGATTTTCTGATAGTGCTGTTCTTGCGTTTCGTAAGAAGTTACACGGTATTTTGCGCAATGAAAAGGATTTGAGAGATAGGGCAATTTTGGAATTCTTTTTAGCGACAGGGCTTAGAGCTGCCGCAGTAGTTGATGCTAAATTTTCCGATGTAGAAAAAACTCCCCAGGGTGATTTTGTTTTAAAATATCTCGCCAAGGGAGGGAAAATTAAATTCATAGGTCTATCAGACCAGGTAATCAGGTATGTGAAAGACTATCATAGATTATGCGCAATTAAACACGATTATTTTTTTCTCACAATTCCGACTAATGCGAATCCAGAACGTCATCCTATGACTACGCGTGCATTACAGAGTATCGTCGAAGTTTGGGGATTAAAGACATTACACGGCAAGTCCGGTCATCCACACGCATTCCGGCATACTGTCGGTCAAGCATTAACCGACGAACAGGGAGTAGGCACAGCTCAAATTGCGCTCGGGCATGAGAATATACAAACAACCGAAAGATTTTATTTGAATAAATTTGTGAATCCTAGTAAGATACTGAAAGATAAATGGAAAAAATAATTATTCTTTAGTTTTGAATTGTAAGTCTCTTTTTTATACTTTACAGGTGAAACTGAAAAATTATTTTTCATCTATGAACAACCTTAATAGATTTATTTTCCGTTTTAGTCTACTTGTAACAATTTTTTTTACCGTATCCTGTAACCTCCATTTTTTCTACAAAGAGCCAGTCCGTAACTTATCAGATATGTCTTCGAAACCTCGAATAGATAAAAGTAAAATAGCCCTCGTAGGGTTTTATGACTTTTATACTGAATACAAACGATATGGAAAAATCGAAAGTTATCCATATACTGTAAGCTATTATACACGTTTTCTGGATCACTTTGATAAAATAGGAACACCAGCAGACGATATTAAATCAGAGGGTAATACCAATATAACACAAAACGGAAAAGATTTTGTTCAGGAATATTTAAAATTTACTGGACCTACTGGAATGAGGGAAATGGAGAATATATTTGTATTTGAAAATGAAATACCAGTTGCTCTGAAGCTTAGGAATATTGAATATTTTATTGTCGGTTCATTTGCACCGCAAGTGTCAATAAACAAAAGAAATCATTATATGGGCGGTATAGGGCAATTACTCACTACGCTTGTTAATTTTGTATCGCTTGGCTTAATACCTATGTGGCAAGATTATTATACCGAAAATAGAATCCAAGTTTACGATAAAAACTTTAACCTAGTCTTTGATAAGAGTATAACGAAGAACACACATTTCCTTGCAACCTGGTGGCTAACGCCAAATGATCTAGATACAAAGAAAGGTAGTGAAGGTCGAAATGATAGATCAAAAATGATTTCTAAGCACGCTAGGAAAATTATTTATGGAGCAGATTTACAAGACCTAGCGGTAGACTTTATGGAATGGCAAGCATCCCAAGTTAAATAGTATGCTTTTCCGACTGTCTCTTTTGACAGTTAGCTTTTTATTCTAGTCAATGGAAGAATCATCATTTCGTTTCTTCCTTTTCTGTTTAGATGTTTTCTTCGGGGAAGATTGCTGTTCTTCCGATGGCGGAGAATCCTCTGTAGCCGCTTGAACAAACTGGTCTTTCTCCCATTGACCGGTTTTTAATATATTTCCAGTTTCATCTAAGAGAAGACCTTTTCCTTCTCGCTTTCCGGCTTTCCATTCCCCTATATATCTTGTCCCATCATCGTAGATATATATTCCACTTCCCTCAAAAATAATTCCATTTTTGTAAAATCCAGTCATTTGAATTCCATTTGATAAAGTTAGAATACAGAGTCCTTCTGGATCTCCCTTTACATAAGTTCCAGCAATAGAGGTTCCATCCGCATATTTGTATTCCCCCTTACCGGATTTAACTCCGTTTTCAAAGTAACCTTCATAAGTTCCTCCACCGGCATATATGAATTTGCCGTAACCATGTTTTAGGTCATTATTAAAATTTCCTTCGTAGTAATCACCCTGCTGCGTTTTAAATCTTCCTTTCCCTTCCATCTTGGAGTTAACAAACTCTCCTTCATAAACAACGCCATTGGGAAAAACACTCTTACCCACTCCATTTTTACAATTTCCCTGAATACAACGAGATGCTGTGTTACTCCGCACAAAACTGATTCCAATGGAAGCAATTACAATTAGTAAGATGGCTAGTGGCATTTTATATTTCATGCGAGGAATTCTCTTTACCATTTCATAAATTGCAATCTTTTTTTAGTTTACACAGACCGTAATTTCTTACAAATATTCCTCCCTTCATGGCTTTTGCTTTACTTGTTCTCTTTCAATTCTTATTCCTTAAAATTATACTGGACTCTTCCAATCAATCTTTACTCGCTAATGTCGCTCTCAAGCATCAACTCAGAATCCTTCGCTCTCGTTACAGAAAGAAAATCAAACCAGGTTTTACTTTTATATTATTTTGGATTTTCCTAAAACAATTTCTCGCAAATTGGAAAGACTATCTCTTCCTCGTTCAACCCGAAACCGTAATCGGATGGCATCGCAATCTTTTTAAAGTCTATTGGTCTTTTATTTCAAAGAATTTATTTAGAAAGATAGCGGGTAGAAAACCTGTTATCCGAGAATTAAAGGAACTCATTTATCGAATCAAAGCGGAGAATCCTTCTTGGGGCGCAACGAAAGTTCATGCCGAACTTCTACATCTAGGATTTGATGTTTCCGAAAGAACTGTTTCCCGTTACTTGAAAATACTTTTCCTTAATCACAAAGCGAGGCAATCCTGGAAAACTTTTCTTTCAAATCATGCTGATAAAATAATAGCTATGGATTTTTGTGTTTCGTATACATGGAATTTTAAGACTTTGTATACGCTTTTCATTATCTCCCACAAAACAAGAGAAATCATTTACTTTAAATCAACCTACAACCCAAATCCAAATTGGATGATGCAACAAATCCGTAATGCCTTTGGATTTGTCAAAGTTTTACCCAAATACCTTATCATGGATAACGATTCCAATTTCTCAAAAGACTTTCGTTTCTTTCTGCGGCAATTTGGAATTATGCCTAAGAGAACGGCTTTTCATTCACCCTGGCAGAATGGGATTATGGAAAGATTCAACGGAACTGTTAGAAGAGAGTTACTCGATCATGTTATTCCTCTTAGTGAAGATCATTTGGATACGCTCCTAAAAGAATACGTTCACTATTACAACAATTCTCGCTCTCATCTATTTCGAAATAAAGACTCACCGCTTGGTAGAATCTACGAACCGTTACCCGTAAAACTTTATTCACCAAATGCAATTCCTGTTCTTGGAGGGTTACACCATGTTTACCATTGGCATACCGCCTCCAAGTAATCATTGCAGATTGCATTTTGGCGAACGACACCTCCAAATAACATTGCGGATTGCATTTTGGCGAGCGACACGCCTTGATCGCTTTCGCTATGAGAAGTTACACTTTGTTAACCCTTACTAAAACTCCTTAGATTAACTTTATTTCAGATTAGGTGAGTTTGTCTGAAAAAACTCAAGAACATATTTTCCCAACTTGTCTTTTTCTTTTATTGAAAGGTAAATTTCTTTGCCTTTCAAAGGAATATGACCTTTTCTATCTTTAGCTAAGATCCAAGGAAATAGAGCAATTTGATTCTCATCTATTTCGATCGTCATTGAGTAATTACATATTTGGTAAAATTTTTTTAAAGATGAAACACCAGCAAGCTTCAATACAAAATGAAAATCTTTAGAAGAAAAAATATTTGGAACATTTTCCTTATAACAATCAAGAATTTCAAATATTTTTTGACATACCATATCCGCCGTTTCACCATCCGATATTTTAAATGCTGGTTCGACAGTTTTAAAAATTCCATCCACTGTTTTATTTTGAGCGCATAGAATTAAATTATTGGGAATTTTATTTATGTACATTGATTTTTTCATATTATTTAACGACGATGTCTACCTTAATTCCTAATCTTTCTGCGTAAATTACTATTTCCGACATTACCTGTTGTTGAGTCGCAGTGCCATTATGCGGAACAATCAATTCTAAAACTCTTTCCCTTATTTGATTTCCTTGAACATTAGCCCCAGCCCATGTCCGTCCGTTAAATGCACTTAAATCATTTACATAGGTGAGTAATCTTGATCTCATTTGGCTTGCGTTTTCATATGTATTACTATTTAGATTCATACTTTTAATACTAGTGGCAACTCCATTAGCCCATCGATCTATCACAGGAAAATTGGCGGGCAAATTCATTCCAGATTGTTGTTCAAGTATTCGCCCTCTTAAAAAAGGATTTCTTGACCAAACTTCGGAAACAGTTTGAGTAGTTCGATTTCTAAATGCATACTGAAAAGCTTGCTGTATCCTTGTTTGATTTCGAGACACATACACTGCAATTGCCCCAGCATCAATTCCAGCCGCCAATAGATAGGGCTGGGCTGCCGCCAATGCAGCTTCGCAACCCCCAACTGTGCATCCTGCTATGGCACCGGCGGCAACTAATCCCATAATTGTCTTCTCAATAAAATTAGCATGTTGCTCTTCAATGCATTTTGCACCTTTGCCTTCACAAGAAGCACGAAAGGATTGAGCCAATGCTTGTGCATAACTAGAATCCTGATTATGCACAAGCACCCCATCCACCCCAACGAAATAAGTATGATTATCCGCAACAGCGAAGTTATAAACCGTCTCGGATTTAGAGCTTGGAGTAATAGAAGCGATTAAGAGTCGTTTACCACCAGCAGTCAGCGAAACATCCCCAGCCTTCAAATCCTTAGCACTAATCCATTCTCCGTCCAATCTAGACGCATAATCACCAGTTCCCTTTCCGCTTCGGAGAGGGCTTGATATAGAAGATGAATCAATATCAGAAAGATTGGGAGAGGTAATAGCCGCAACCAGAGAAGCACCTAACTCCACTTGTCCGCTCTCCCGCACAACAGACTTCTTCAAGACCCAGAACGGATGATTCCAAGTAGTCTCTAACTTCTCCCCATTCACAAAACTCACCGTGTAGATAAACTCCGTTGTCCTCACAAACCTATCCGTCACCTTCTTGTAACTCTTTACTTTTGTGTTTTCATCAAAACTTAAAACAAAGTCTCCTGCTTTAATCGTCTCAATCGCAACCTTCTCTTCATAACGCGCATCAGGAGTTAAACCACCATTACGCGCTTCTTCATAATACCTTGCCTTTAGCTTGGTAACAAGCGTTCCCTTGGTAAAACAAGTCCTCGGATGAAACTTTCCATCGGCATCGACAAAGCCAGACTCTCCCGATACTCGGTTTCCTACACCGAATGCCTGACCGATATTTCTAAATCCGTCTCCGATTTCACCCAAGATTGGATTTCGATTGGAAGTTCCGGCAGCTTTGTTGTTGCCATTAGCCGCCATTTCATGTCCGATTCTTTTTAAGGCAGCTTCTCTAGCGTCGGCACTCATCGTGGACGGATCGTTATTGAAAGGTGGTTTAGCTTGTCGTATCAGCGCATCTCCTGCTTCTATCTCCCTCGCTTCCATTTCCCGATCAAATCCTTCTTGTGCCTGGTTGACACCCAGATTTGTCAAACGCTCATTCGCAAAATTCGTATTAACCTGAAAACTTCCATCACTAGAGGAAGTAAACAAATTTGTATTATCCACTTCTCCTGTTATGTTAGCACCCTGCCTGTCAAAATTAAGACCAATACTATTTGTTTTGTTCAGACTATAGCTTATTCCGGCTGAAGCGCCGGAAGCAGAGTTCCAACCAACATTCGCTCCAAGACTCGCAAGCATTCCATTCGCAATCGTCTCTTTAGTCCCGCCCAAGAAAGAATCAACGTTTACATTAGCTCCATACGTTCCATTCGCAGTATTGTAATTCACGGATCCGTATTTTGTCCCAAGGCTAATCTGTGCCCCACCTCTCTGCGATGCATTGATTGACAGATTACCCTTATTACCCCCTATCCCGATTCCACCACCCCAACCATTCTTCTTATCATAAGAAATATTAAATGCTACAGTAGGCTTCGGATTGTTTAGTGGCATAGCAGCATTTAACACACCATTCATAAATCCAGCCGCAGCCCCCTGAGTGCCTCCAGTCCTTGAACCAATTGCCGTGCTAAGACCAATGCTTGCAACGTTGATAGCCGTAGACGCTGCTTGCGCAGTCGTTCCCATTGCGGTTAATAAAGGAGTTGCCGCTCCAGCAGTGACTGCCATGGCTGCTACAGCGATGGCAGTCACTGCCGTAGACTCTATCGCATTAATCCTCTCTTCTTTCTTCGCCTTCTTTGCTTTTATCTTTCCATTCGTCGTGCTAGCAACAGTGCTTGCCATACTCTCATCCATTCCATTAGCCACTAGAAAATCAGTCATCGCTTTCTCTTCTAACCGATTCTTCCAGCCTTCCTTCGACATATCCACCTTAGCCGCTCCCGTCCAGGTTGCTGTTGGCGTAAACGGACTTGCGGTTAATCTATCGTAGTTCTCTCCACTGCCTCCAAAGGCTACTACTGCGTTCTTCACTATTCCATTCACCACGCCGGATACCATCTTCATTCCACTGGCGACTCCACTACTTACGACTGTATCTAAATGCGCATTCTGCCTCTTAGCCACTTGTCTCTTCTTTAATCCTCCAAGGATTTGGGAAAAGTTACCGGCTGCATCCGGTCTTCCTATCGCATTTGCTACTGCTCGTCCTGCTACGTCTTGAATCAGTGCATTCTCCTGTTGTTTCAATGCATTCAATTGATTATTCTGTTTCACAAGGGAATTTTCTTTTAAGGCTTTATTCATTGCCATTCCACCAGCAGGTCCCGCAATCGCTGTTCCCACTACTGTTGCTCCCGCTTGAAATACAGGATTATTTAACATTGCTCCCATGCCTCCACCGGTTAACATCCCTTTGCCTAGCTTTCCTCCTGCTGTAGCTCCGAGAGCCGCTCCTGCTATAAATCCTACAGGTCCCATTACAATTCCAAGTCCTGCTCCGAGTCCCGAGCCCATCATACTTCCCATTGCCTTCCCTACTCCGCCCATCGAAGAATTCATCTTACTTGTTACTTTTGCCTGTTCAAATCTACCAGTTGCGAATCTCACCAAGTCGGGGTTAATACCCGTTGCCTCTGCTACCTTGTCTATGAACGCATCTCGGATCTTGTCTTTTATCATCGACTGAATTCCTGCCATCCCACCGGTCAAATACGCTTGGGCTATACTCTGCACCATTTGGTCTTGTGCTACCGCATTTTGTGCCGCTCCCATAGCCAGTTTCATATATCGATCACCTCTAGCAACAGAATCCTGTACCCCGTTTGTTATAAGTTTACTGTCATTTGCCGCTGATGCATATAGTTTATTTACTTTCGAATACAAATTACTCGCTATCGCATTGTAATCTTCATTACTCCATTCCGTGAATAAATCTTTTGGATTTTGTATCACCGATCCCATCTTCGAGAGGCTTACACGAATTACATCCAACTGTCTTCCCGAAGAATAACCGCCTACTAAATTGTAATCTGGGTCTCCTTCCTTTACCATCTCCGATCCTTTATGGATCGTTCCATCACTTATCTCGCGGACTATCACGATTTGACCATTCTCTACTTTTACAGATTTTAAATCCTTATTCACTTCCATAAACTTTCCGCAGTTATTCACTACATCTGCATAACACCCACCTTTCTCATATGCCTCTTTCTCTTGTGGGCTTAATACTGCAATATCACCTTCTGCTTTATGCTTTTCTTCCCATGCGATTAATTGTTCATTCGAAAACTCATGACCTGCTGGGGGTTTTATTCCAGTTTTTTTGAATAACTCTTCTTCTTTCTTTCTAGCTTCTTTTATATCATAATGATCTGCCAGAGCGATCTGATTTCCAGCATTCTTTGGGTCCGCATTCCATTCTTTTATCGCAGCCTTCATCTTCAAATCATACATCACGTCTTCTTTAAACGTATACTTATATTGATTCACTATCGAATCGTAATACTCCTGTTGGTATTTATCTGCAAGCGCTGTCGTCCCATTTACATATGCGAAATTCTGAACTCCATTGAATGTTTTTGAAAATGCCTTGTCGAGGTCAATCCCTGTTACACTCAAATCAGGAGCTTTGATGTCAGGGTTAAATACCGAATACGAATTCTGTGTCCCAAACGGATCTGTCAAACCTGACTTCACTGTCTCCATCACTATGTTAGAAGATACCATCTTGCTTATCTGACCAAAATCAAGCTCACCTCCCTTCTTTGCTATTTCTGTCCTCGGGGAGATAATGTCTCTTACCTGCGCATTGTAATCTGTCTTATTAAAGGTAAACCTTGTATTCTCTATCCCAGCAAGCGCATTACTAAAATTACCCGCCGTTTGACTTTGAATTAAACTCACTCCATTTACACTAGACGCATCATTTAAAAGAGCACTCAGGTCACTCCCCGTCATATCATCACTCTTTGCATATGCTACTTCTTCCAATTTATCCCAATTCGCATCCGCATCCCGTTTCTGATTCTCCATCGAAATAAACCACTTCGATTTATCGGACTCCACCTTTGCCACTGATGCTTCATACTCTGTCTTTGCATTTACTCTCATCGTATCTGCATTGCTTTTCCACTGCGCGTAGAAGTCTTTGTAATTCGCAGCCTGTGCCTCCCAATTCCCGATCGCGGGTAATATTGTGTTAGACCACGTATTAAACTGAGTATTCAACTGGTTCGCAAAACTTTGCCAGGTAACGCTATCTTCCGCTTCCTTTGTGTCATGCACTGAGTAACTTATTTTGTATGTAAAATGTTCCTGCGTAACATGATCTGAGCTACAATTAAAACAAAAGTTCTTTGTTACTTCATAATAATGAAATGAATCTTTATCAGTCTTAAAGTTTTTTTCAGTCCCCCAAGTTGTGTAGAACTTGGATGTAACCGCATCACCCCTATACGGATCTGAATAAGCAAACATATTTGTATCTAAAATGGATACTTGGTAACGGGGGTCGGCTTTATTAAATGTGTCCTTCACGAATTGGGATAAGGAATTTGGTTGATTATGCATATATGTCCATATGTGCCCAAACGCAGGAGTCATATTCCCATTGTTATCCCTAAAAGTCTGGTCTTGCAAACCTACTCGGCTATACATATCAGCATTCCCGATTTCATCTGCGTTTACATATTTAATATCTACCTTAGCCGCATGTTCTGCCTGGGTTATGGTTGCATATCCTGCCTGTGTACCTAAATAATCCCGCATTCTTGTTCCCAATTGTGTCAGGATGAGGCTAAAGTCTTTTTGCCCCGCGTTCATTTCATCTATCTTCGTTCGAAAGTCTGCAATTAGAGCAGTTAAATCTCTTCCCGCTGTAGTGGGGGTAGCCGTCCCGTCTCCTGTGTAAAACAAGTCATGATTAGCCTCATTATGTAAAAAATCACTTAAACCTTTGACTGTCAGATCTATCCCGCTTACCACGTTCATCTTGTAATCATTTAAGGCTTGTAGGTTTTGTTGAAAGTTCGCATCTGCCGAATCTAGTTGATCGAGAAACCTTGTGTAGTCATCATTTATCGTTGTTAAAGAATTATTGTATTGCTTTACTCCGTTATCCGCTGAGGTTTGAAATTCGCTCTCCCATCTCTCTCGACTCTCGTTATACTGTTGTTGCACTTGCTCAGGTGTAAGCCTACCATTTTGTAATAACGCATCTGCGTTTGATTGATCTGTCTCTGTATTTTGCTCTGAATCTGTGTATATCCCTTTTGTTAGATTTGCTAAATAACTATTCAACTGTAACACTATATCAGTATTAGCCGTTTGCTCCCATACCTCAAGAGCAGCTTCTTTTTGAGATTCTAATTCTTTTAATAACGCATCACGATAATTCGCAATTCCGTTGTAGCTATCAGACACATTCAGATTATCCACATAATTCTGTATCTGCAAATCAGCACTACTTTCCCATGCCGCTCTTTGCATTCCAAGTCCATCCACTACAAGTGAAATCCAGGAATCTACATCATTTGCCTGGTTCGCCACATCTTGAAAAAATCCTCCCATTCCTGCTGCGTCATAATTGTCTAGACTCAGTGCAGGATTTCCCGTTTGCCCTCCACCGGTTAATCCTATCGGGTATATCGGTTCTTGTGCGTTTACTGTCTGCGGTGTTATCATTAACCCCGTCGTTAATATCGAAAATACAAAACTGGTCAGTGCAAGTAAACTTTGCACTCTCACCACTACTCGTCTCAGGCTTATCCTTCTTAGCCCCTTTACTATTCTTTTTAGTTTTGTATTTTCCATTGTATTGCCTCTTTCAATTAACTTTTTTATTTGGAAATAATTCTCAGAGCGCAAATAACTTGGTAATACTTGACTCGGTTTAAATTTCTTCCAAATTTAGCGCAGTACTTTTTCCTTTTTAAAAAATCCGTCAATACTTTTTTAAGTTTACCTCTTGTAATGGACTGGTTAGCTATGTGTTTTTTAATCAGAATCCTGTAGTTTTCTACTATTGATAGAACTCTTGTAAATTTTTTATTTAGTCATCATCAAAACGCATTTCAATCAATCTGAAATTGATTGAAACTAGTAAATACCGGTAAGCCTCATTTTAATTATTATGAGACAAAATTTAATCGAAAAAAAATTTTTTTAGACTCAATGAATTTTTTTCAGCATTTAAAACACACGCCAGAAAGATTCATCGAATAAAAAATATTTTAGCAAACTTTAAAAATTTTTAAGAAAAATGAAAAAATAGCATTTCTTATTTTGTTAATTCGTGGGGCGGATTTTTATTTTTTTTAACTACCCCTATGTAAAAAATAAACTTAAACTTTTTTATCAATATTTACTTTTTTAAAAAAAGTTGTTGCTATTATCCACCCCATTAAAATAATAACCCACTGTTTTTTATAATTCTCCTCAAGAATATTTATTTATTAATGAGAGTAATAAAAAATATTTTTTTAATTTGCCGTACCAGTAACAATTGCAGGTTGTAAAAAAAATTGAAAGGGAAAGTAAACTATATATGAAAAAAATAAATAATATAAAAATTGTTTTCCTGTTAGGGATAATATTATTATTCCCTAACAACACATCTATTCACACTCCCCTCGAATCAAACCCTGCACCACTTCGTCTTAATATTGATTCGGCAGTTCTAATCGGAATTACAAATAGTTTTTTATTGCAATCCATTCACGCAAAAAAAGAAGCCTTCAGAATGTTAGTTACAGAGAAATGGAGAAATTATTTACCTCGTGTTGGCGTTTCCTATTTCGGATTAAAGAATCTAAATATCAACCAGAATGATAGTGCATACAACGATGTGCGGGTAACTGTGCAACAACTCCTTTATGATGGTGGTGATACAAGTATGGAAGTAGAAATTGCCAAGCTACAAGAAATATCCAATGTAGGAGACTTTAAAATCACAAAAGAGAAGCTAACATTTGAAATCCGCAAAGCTTATCTAGAGGCACTCTTAGCCGGTGGTAAACTATACCTCGTACAAAAATCCTACGAAAGAATTCTCTCCCAAATAGCCGACGTGCAGGCACTCAGAAAGACAGGCTTTGCGACAGATATACAAAGCATTGAAATCAATTCGAAGTTTAGAGAAGTAGAACTCGCCGAAACAAAAGCAAAAGGAGTATATAGAAATGCTCTATTTACACTAAAACAAATTCTAAATCTAGATCCATCCGTCCCTCTTCTACTAGAAGAAAATCCATTTGCAGATTTCATCATAAACCCGCCGGAAGTAGAAGTTGAAAAACTTTCATTTGCCGCAGTTTCTAATAAAGAAGAAATCAAAAAAAATAGAATATCCGTTGAAATCTTAAAAAAAGTAAAAGAGAAATCTGAGAATTACTGGCAGCCTAAAATAAGCGTTGGTGCTTATGCAGGACAGAACGTCAACGGACTATTACCCGTTAAAAACGATGTCTATGGATTTAACTTTACCGTATCCACCCAAATAGGAAGTAACACAGCAAAGTCCAATGGAAATTATGGAGTTCAAACAGATGGAACAGGTATACAACGAATACCCGGATATGGAACCCAATCGGTTGGAAAAGGGAATAACTCTTTTGACAGTGCTGACCTTCACCTCTGGGATGATTTAAGCTATTCCCGTAAAATTGTAGAGAATCAAATTCAGTTAGAAGAGTTAGTCGGTAAGCACAAAGCCCTTGAGAATGAAATACGAACGGAGGTGTATAAGACGCATGATAAATTGGCTGAATACTGGTATTCAATCCGAATCGCAAACGCAAAGGTATATCTTCAGTATGAAGCATTACGAATAGCAATGAGTAAAATTTCAACAGGCTTTTCAAAGAAAACGGATTTAATTTCTGCTGAACTGGATTTTGTAAAAACAGAAGACGAACTTGCAGAGGCTACTATAAATTATGCAATTCAGGCATACAAGTTTACCAATGTCACAAACGTAGACCAAGCAGAACTTAAAATTCTAGAAATAGCAAAAGGAAGAGGAAATTCTATCTTACTAAAACTAAACCCGCAAGCAGGTGGACTTGGAAAAATACCATCCACAAAGGAATTAGAAAAACAGTTGGAATATAGAAGTGAAAAGAATGCAACCGGAAAAAAGAAAAAAGCAAATTCAGGACTCTTTTATGATGAAGATTAATACGCATTACCTACTAAAGATCATGAATTTTTTTATTCTTTACACTTTGGTTTTTACTGTCATAAACTCCTGTAAAAATTCACCCGCTGATCTAAAGAAATATTTTTCTTTTCTCGGATCCTCCGGTGGCTCAGATAATCCAAAAGTATTCTCAGCAACCCCATCCAATGGAAATACAAACCTTCCAAGATCGCAAACTATTTCAATCCTATTTGATAGACCCATGAATATGAATACATGCATTCAAGCAATGAGTATCGTACCTACCGTAAAAGGTTTCTATACTACAACGGATACCACATTAGTCTTTACTCCCTCCTCACAGCTTGATTTCGGAACATATGTATATACAATTACAAAATTCTGTGAAGATAAATCGGGACATGACTTGAAAGATGTATTCAGTGTAAACTTTTCAGTTGGTAGTACTGCGAGTGCAGGAACAATTCCTACCATATCTTCTATCCTCGTCCCCTCTGGAACCCTTGCAAACTGCCTCGCAGGAAAAGGAGCTAATACCGATATACTCACAAATACAGTTACTACGGGGTGTCTCGGTAATCCTACCCTATCGCCTATCGTCATTAATTTTTCACAGCCGATGGATACAGCGACCACACAAAACGCAACCGGTTTTTCCCCTTCTCTTACAGGTGCTTATGTATGGTCAAATGGGAATCAAACCTTAACATTTACACCTTCCACAAAATTGTCCTATGGAACTACCTACACGGTAGCAATAGGAGCAGGCGCAAAATCAGCCATTAATATCTCAGTCAACTCTGCAATCTCATCTACTTTCACAGCGGGTAATTTAATTACTACCCCGCAGGTACAGGCTTTCGGAGTCGCAACACAGACCGCACTCTGTAGCTCATTCCCTGGAACAGGATTTAGCACAACCTCAGACCCTCAGCCATTTACATGGTCTTCTCCCTTACAAAAATGCTTCTGGGATAACACACAACCGGTATTAACCGCATCGACTTATCAATTTACAGGCGGTGATACAGGAACAGGATTTGCCGGCTCATCAAACGACTGTGCAGATCAGGCATCGGATAACTTTGTAATTATCTTCAATACATACATGGATACAAATGCAACTCTTGCAGCTACAAGTTTAAAAAGACTATCCCCTCCTCTTACATCAATAGCACTTGCAAGCGCAACATGGACAGATTGTCAAAGCGTAGCACCATTCGGATGCCGGATTCTAACAGTTGCCTACGCAGAGCAAGAAGCATCCTGCAATGGAAACCAATTTGGAAACATTGCAACTGGCGGAGATTTTAATCTACTCAAAACAACGCCGGCTGTTGCCAATTACCCGCTCTATCAACTATCTGTTGGAAGTGCCGCAAAGGATGTAAACGGTGTATTTATATCTTCATTTTCTTTTTCTATGATAGGTCAATAATGAAATACTTAAAACACCTAATACTAATTATCCCTATATACCTTTCTGCAAATTGCTTTCATAATATGAAAGTAGATGGAACGAGACAGGACGAAAAACCAAAGGCTGTTATCCTACTCGGACATGTTGAAAATAGGGATATTCGATATATGCCACACACCTCGGAAAATCTAAAGGATATGTTAAAATTTGAATTTATAAAAGCAGGCTTCGAGACAGATAAAATAGACTTAGAAGAAATGGCAGGGGATCTTTACAAAGAAGATAACTCACTTCCAGATAAAGTAGGAAACCTCCCCTTAAAATTTAAAGCATCTGCTGGCGAAAATTTTTATCCAAACCGCCCGCAAGTTTCTAAAAACCTAAATACAAAGCAGATAATCCGTCTCGGAGATATAGCCAAATTTAATTACTTTATCCAGGGTTCCATCGCAATGCATAACAACGGTAAGTTCCTTGATTCTATAGATAGCAATTTATTTTTCTTAAATATATATAACAATCAAGGAAAGCAAGTTGGAATGATTAGCTTTATAATAGAAGAAAGAAATCTTTATGAAGCAGGTCTTCTTAAAAATTTATGCATTCAAGTAGTAAAAATATTTCAGGAAAAATTTAAAAACTAGGTGGTCATTCAGTGAAAAAATATATCCTATACATTCTCCTGCTCTCTATTTTCTTAATTCATTTCGCCTGCGCAAAAGAGACCGAAGAAATGAAAAAGAACTATGATGCGGCAATTGCGCTTTATCATAAAAAGCAATTAAAACAATCGCTTAAGCTATTCTCTGATATATATGATATTAACCCGAACTATAAAGACATCAGTCTCTATATAGGCAAGATTCATTACTTCGGTGGCAAATTTAAAGAAGCCGAAGAATTTTTAGATAGTGCACTCGCAAAAGATACTGTAAATTTAAACAATAAAGTCTGGTCTTTGAAAGTTAAATTCGCATTAGCCGGTGATAAAGAATCACAGGAAAAAGTTATCAAACTAGCAGAAGACATTTTAAAAAAAGACAGTGCTAACCTGGAAGTCTTATCCCTTCTAGCCAAGCTCTATTTTAAAACCGGTGCTCTTGAAAAATCAATGAATGTCTATAAAAAGATTATATCCTTTTCAGATGAAATCGCCCTCGCCCATTTTGAGCTTGGAAAGATTTACAAGGCAGCAGATATTAAAGCAGAATCTGATAAACATTTAAAGATAGCAGGCATATTAGCAAGTGAAAATGCAAATATTCAAAAAGTAATTAATAATATTTCCGTGGAGGAAGAAAAAAATGACGAGCCAAAAGATGATAAGAAGAAAAAAAAGTAAGGGGTTTTTTAAAAGAATATATCAGTTTTTTTTATTCATGCTGATACCGAAAGCAAGAAAACTAAATTTGTTAATACGATTTAGAAAGGGAAAAATCTTTCCACTTGTATTTAAACACTGTATGAATCTAAGTATACTGTATTTTACGCTTTATGTTTTTTTCTTTTTCGTAAATTTCTCATCGCTTACTGATTTAAACAATACTCTCAGTAAAAATTACGAAGCAGGCGGAATGTCGTTTATTGCTTATTTTTTAAGCCTTTACCCTTTCAATGTAATATACATTTTCCTCTTCTGGTTTTTTATGGTTTTATTTTTAAGTATAATTTGTCTTTTGATCCTTACACTTCTCGGCGAAAAAAGAAAACCGTTTGGAAAACTAAGTGCAAGCATCCTCTATGCATCAAGTTTTATTTTTCTTGCATTCTTTCCACTTTTAATACTAAATTCAATCTTTCCAATTAATGATGGTACTACTCTCGGTGGGTTTTCATTTCTAATGGCGATCTGGATTTCAATTATTGGAATTGGAGTATTATTCTCTGCAACTACATTTGGTAAAATGGGTAAATACCTATTTAACCACAATGTGAATAGAGCAGTATTCGCATGGGTTTTCTCAGTAAGCACATTTGCGTATTTAATTTATAAAACTGTGTCCTGAAAAATAAAAGCGGCATTTCATTTCTATGCCGCTTTCTATTCTATAAAAATTTAATAGGAATTTTCTTCAATGAGTCTTAGAGATAAAGCATCTTCAATGAAAAATAAAGTATCACCTAGCAGTAAAGGCGAATTATTTAATAAGCTTAAATCAAAACTCAAAAATGTCGTTATAATGGCGTTAGTTTACCTGCTGATTTCCATCGGTTACAGTAACCTGACATGGGACTCTTTACGAGCCAAACTAACTTTCCTAAATCGAATGTTCTATTCCCCGATGCTTTCTGTTAGGGATTACATGGAAAGAAAGAAAAAAAAAGAAGCCGAAGAGTTGGAGCTTGCAAATACCAAAGCTTTGAAAATTAAACTCGTAACAAAAACACCTTCCATCTCACTCTCAGGAATCATTGAACCTCTAGAGCAGGTAGAAGTATATTCTAAAGTAAGCGGGAGAATCGAAAGATTTTTTGTTACTGAAGGAGAAAAGATAGAAGAGAACCAAAAGCTTGCAAAAATCGACAACTTAAGTCTTATCCTAGAAACAAGACGACAACAAGCAGCCCTTGCTGCGGCTAACGCACAGTTAAGGCTTGCCAGGGAAAAATACGGTTATGCAAAAAGAAACTTGGATGTAAGATTAAATGAAGCCGACAAACGCACATTATCCTATGAAAAGACGAAAGAAGATTACGTAAGAGCAGAAGAAATCTATGATAAGAAAAAGGAACTTCTAGAAGCAGAGGCTATTTCAGAAGAAGAACTAGAAGCCGCCAAAGCAGATTTTATCGCCAAAGAATCTTTTTTTAACATAGCAAAGCGTGATAAACAAATTGCAATGGTCGGGCTAAAAAATAAAGACATAGAAAAAGCAGGCGTAGAAATTCCGGAGGATAAGGAAGAAAAGATTGAAGTCCTTAGAAATATCAATACCCGTGTAGAAAGATCAGAAGTAAACGTAGCAGAAAAAAATAGAAGGCAAAGCGCAGTCCAATTGCAGAGCACGCGGGTAATGCTAAAAGAATCCACTCTCTATTCTCCTATTGAAGGCGTTGTTGCAAGGATTAATAAAAGTGTGGGAGAGCTTCTAGATTCCGGTGGAACTTCCAATACAAAATCAATCATGACTCTTGTATATATAAAAGAAGTATACGCAGCTTTTTTTATAAACGAAGAGGATACAAAAATCGTAAAAGAAGAATTAGCAGTAAATGTAAAAACAGACATTTACCCAGACCGTATATTCGAAGGAAAAGTAGAAATAGTAAGCCCTATAATAGACCCGAAGACACATACAACACAGATTAAAGTATTACTGGATAATGAAGATTTAACCCTAAAGCCAGGAATGTTTGTTCGCCTCGAAATAATTACAGGCGAGCCGGAAAAGGTAGTCGTCATCCCCTACTCTGCCGTTCAACCCGCTGAGGAAAACGAAGGATTTGTATTTTTAATAAAAGATAAAATTATATATAAAACAAAAGTAAAACTAGGTAAAAAAGAGGACGACAACATAGTAATTCTGGAAGGCTTAAAAGAAACAGACATTATAGCAATAGCCAACTTAAATAAACTACGCGATGGTATGCAAGTAAATCCAAAATTTGAATAAAAAACCCATTCAATGATAAAAGAATTACAAAAATTAGTTATAACAAGACCTATCCTTACTTCAATGGTCTACCTGGCTGTAATTCTATTCGGTGCACTCTCACTACGTAATATACCTATTAACCTCTTACCAAACGTAGAGTTTCCAAAAATCACAATCATAACAGCATTCCCAAACTCCTCCCCAACAGAAATAGAAAACCTAGTAACAAAGCCAATAACAGAAACAGTCGGGACAATTAACGGGATAGAAAGAATAGACTCTGAATCTATTGAAGGTTACTCCTATGTAACCATTCGATTTAAGAATAATAAAAATATCAATTTTGCAATACTTGAAGTAAGAGAGCGAATAGATTTAATCCGTGAAATGCTTCCACAGGATTCGAGTAAACCAATCATTACCCGCTTCGATCCGACAAAGGCTCCAATCGCAGAGCTTGTTTTCTTTTCTAAAAATTTGACCAACCCGAAAAACCTGAGAACCTATATCAATGAAAATATAAAAGTATATATGGATAGGATTGATGGAGTTGCACTTGTAAAATTAACAGGCGGATACAAAAAAGAAATCTTAATTGATATAGACCCGGAGAAAATGAACTCCTATTTTCTATCAATTCTGGAAATTAAAAGTCATATCATGCAAAGAAATGCAAATTACCCAGCAGGTCAAATTCCAGTCGGCAAAAAAGATGTCCTAGTCCGTGCAGTTGGAGAATATGAACAGGTAGAGGATATAGGTAAAACAATAATTACCGTTAATCCAGAAGGTGCACCTGTATATCTCGGTGAGTTTAGTTCTATTGAAGAAACCTTTAAAGATAGAACAGGAATCGCAAGATACAACGGCAAAGAATGTGTAGTCGCATATATATACAAGGAGGCAGGGAAAAATACCGTTGAAATATCTGAAAACATCCAAAAAGAAATGATCGCCCTAAAAGAAAAATTCGGGGATAATATCGAAATCGAACTCGCCTATGATGAATCCAAATTTATCAAGCAGTCTATTCAAAACCTATTCGGAAATTTAATCGTAGGATCAATCCTTGCCTTTATCGCACTTCTTTTAATTCTTAGAAATTTCCTAAGCCCTTTTATCCTGTTATGCGTTATCCCCGCTTCTCTTTTTCCTACATTTCTCTTTTTTAGTATCTCCGATATTTCTTTAAACATGATGTCACTAGGTGGTCTTGCACTCGGTGTTGGAATGCTGTTCGATAACAGCAACGTAGTATTATCCGGTATCGAAAGAAACCTTTCTAAATTTGAAAAATTAAATGATGCAGTCCTTGCAGGTGCACAAGAGGTTACAACATCTGTTTTCTCCGCAACAACAACCACAGTCCTTGTCTTTTTACCGATTGCTTTTATTAAAAGCATAATAGGACTCGTATTCTCTGAAATGGCAAAGGCAATTGTAATTTCCCTTCTCATGAGCCTTGTCATTTCTTTAACACTCGTCCCAATGCTCGCCTCTGTCTTTTACAAGAAAAGAAAAAATGAATCTAACCCCTTTTTTGATTCCATAGAAAAAATAGAAGAGAAAGTATTTTCTAGCTATGAAAAAAAGCTTACTCTGAGTTTAAAAATTCCGCAATTAATTATCACAGCAATCATAGGGGCGTTTGCATTTTCATTCTTTCTTTCTCTTTTTGTAAAAAAAGAATTCATACCCAAAGTTGACACAGGGGAATTTTCCATTCATTTAAAATTAGAGGCAGGCACTCCTTTAAAATCAACTTCAGAAATAGTAAGTCAAATAGAAGGACTTTTGTATAAAAAAGAAGATGTAAGGAGTGTTCTTTCTAATATCGGTGGAGAAGACGAAGAAGGAATTGGAAGTATAGGAAGTAAATTAGCGACTAACGAGGCTATACTGCGAGTCGTATTAAAAGAAAGTTCATCCTTTTCTACTTATGAATTTATTCCTCTCCTTAGAAAAGAAATACAGGAGATCACGCACTCAGAAATTGTATTCTCTCCAGGCGGTGATAAAATCGGCGGACTACTCTCTCAAAACTCCGGCGGGATGGAACTCTTAATCGTAGGGGATGATATAGAGGAACTTGCATCCCTTGGACAAAAAATCAAATCGGGAATTTCTGAAATTCCAGGCGTAGTAGATTCCAAGTCAGCAATGGAAAATAAAACAAAAGAAATCCGGTTTAAATTTGAAAACTTACAATTAGCTCGCTACGGTTTCTCCTCTGACTTCATTGCAAATTATTTAAAGACCGGCGCAAAAGGACAGGTTACCTCAAAAATCAAACTCAGGGACTACGATGTAGATATACGAATTAAATTTCAAAAACCATTTTTAAAAACACTCGAAGATCTTAAGCGTTTGCGGCTAAGAACAAACAATTCTGAAATTGTAGAACTCTCACAGATGATAGAAGTAGAAGAAGCGTATAATTATACATCTATCTTACGACTCGGCAACTCAAGAGTAAACCTAATATCAGCAAACCTTACACCGGAAGAATCCGAATCTGCAATTGAAAAAATAGAAGACTATGTAAAAACAATTAAAACACCCGATGGGGTTAAACTACAATTCTCCGGTGATAAAGAAAACCTGAATGAATCCTTAAAAGATTTATTCCTTAGTTTTATTCTTGCCGGAGTTTTAATCTACATGCTTCTTTCAGGACAATTTGAATCTTTAAAATACTCTCTTGTGATGATTTGCACAATTCCCCTCGTTTTCATAGGAATCTTTCCTGCCCTACTCCTTACAGGTAAGAGTATAAACGTAAGTTCTTTTATGGGAATCATACTCTTAATTGGAATCGTAGTGGATAATGCAAGTTTGTTCTATGAATACTTGCATCTAAATCTAGAAGAATTTCCACTGAATAAAGCAGTTATCCAAAGTGGAAAAGTAATTCTAAGACCTATGCTTATGAATAACAGTACTACAATTCTTGGAATGCTACCGGTAGTTTTAGGATTTGGAAAAGGAGGAGAATTTCAAGCACCCCTCGGAGTAGTCGTGATTAGTGGCTTATTATCCTGCGTATTCTTAACACTCTTTTTAATTCCAGTTTTGTTTAACCAACTCCTCAAAGGAAAATAAATCGAGTGCTTGCGTTCTTTGAACTAGTCGCCAAAAGACCAGTGCTTTCTTCCATGTTACTTTTAATGGTAGAGTTTCTAGGTGTAATGTCTTTTTACAATGCCCGATTTTCTCTTTTCCCTGTGAGAACTTATCCAGGACTTACGATTAATCTCGATTATCCAGGAGCTGATGCAAATAAGATTGAAAAAATAATTACACTCCCGATTGAAGAGGTGATCGCAAGCATTGGTGGAATCCAGGAAATACGGTCATTTACAGAAACAGGAAAAGCAAAATTAAATGTCCAATTCCAAAGTAACGTTGACCTTGACTTTAAGACTCTTGAATTAAAAGAAAGAATAGAACTAGTATCAAGTGGTTTTCCAAGAGAAGCAAGAAAGCCAACGGTTTTTAAATACGATCCTGAACAGGTTCCAATTTTAATCTACAATTTAAAAAGTGAAAGAATCCCACTCGATGAAATCAGAGAAATTGTAGAAAGAAGTTTAAAGCCGGAGCTTGAAAACATAGAAGGAATTAGTCAGGTAATTGTTGCAGGCGGAAAAAATAGAGAGGTCATCATTGCCTGTGATAAATTACAGCTCGAGTCTTACAAGATTAGTCTACGAGATGTAGTAAGTGCAATTCAGGCTAACAATAAATTAGCCGGAATAGGAACTGTAGAAAATAACAAGCTATCAGATAAAGTCTATTCCGATGGAAAGCTAAAAGATATTTTTCAGATCAGAGATCTATCTGTTTATTTAAGTAATACAACTAATACAACGCGAATAAAGGACATTGCAAGAGTATCTCTTGCGTTTCGGGATGAAGATAATTCTTCTCGTATCAACAGTGAGGAAACGGTCGGGATCTATATTTATAAAACATTTTCAGGAAACCCACTTGAAATATCTAATTTAGTAGAAAAACAAATTTCTAAATTCAATTTTACTAACATAACACTTCTAAAGAGTTATAACCTGGCAGATACAATCGAGCAGGCTTTTTATAATCTTCTTTTTAATATCTCACTTGGTTTAATCATCTCCTTTTACTTTTTCTATTTTATCACACGCTCCATTAAATTTATTTTAATACATTTACTAAATCTTGTTAGCTCTTTTATGATAGTTTTTTTTCTTTTCAGGCTATTTGCTATTAGCTTTAATATCTTAAGCGTTTCAGGAATGATACTAGGGCTTTGTCTTTGGACAGGATCATTTTCGTTTCTCTACCTAGACAATAAACCAATTCCAATACAAAATAAATATGACAGGTATTACAAGGAATACCTTTTACTTAGTTTTTTAATTCTATCTTTAAGCCTTTCTTTAAAACCGTTAAACCTAACTGACTCTCAAAATATGTTTATCGTATCTGTTACGGCTGTATTATTTTTCTGGATTAGCTTTGTAATCTTCCCTATTCTATTCGTATTATTTAGAAATGTAACATTGAAATTTTCTTCTCTTACTATCCTAGAAAAATCATTTTATTACATTAAATTTCCAATCAAGAAAGTTTTTGCATTTGATAGGGACTTAACAGGTGATTTAAAACACAAAGAATTAATCTACGCAGGAGTGTTATCCTGTGTTATCCTCTATGGACTCTACGTTTTATTTACAATTGATCGGGACTCAGATTTTGCTACGAACAAAAAAGAATTAGTAGCCTTTGTTGAATTACCGTCCGGCACGGGGTTTGGGTTTACAAACGATATTACAAAAAAGATAGAAAAGAAACTAATCGGGCTAAAAGGAATTGAAGAGGTGATGACAAAAGTTGAACCGTCTCATTCCTTAATCATTTTAAAGATTGCAGAGGGTATAGTAACAGACACCGAATACATTAATTTTCTAAAGACAAGTGTGGGTAATGTTAGCCCCGGCTTTCTATACTTCTCAAGTGATTCCTCTCAGGGTAGTTTTTTAGAAATGAGCGTTGACGTAATTGGAAATGACCTAGACGAACTAGATAGAATTGTAAAAGAATTAAATGATCAGGCAAAGGGACTAAAGGGGGTAAGTGAAGTTATCCTTCGTTACAAGCCTCCAAGAGATGAACTCTCACTTATTTTAGATGACTACAAGCTTTTGAAGGCAAAACTAAGTCATGCGGAGGTTGGTGATTTCTTAAAGTTAGCTATTCAAGGAGGAGTAGCAACAAAGTTTGTTTACAACGATAGAGAAACAGATGTTAGAGTCCGGTTTGCAGAAGAGTATAGAAACTCGGAAAGGTCCTTAACTGAAATACGAATCAAAAATCGTGACAATAAATTCGTCCCTATAACAGACATTTCTACACAGAAAGAAAGCCTTGCCCCTCTAAAGATTTATCATAAGAATAAAAGGCGAATGCTTTCCTTTGCTCTCCGAATGGAAAATATGAGTCAATCCGATATTTTAAAAACAATTGAAAATTTAAAAAAGGTTAAACTCCCTGAAAATTATAGGTTAGAATTTGACAAAACATTTGAATCAAAAGAAAAAGGCGGAAAGAACAATTTAATCCAAATCGGCTTAATTCTTATCGTCTTCTATATGATACTTGCTTCTTATTCTGAATCTTTTTATTATCCTTTAAAAAAATTGATTTTTCTTCCAGGTGCAATTGCAATATTATTTATCATTCAAAAATATGTATCGGGAAGACTTACTCTTTCTTGCTACCTTGGATTTTTTTTAAGTCTCGGAATCCAAATTTATTATTTTATTCTACTCGATAAGAAAAACACAAACCAGATACGCCGTATTATCCTCTACTCAAACCTACCCAACCTTGGTTTTTTTATTTCATTCCTGTTTTTTTCCTTCGGAAGTGTAGCGGTTATTTATGACCTTTTATTTTTCTATTCTCTTTCTGTCTTGTTAAGTCTTACTCTTTGTCCTGTTTATATATTGATATTTCAAAAGCTACGTGAATTAAAAAAGGATGAAGAATTTAGAAAAAGCATTTCTCTTAAAAATATAATTACTCTTGTCAAAGATTATTTATGATAAGGTACTAGTAATATTTTTATGTTCTTTTATACAAACGGAAACGAGAAATATAAAATAGAAAAAGCGCATAATTATTGTAATCCTTTATTACTTCACCTATTTCCTATTAAATTACAAATAAATTAAGATGCAAGAAAATCCATTCCTCCATCAACTTCAGATTCGTTATTAACGTTAAGTTTTTTTATTTCTAGCTGTTTCTGGAAAATTTCTAATTCTAATTTGCGTAATTCTATCTTGAGTGCCTCATTCATTTCTTCCTCTTTTGTAGAAAGATTCTTACTTTCATTTACAACAGGCTTTAGCTTAGCATCCCGTGACCTATCCTTTGAAAGAATTTCTAACTGAGTAGAAAGCTTTACATTTTCTATCTGCAAGGATGAAGACATATCATTTGATTTTTTCAATTCCGTTTTGAGTTTTTTAAGCTCTTCTTCTAATTCCTGATTTTTTTGCTTAAGTCTATCTACGAATTCATCAGTGTATCTTTCAAACTTAATTGGAGCCGGAGCAGGCTTAATAGACTGGGCTATTTTTTCGTTTAGATAATTTCGTAAGTTAATAAATTGATCCTGGAATTTCCGATCTTGTATATCTGAGAAGGTTCGTATTAATTTATCTACGTCAACTATCTGATTAGAATTATTAGGAATATGATTATCGTTTGCAGGATTAGGCTTTATATTAGAAACAGTCTTTTGAAATGAATCGGGTTTAGATTCTAATTGCGGTATATTAGGATTATTTGCTATGTGAATATCAGGCTTATATTCTTTAAGGAATCCTTCCGAATGAATACCGTTTTTTTTGAATATTGTAAATTTTAAATCTACCTCCTCTGGAAAATAATCAAATATCTCTTTTAAATTTTCGGGTAAATCGTCTTTAGAATAATTTATCATGGTGTATTTACTTTGAAGTTTTAGAACAAAGTCACGCTTATTATTGGTAGGTGGCAATTTTGCAATACCAGATTTTATATTCCCCCATTTACATGCTGCTGTTTTAAAATCTATTGTATTCACTAATTTCATTGTATCTTGTCCTTATCACTTAATAACTTATTTATATAACCATATACTAAAAAGGAAAGTACTTTTTGAAAGTTGCGACAAATGGGAAATGGTCGCTCAAGCGCATAATCTTACCTATCCGTTATGAATATTTTAATGGGGAACTTTAATATATGCCGGTTCTAGAAAATCCTTCGTTTTATCTAAATTTAGCTTTCAACGCTTCAAAATCGTAAAATGCGAGCTTTCGGTTGATTCTCAGTCAAATTCTGTAAAGTTGGCTTTTAAAAAATTTGATTTTTATTTTCTAAACATGCTCAAAACATACCTTTTGATGATGTTTACGATTTTCAATTCCCCTCCTCCCCTATTTACAATTGACCAGTCATTGACTGAGTCAATTTTCAGTCACCTCACCAGTCAAAATCGAGTCAATTGGCTAGTCAATTCACTCAATTTCAGCTAAATTTTTACGCAAGATTGACTGCGATTTTTAATTTTCTTTTTTTAATTTAGATTTGTCTGTGTTTTAAGTCGTAGAATTATCCTGTATTCAGATTAAAATAATCGACTTTATTCTCTTAATCAAGGGTAAACGTTGAATTTCGTTGGATTGAAATTTCATTTTTTAAACTCCTACATTGTTGGAAGCAATCAGTAAGACGTAAAGTGTAAATTCTGTAAATATGCTCCCGCCTTTTCTGGAAATAACTTTACCACACATATTGAAAATGTAAAATTTAAGTCCTCCGAAAATTCTATATATATAATTTCGGGGGAATCAAAAATAATTAACCAGAACTAAGAGGTTACCTTTACGCTCTTCTAGTCTCCGGTAAAAAAGAATAGGAACAGACTAAGAAGGATTTCATTTCTCTGAATATGCAATTGAGAATAACGAAGCATCCTTTTCCAACGGACGGCATAAATATTTCTAACTGGAAGGAATATTTTAAAAGTGAGTTTGAAATTTCAAAAAATTCAGCCTTTTTCTTTTTTATAACTCTAAAATCATAAACCGTGACTATAGCGCAAATAACCGCTTACAGTTTATCTCATCCAGACAGGCTCACCTACTACATCTATATAAACTTAAAACGGAAATCTAAGCTCTTTAAACCCTCAAAATTATTTGTACCGTTCGTTTTAAGAAGTTTCTGTCTTTTGTCGGCTTTCGGATATTAAAACCCTTTTCTACTCATTGTACCGATCAATTAATGATAGAATAATGAGGGCTAGGAAGTTACCATAGATTCTTTTCCTGGGGGAAAGGATTTATTTGAATACAGGAAATCAAACAGCCTCTCCTATTTTCTAGAAGACGCTCATTTTAAAAGATTAAACTAAAATTTTCTCGCGTAAAGATTCTTTAAGATTGGAAGTGTCGAATAGAACTTCTTCTTGTTCGCCATTCGGTTGATCTATGATTATAGAATGATAAGTCGGGATTAATGAACCGTTCATTTTTCGAAATCTTAAAACTTCAGTTTTGTTCGGTTCTTTTTCTAATAGGTTAGATACTATGATCTGTTCTTCTAATACGTTGAAATCTTGGTCTTTGATATTGATAACAAAATTATCTCCATGATTCCAAAATGTAAAGCTATGCACTTTTATTTTTTCATTTTCAGAAATTGACAATACTAACTGGCTAATATCTTTTGGGGAAATATTCAAATACCCGTGAGCCAAATCGTGTTTAGGTATGTCATCTATAGAATACTCTTTAATATCTTCATACTCCTCAAAATATTCTTCGCACGTCAAAGAAAGATTAGACCAGTCTTTACTCGAATTTAATAAGTATCTAATTTCTATTTTCATAGTATTCATTTTTTCTGAACAGGATTCAAATCTCTGCCTTCCATTGTTTTATTGAGTTGTCTGATAATCCGATCTACTTGTGTTTCGTTGATTTTTCTATCTTTTAGCTTTTCTTTGAAAAAGTCAATCAAATCTATAGTCGTTTTGTTTAGTACCTCATCTGGATCTACGCCTTTTACATTAGGAGATCTTGCAAAATCTTTTAACTGACCACTCCCTTTTAATTGGTTTCTGATCGTTAGTTCTGGATTAAATTTTGCAGAAAATTTTAACAGAAACCGAAGATCATCCTTTGTTAGACCTATTATATTTCTAAGAAGATTCAAAGGTAGTTTGCTGCAAAATGGGATGCTAATTTTCTTTATCTCTAGCATCAGCCTGCAAAAATTTTCCTGGTCGTAAGCAGTAAACGAACCTAGATTAGAAACTAATTTATTTTGCAGACTGACTAGTTCCTGTTCCTTTTCAGATATTTCGGAAGCAACAAAAAGCCAAGTTAATCCTACTGCTGCAACCAAAGGAAGAAGATATAATTTAGATTTTACGTTTATTTGTTTATGGTTTGGGGTGTGGAATTGCATCATTTTAGAATCAATCCTTGTCATTGTACTGGTTTCGATATAACAAATAATGATTGTTTTTTCGTATATTAAAAAAACATTTTTTGTTACAAAAAAATACAAAATGTTATTATAAATACCAATCCTTCCGATATTATTTCTATTGAAACGAAATAGTTTGACTCCTCTACTATCTTCTAATTATTAAGGGAAAAGGGAAAATTATGGATGCAAAGAAACCTAAACTAGGAAGACCTAGAAAGCCAAAAACGAAACCATTGAAACGTGTTTTTATTACGATAGACCAAGATGCATTAAAAGCTCTCGAAAAAGACTCAATCTTAAACAAGCGTTCACTCTCAGCGTCAGCCAGCTTTTATTTTGAAAAAGGTTTTAAGGAATTAAGTAAATGAAGGTTATTTCTTTTTACAATGCAAAGGGTGGAACTGGCAAGACTTCTCTTTGCTATCTTTCAGCCTTATCTTTAGCGAATAATCAGAAGAAGGTTTTGATTCTCGACTTGGATAGCCAATGCTCCCTCTCCTCTGCTTTTAATTTGGAATACAGTATTGGAATTTATGAATTATTAAGTGATTCAAAAAAAATTGAGGAATGCATTCTTCCTATTTCTAAGAACCTCTCAATTATTCCAGGCAGTTTAAAAGTTTTGAAAATCCAGAATAATGTTATCCAAAACAAACTTACTAAAGAATTGAATAAGCTCAAAGGCTATGATTATATTTTAATAGATAATCCACCAACCTTTAATGGTCTCGTTGTAGCTTCCATTTTTGCGAGCGACAAAGTTATTATCCCTACTCTGCTTTCTAAATTTGATTTAGAGTCAGCTCTTTTTACAATGTCTGAAATAGATGAAATCAAAACGGTTTCGAAATGTGCAGTTCTGAATCGTGTAGGTAAGAATACTACGAAAGAAGAAAATGAATACATGGAAGCTTTTGGAAATTGCAAGACCATACGTTTCATGAATAATATATCCGTTCGAAAACTAATAGATAGAAATGAGGACATTGGATTAAGGCGTCATGCTAAAATTTCAGAAGCACTGGGAAGTCTTTTGGATTTCATTAAAGGGAATTAGGTTATGGCAATCATTTTAAACAATAAAAAAGAAAGATTTGGAGCAGGTTCAGATGTATCGCAAAATTTGCAAGAACTCAAAATACGCGACATCATCCAAGACATACGTCTGCAACCTAGACAATCTCTTAATATTGAAACTATCAATGACTATGCGGAAAAGATGCAAACAGGAATTAGCTTTCCTCCTATCATCGTTTTTCATGTTGAAAGTAAATACTATGTAGCAGATGGGTTTCATCGTATTAATGCAGCTCTCAAAGTTAATCTAACCTATCTTTCTGCTGAAGTTAAAATAGGAACATTTAGAGATGCAGTTTTATTTAGTGTAAGTGCAAATAGTTCTCACGGATTAAACAGGACTAGTGAAGATAAAAGAAAAGCAGTAGTAACTCTTTTGAATGATGCAGAATGGAATGCTTGGTCGAATAATGCCATTGCTAAAAAATGCCAAGTAAGTTTAGACTTAGTGAATCGAATGAGAAACGAAATAAAAGCCTCACTTAACGAATCGTTAAGTGAGAGCCAAAATAATCAAAATCAAATTCGAACATATATAAATAAGTCGGGTAACATAGCTACGATTAACACTGCTAACATTGGAAAAAAAATAAAACGAAATGAAGAGAAAGGGCAGAATGGAAAACTTTCATCGGAACTTCATAAATTAGAAAAAAAAGCTGTAGAGACGAACAAACGAATCGCAAAACAAAATGAAATCTTAATGAATCTAGAAAAAGAACGAGCCAGTTATTACGATCAAATTATCGAATTGAAAGGACGTAGCTATCTTAATAAATTTATTCAAACAACAATTGGAAAGAAGAAAAAGAAGTAATCGTTATTCTTAACGATTCGTTAAGTGAAAAGAAAGCCAGTACATGAAAAATTATGTAGCATTAATATTTTTTGTTGTCAGTACAATAAACTGATTTAAACTGTGTACCGTAAATCTAATTTGAAGGTTTTAATGAAATTTTATTAAATTTAAAGGAATAAAAGAAATCCGGCATCTGAGGGATACCGGACTTTTTACTGTAAGTGTCCACTTAAAATTTGGCGATTTGAAGTAGACGTTTCTGAAAAAACATTTTGGTTGAAGCTTTTATCAGATATGCTTTCTTACGTGCAGCATACTTATATGTACGGTAAAAAGTCCAGAAAAATTTAACACTTTTTTGTGTTTTATATGACACCTCCCTATTTTCACCAGATTTCTATAAAAAATATCTGGAAATGTTCTTATTTTTTCAACTGCCCATAAGCTATCATTTACAAAGGGTCTTAAATCCTTTCGTAATGGGCTATTGTACGCTGTTAGAACATTTGGAAGAAGGGGAGGGTTATGTACACCTCCCATAACAACCAATCCTCTAACCTAGCTCAAAAGATATTTCATTATAGAGATGATTTAAAACTTTCAGTATTTCCAGCTCATAAAGCAAAAAAAACTCCTTTAGTTGAATGGAAACATTTTCAATACCATAGACCATATAGAAAAGATATTCAGCTTTGGTTAAATTTGAATATAGAGTTTAATTTATGCGTAGCAGGGGGCTTAGCATCAGAAAATTTAGCAGTTCTAGATTGCGAATATGAAGAAATTTTTCATGAGATGATTTATAAATTTAAAAAAGCAGGGTTTCAAACTTGGACAATTCTATCCGGCGGGAAAAAAGGAGGAGGGCATATTTATTTCAGATTACCCTTTCCTGCTGCGGGCAAAAATTATAAAGAATCAGGAAAAGTCTTAATAGAATTAAAAGGGCATGGTCAACAAGTAATTTCCGAGGGCAGCCTTCACCCCGACGGTAGAGAATACAGAACATTATTCAATCATGAAAAAATTGTTCATATAGATGATGTCAGAAAATTAGATTTCCTAAACAAATTCTTTCCTGTTTTATCAAAAGAGCTAGAAGTCATCCATGATAAACCGTCTGGATTTTCAGAGACAGCTTTTTTAAAACTTACTGGATTAGACAGACCAAAAAGCTTTAGAGAAACTGACAGATCGGCGCACGAATTTGGAATTGTACTTTCGTGCGTTGGTAGAGGTTTAGACTTTCACTCTGTACTTAGCTCATTTATAACTCATGCCTATCCAGGAAGTAAATTCTCTCAACTTTACCAGGAAAGTCAAGAAAACGGAATTAGATGGCTACAACAATCATACAATAACGCTAATACGATTAATTCAAAAAAAAGATCCAGAGTAATTGAAACTTTAAAAGACTTAAAAGAAAAAGTTTCACAAATTACATTTACTGGATCAACTAAACATACTGATAAAGTTGTTTTGTTAACATTCATAGAGAAGGGAATAGAAAGTAATAGCAATCTAGTAAGTGCTTCCATCAGACATTTAGCAGAACAAGCAGGAATCAATAAAACTACGCTTTACAAATCCGTGAAAAGACTGATTCAAACAGGATGGCTAGTTGAAAAGAAAAGATCGAATAGTCTTTCTTTACTACCAAGCGAATATGAAATCCAATTCGGTTTATTTCAAAACGAAGCTTTAAAGAATTTTGAAAATAAAAATATTCAAATTCCTAAACTCAATGATGACGTTTTCGCACATAAAGGGCTTGGTAAAACTGGACTTGAAATTTACACTTTGATTTTAAATTCTATAAATGGGATAAGTTTAAAAGAAATACTTGAGATGGGAAAAGAGAGTTTTGCAAGAAGAACCGTTCATAGAAAAATTACAACGATGCTTGAAATCGGAATGATTAATAAAAAAAACGGACTGTTCCGAATTAATGAATTTCCTGATATGAAAAAACTTGCTTCTTATTTAGGTACTCTTGGTCTTAACGCAAGAAGAAAGCATGGTCACAAATTAGAGACTCGTGCTCATAAAAAAAATCTAGAAACTTTGCAAGAATTCTGTCCAAATCTTTTTGAAACCATTGAAAATACTCCAGAATAAAAAATATCCTCTGCTAATTGTACTATTGGTGGCACATTTTAGTAAATTTCGACTCCTCTAATAAAATTTTTTCAAAAACCCTGTACCAAAAAATAAAAATCACTCTAAAGTGCTACGTCGCACGTAAAAAATGGGTCAGGAATGGTACAATTAAGTACAAAAGATTAAAGCAGGTTAATTGTACTACTAAAGGCACATCATGAATAAATCAAACTATAAAAGACTCTCATTGCTTAATTATGAAAGTTCTTTTTAGATTATAATGAATATTGGTAATAAGAATCTCGACGGGAGGATTTTTTTATAATTCGACATAAAATAAGCTTTGTCAATTTTATTGAAAAGAGGTACTAGATTTTTTTAAATTGGAGAATAACTAAATGCGACGTCGCATTTTTTAAAAAACTCTGAATTAAAAAATGTGTCACGAGTAGTACAATTAAACACAAAAATAATAGGTTAGACTAATTGTACTATTAAAGGCACATTTTTAAGAAAGTTTATTTTAACCTGATTTAGAGAAGAGAAAAAAAGTCTTTCAAATGTAAATAGACTTTGTAAATATTGAAAGACTTTAAAGTATGACCCCTTGTTTTGCTAACCAAAGCTTAAAGCTAAAAATTTTAATTCCTCAAAGGAATGTAGTAGGGGAGACTTGGTAAGGTGCTACATCGCACTTCTAAAGAATCCTTTTTAAGTACAAGAATGTGTCATGAGTAGTACAATTAAATACAAATTGTAAAGAATATTTCTCGAATAATGAAAATCTTTTAAAATAGTTTGCGGCATCACACGTAACAAGATTTTAAATATTTAGAGGTATTTGAAAACCATTAAACAATGATGTTTCATCACTTCGTGTAATGAACAAATACTTTTATTCAATCATCTCGTCAGATAGTTGGATATACAGAGAAGGGGGAATTTTACTAATTGGGATTTCGTGAAGAAAAAGAGCTGAGGAAATATAAGAAGAATATATCGAAAAATATTTAAAAAGTTGTAGTCATCGACCGAGAGGAAATTGATTAATTACAGATTTTTTAAAAGTAGCAAATTCGAGACCTTTAAGAGAGTAGGGGAGTATCGACTTCTGGTTAGTGGGATCAAATCGGAAGTCGAGAATATTGAAAAAACTGAACTTTTAGCTTAAATAAAATGTTTGCTTTCCTAGGAAAGACTACAGTAGTGTTTCTACAAATCCGAGAATAGCAATATATCATAAAATATTTAAAGATAATTTGTTTCAAAAAAATAAAGAGTCTGCTAAATTGCTAATTAGATCAAAAATAACCAATTGAGTCTAAAAAATGATTAAAATTTTTTTAATTTGTACGTTTCGTATTCTATAATTTCTTAAAAGGGAGGTATTATTATGAATAAAAGTTTATTAAAGCGATTGTTTAAAACTATGCCTCCAGAAGAAAACCTGGAAATTGTTCGAGTTGCACAAGAAATTATATCTGATGAAAGAAAAAAAGGACATTCAATTTTAGCAGATGATTTGGAGATAATTCTTAAGAAGAGACTAGCTTACGAAGTTAGTAAGCCAAAAGGTAAAGTTGTACCTTTACATGACATCCCTACAGATAGACGTTATAAAATTCCTCTCGCAAAATATGTAGATAGGGAGGAGCTTCGCCATCATATGATCTTACCTCCAACAGTTGAAGAAAAAATTAGAAGAATAGAGGAGGAATATGCTGGCAGAGAACGTCTGGCTCTTTTTGGATTGAAGCCAAGAAAAAAAATATTATTTTATGGTCATCCTGGTTGCGGAAAAAGTATGAGCGCAGAACGAATTGCATGGAATTTAGGATTGCCTTTTTTAAAAGTTCGATTTGAAGCTATCTTATCATCATTTCTTGGAGAGTCTGCTGGAAATCTAAGAGGTCTTTTTGATTCTATTGCTGACTATCCATGCGTTCTTCTTCTAGACGAATTCGACTATATTGGAAAGAAAAGAGAAAGCAATAATGACGTAGGCGAAATGCATAGAATCGTAAATATTCTTTTGCACCTGATGGAAGAATATGCATCTCCTGGTATCTTAATAGCTACTACAAATGTTGAAAATAGTCTCGATAATGCATTATTTAGAAGGTTTGATGATGTAATAGAAATTCCTCGTCCGTCAGAAAAAGAAATTCACCAGTTATTAAAATCTACATTGTCTTCTATTAAAATATCTAACAAGATAGATTGGAAAATAATTGCAAATAAACTAAATGGATACTCTGCTGCTATCGTTGTAAAAATAGCTCAGGATGCTTCCAAAGAAGCAGTGTTAAAACAAGATTTACCCGTTAACGAGTCTCATATATTAAAGGCAATAGAAGAGAATAAAGATACAGGAAAATAAATGGCAAATTTTCCACATCTTAGAATAAAGCAAAGTCTCGACGCAAAGTACAAGCCTCCTAGGGGCGGCGGTGGAAAAAAATCTCCAATCACTACAGATAATCTCAATAATAGAAGTGCGCATGGAAATAATTTATTAAATCAGGCTAATCAAATTATTGATGATTGGGCAAATCAACTTAATGAACGAGTAGATGCTAGTTTGCCTCCATTACCGGAAGCAATCCCTTTATTTCTAAAAATTGATTCTGATAAAATGGATATAGATTCACTACGATCATTTGGAATTGAAATAATATCTATTGAGGATGACGGAGTTATCATAGGATCCTCAGTAGCTGGGGATTTACAGTTGATTAGCCTCAAGGAAAAAATTCTAAAATTTTTAAATGAAACGGGAAGAGATAAAAATCAGGCTGCTCAACTATGGGAAATTGAAACAGGTAAGAGTTGGAGACTCGAAAATATTCTATCAGAAAGTCTACTCAGTAAATGGAACTCTATTTCAGAAACAGAGATTTACGTAGTAGATTTAGGTATATCGTGTAATCTTTATATATCAAAATTTCCTGCTAAGAAAAAAGGAGAAACGGATAACAAGTATAATTCTAAACTTACTAAATGGCAAGAAGAGAAAAAGAAATTAGAGATGGAAAGGGATGAAATTTCCTTTAAAAGACAACGTGATTTGGAAAATCTCGTATTGAATAATATATACGAAGGAAAAATTTTAACAGGATATATTGATTTCGGAGATAGTTTTGGAGTTAGAATACAAATTAACGGAAAAGGGCTTAAAGATTTAGTTTTCAATTTCCCGTATTTATTCGAAGTGAATGAATACGATCCTTATGGGATAGATAAAATTTCAGAAGACGCGTTAAACGGAGAGGATGAATTGGAAATTACTTCTCCAAATATTAATGCCCCTCGTGTATGCGTTATTGATAGCGGAATCCAAGAAAAGCATAAATATTTAGTTGATGCAATCTTAGAACAAGATTCAAAATCTTATTTGCCTGGGAATACGACTGTAATGGATTTAATTCAAGATGGAGGACATGGAACAAGAGTTGCCGGAGCTGTTTTATTTTCGAATGTAATTCCAAAATCAGGTAAGCATTCTCATTTTATTTGGATTCAGAATGCAAGAATATTGGATGAGCAAAATAATATACCCTACGATTTATATCCTCCTGAATTAATGAGAAGGATTGTAGGTGACTACATTCCATTGAAAACTAAAATATTTAATTTAAGTGTTAATTCAAATGCTCCCTGTAGATTGAAGCATATGTCTGATTGGGCTGCTAGTTTAGATGTTTTAAATTGGGAAAACGACGTATTATTTATAGTATCCGCCGGTAATCTAAAACGACAAACTAGGAATATTTTAAATCCTGGAATTAAAGATCATCTAGAGGCAAATAGAGATTATCCTAGTTACCTAAACGAAAGATCTTCAAGAATTGCTAATCCTGCTCAAAGTTTTTTTTCATTAACTGTTGGATCAATTAGTTTAGATGAATATGAAAATACTGATTTAAAATCTTTTGGAAAAAAAGACGAGCCTTCTTCCTTTAGTAGAACAGGGTTAGGCATTTGGGGAAGTATAAAACCAGATGTAGTAGAATATGGTGGAGATTGGGTTAGAGAGAAAAAATTAAATCCAAATTTATCAATTCACCCTAGCACAAGTCCTGAATTAACGAGAACAACTATTGATGGAGGTCCAGGTATTAGTCGTGATATGATAGGCACTTCTTTTGCTGCCCCTAAAGTGTCTCATATAGCAGCAAGAATTTTATCTCAATGGTCTAATGCAAGCTCTGTTTATATTCGTGCTCTCATTGCTCAATCGGCTAGATGGTCAGAAAAGGCAAATAATTATAATCCGCTAAACTCTCTTCGCTATTTTGGTTATGGATTACCATCATTGGAACGAGCATTAGAAAATTCAAAATCAAGAATTACTTTTGTAGCGGAAAATATAATTAATCCTCGAAAAGCACATATTTATTCTTTTCGAATTCCAGAAGAATTAAGAAGTCAAGCTGATTCTCATAGATTTATACTTGAGGTTTCGTTAGCATATAAAGCAAAAATTAGGAGAACAAGAAAAGGTTCGCATTCCTACGTTTCAACTTGGGTTGATTGGATTAGTGGTAATTTAGGAGAAAGTGAAGAGGTCTTTAAAGAAAAAGTTACTGATTATATTAGTTCTGAAGTTGAGGAGTTTAAGGAAACGGAAACACCTTCAACAATTAAATGGACAATTAGAGAACGAAAAGATTGGGGTAGAGTTGTAGATGCGAAAAGAAATGACAGTTCTTTACAAAAAGACTGGGCTTATCTTTATTCATATGAATTAACTGATGTAATTAATTTCGCTGTTGTAGGTCATTCTGGTTGGGAAAGAGATTTAGAGGAGGGCGTTCCATATTGCATTTTTATTAGCTTAGAATGTTTGAACTCAGAAATTTCTGTGTATGAACCTATACGTGTATTAAATCGTATTGAGATTGAAGTATAAGGTAAACTTTAAAGATAAAATAGAAGTTTAATCAGGATTATAGTCTAAAATGCCAAGTATAACAAACGCAATTTATCTTAAACCAAGCGATGATAAAGAGTTTGAAAATATGATTCGTGATCTCTTTGCACTTCATTGGAAAGATGATAATACACAAATAAGAGGCAGATCAGGGCAATCTCAAAATGGCGTGGATGTTTATGGTTATCCAAATAAATCTAGTGCCTTGTATGGAATTCAATGTAAATTGAGAAATGATTCAAAATTAAAGAAAACCGAAATTGAGGAAGAAATATTAGAGGCTAGAAATTTTACTCCAAAGTTGGACACCTTAATTTTTGCAACTACGATGAATAGAGATATAAAAATTCAAGATTTAATTTTTGAATTCAATAGAAATGAAAAAGCATTAGGAAGCTTTAATATACAGATTAAATTCTGGGAAGATATTTGCGGTCTTCTCAACGGCTATCGAGAAATAATTTTAAAATACTATTCGGAATACCTTATTGATCGAAGAGAAATAGAAAATAAGCCATTAATTTCTTATCAAGAGACTCCTTCCCTTCTATTGGGTTTTTTATTCGATGTGTCTAGCTCGATGAGTAACACATTATATAACTTACCCGCTGAATCAATATCTGAAAAAGATTTTCAAAAAGCAGTAAACCTTTTGACTTTTAATGCAAATCAATATTTGAAAACGAATGAATCTATTGGAATTCTTTCTGGGCTTTCAATTTTTGCCTATGGATATGGTCTTGGAAAAATTAGAAAGTCTATATCGGATATTGCAAATCTATTAGGAATTGGTAAGCGTGACTCTAAAAAAGATGAGATCATTTCTTCTAGTCCAGTAAGAGATTTATTTTCTGAGATAGCGGTTAAGGAATCGTTGCCATATACACCGAACATAATCGAATTAAATAATTTTAAAGATAAATATCAGCTTAGCGTACAATCGCAATTCACAGATGTAGGACATGGATATTCAATCTTATATGAAGCATTGGTTCTTATAAAAAAAAGATTTGAAACCGAACTTCTAAACCCTTTTTACAAATATCCAACATTGGTAATTCTTACGGATGGGAATCTTGAAAGAGCTTCTGATGAAGAGTTGGCTATTTTATGCAAAGAATTAGAAAGTTTTGGAGTAAAAATTTTTATCCTTTTTGTAGGTAATGAGACTATACAAAATAGTAAAACTCTTTCTTCGGAATTTTCTTCAACTTGGAGCGAAAAGGCTATTAGAGGTTTCAAATGCTCATCATTATTTGATGAATCAAACATTTTTCTGAAAGTTATTAGAGATGCGGCTACCAATCGAGGATGGGTAATACCAGAAAACGCTAGACTCTTTTTTCATTCTAATCAGCCTGAAATATTGGAGGAGTTTATACAAATTCTTTTGAGTCCAGTATCAAATGGATAATGTTCTAATTGGGTTAATATTGGACATATCAGGTTCAATGAAATCAAATACAATAAATAAAGACGGAGAATCTGTTCCTTGTATTGAAGTGTTACAAAGAGCGGTTAATAACCATTTTACTAAAGTAGCATTAAAAAATAAAATAGCTAAGGAAAAAAATAAACAGGTTTATATCTTTTGTCTTGGGCTTGGAGTTCATGGTTACGTAAAGGAAGATCGTAATTTTTATATTCCTTTTATAATGGATAAGTCACATTATAGATATGAAGAAGATTTAATAGTGGATTTACTTTATGTAAAAAATAAAATACCGGATGAAGATTACCTAGAAGAATTAAAAAAGGAGATAAATTCTAGATGGAATACATATATTTCAAAATCAATAGTTGAATGGAGGTTGCAAGGGAAAAATCCGTATGATGAATTACATATTTATTTAAGTAACAACTTAAAGAAGAGTGCAGTATCCAAATTATCAAAAAATCGAATACATAAAAGAATTTTTATTCTGAAATTATTTAATAAGTTATTTCGTTCTAATTATATTCAAAATTCCATTGAAGCCTGTTATGACAAAATAGAAATTTTAAAAAATAAGATTAATAGCGATCCTGAAAAAGTTTCAATTCAATTTAAGAATAATTTAGAAAGTATTGCATATTCAGTATTTGAAGAAAGAAAGGGTATTTATAAAAAGTTTATTGAAAAAAAAATAAAGAATTTTGCTTCAAATACTTCTAAACGAATAATCCAATCTCATTTTAATGAAAAGAAATTTTCCGAACTTATTGAAGAGTTTAAAATAGGAGAGGCAAATAATTTAACCACGAAATTATATAAATATTTGCAATCAGATTTACAGAAAAGGACTTTTTTCTCATGGCGAAAGTTGATCTATAAAGTTAAGCGCTTAAATAAAGAAATTGATTCAGAAATAGATTTTTTATTTTTAAAAAAATTAGCAGAGGAATGTATAAAATATACAGGGTACGAAGTATTAGAGCCTACTATCAATTCAATTCTCTATGATATATTCAAGAAAGATTTTGAAAGAGAGATTATATATCATGTCCCGTATTTATTTGGGGAATCAACAGAATATAGATCAATTGGCAAGATTGAGATTGTCAAAAATCTTATTCCAAATTTCGTCATAGATCCTATTTTAAAAAAGTTTATGTTTAGAAATGGAAATTATTTATTTGAGACTATTAAGGAAGCTTATTTCCGATTCAAAGAAAGCCCATCAGAAAATAAAATGCTTATTTTATTTTCTGATGGGGGATGTAAGAGGAAAAATAATAAAATAATTGAATATGCAAATAATTTGAAGGAACTCGGGGTAGTTATCATTAGCTGCTATCTTTTCAAAAGCAATATTATGAACGGTATTGTAGTTCGTCCTCGAAAGTATTGGGACGATGGCTCAATACTTATGTGCGAGATAGCTTCTGAAGTAAAAGATAGTCCTATGATTTATGATAAAATTAAAGAGAACGATTTGGTAATGCCCGATGAAACAAAATTATTTTATCAGGTAAATCATTCCGATATAATGGAAAAAATAATTGAGGCTGTAACTATATAGAATTAGCTTTTAAGGGAGAGAATATGAATTCTGCATTAAAAACAACAGAATGCTTAGTTATGCTAAATTGAGTCAGCAAATTGTATAATGAATTTAAAGAATTCAACGAAAGATCGACCAAATTGGTTTCAACGTAAAAAAATCTAGAAAATAATAGGACTTACCCAAAATACCTCAAAAATTATTGTGTTGAATATAATGCAAAATCCGCGTGATATTGGACACCGAATCCATTTTAAAATGGACAGTGAATCCGGACGAAAGTGGACACTCAATCCGGCTGAAATTGTGCCACACAGATAAGTAGCATTAGCTACAAAAAATGTGTAAGCGAAAAGAACAAAAAACCCTCCTTTAAAAATCATCTGATTCAAACTCATCCCATAGGGAGGAGTCATTCTAATGAATCGGAGGATAAC
>JANMOF010000195.1:0-8641 GCA_031368925.1 Leptospiraceae bacterium
GTTGAAACCGCTGTTCCCTGACCAGCTATTTCATCAAATAAAGTAAGTGCCTGTGCATTTTGCCCAGTATTGGCGGATGGAGGAGGGGGCTGATTAGCAGTAGCCGCTCCTGTATTTCCAGTCTGGTTGGATGTTTGCCCACCCATGCTTGTAGTTTTTATTTGAAATTCTGCAAAGTTCTTTAGATCATTAATCTCTTTTATATACCCGCCTTTTTCTAATTTATATTTCAAAATCCTCATGACAGCTTGTTTCGTCATAAACTCAGAAATAGACATGAGCACGTGATAAGGAGCGGCATTGATATTAATCCTATCATCTCCTGTATCTTTAAATGGTAAATAAGCTGTAATGTTATTGGATAATACATAATCGGCATCTGTAACAAGTAATTTTTCTTCTTCTGACAAGAAATCTTTCGAAACATTTTTTTCCTTTTCGGGGTTCTTCAGTGATTCATAAACAAGTTTTCTATTCCACCCTTTTATAGCAGTCAATTCAGAAAGAGAATACATTTGCGCATTTTTGATTTTTCGGGGTGGCTTTAGATTACTATAATAATAAACTTCCGCACCACCACCCATTTCTTCTGAGTTGTCATCTATCCAGTCTATGATTGGAAAAATTTTTTCTCTAGGAATTCCTAATTGTTCAAAGAGCTTTGTTATCATTTCCTGGACTTTCAGATTTGGTAAATTGTCGTAAGCCTTTATTAGATCGTTAATATTAAATTTACCATCTTCTGCAGAAATGCGATAATAAATAGTCCCGCCTGCCATCGGAATAGGAGGTGGATTAAATGCTATTCCTGATTGATAAAGGACTTCTTCTGGAACTTTCTTTAATGCCCCAAGTCCACCTTGCATACCAGCCCTAGCAAGGAGGAATGCTTTAAATCCATCGGCATTCGCTTTTGCAATTTTAAAATCAATCATACGGTCGCCCGCGTATTGATTGGCTATGACAAAAGAAGAGCCACCAATAGCGGCAACTAGGAAGAGAATCATTCCTCCTCTTCTTTTATTTGAAAAATAAGCCCGGGTACGCGAGAGTTTCATATTTTAGTTCAGTTTCTCCAACTAGTGCAATTAATTCAATTCGAATTAACTTTGGAATCTTTTTTAAATCAGCAGAACTCCAATCGTCTTGCCATTTATCGCCCCTTTGAGAATACTTCAATTGAAAACTTCTGACATGGGACAGAATCATATGCTCTGTTCCGCCGCTTCTCGGATCTGCATCTACCATTTCGTCTTCTCTTCTCATTAGATAATAGTATTCACAGTCATCACACATCTGCCTGAGAAAATAACTAACTTCTCTCACAGAAGGATTTCCAGTCTCCTCTGAATTTGTGTGATTAGCGGCAAATACAACACTATCCGCTCGACCGCCTGTTGTGCTTTCTGTTTTAGCTTCGAATATAAGTCGCTTATGACCTTGGACATAGAAGACTTGCGAGAATGTAGATCGTAGATTTTCCAAAGCAAAGAAAATTTCTTTTCGTGTAGTTCCACCCCGCGGATCAGAATCACGAGAAATTTTTAAAGCTGCATAATAAGCTCCAAAGATTCCACTGAAGATAACACCGAGTATTGCGACGACAATCGACAGCTCGATTAGCGTCATGCCCTTTCGTAATTGATTTTGTTTCATATAATTTTAGAATGTGCTAGACTTTAAAGTCTCAGCGGTATATACTTTTTCGCCGTAACCGGAAGGAAAATAAATGCTTACCTTTATGCGAAATACCTTGATTATCCCACCGGTCTTAGAGCCAGTTGTTTTACCCCTTTTCTTTAAGAGATCGTCCATTTTAGAATTTGCGTTGCTACCAAGTAAATCATCAGGATTGGCTTTCTTTTTTTTTTCGCCGCCTTGCTCTGAAAGTTTTAAAAGGTCTAACTCTTCTTCTTTGATTTCGGTTTCGTATCTATAGCCTTCGTATCCAGGTATATCGCCCTTGGAAGCAGTTGTCTCCAATTTAGGGCTCGCATCAATCTGAGCCATCTTAATCTTGGCAAGGAATACCGCATTCGTAAGAGTAACCGCTTGACGCTGTAAAGAAAGTCCTTTACTGATAAGCGAAAAAGTAAATACAATTGCACTAGCAGCAATCGCAAGAGCAATCGAAATTTCAATGAGAGTAAAACCGCGTCTAATACTACTTATCTTCATCTGGATCCTTGATTCGAAAGGTATTATCTTGACCGGCACCCGAACTTCGATTTACTTCTCCGTTCTTTACTACAATTTTCCCGTTGTATCTGTAGAGCAAGACGGATTTAGTAATCGAATTAGCATCTTCCCCCAAATGAATATTATAATCACCCGAAACTCCATCGTGGGTAAATGGAATTACTAAGTGTCCAGTTTCATATTTAACACCGCGAAGATCGGTAACATTTACGACTCGATTATTGGACGGCAGAAATACTTCTAAGACTTTTTTTTCTTTAAGCCCTTCATCCGATCTAACGAGCTTAGATGCTGTGTATTTATTTTTCTCCATATCAATATCGAACAGTACAGTTTGATTTGAAATGACGGCGGTTTGATAAGCATAATAAAGTCCTGCTTTCATTTTATCCGAGGTATCTTTAGAAGAGGGACGGACTAGTCCAGAAATACTACTGACCATGAGAGCCATGAGTAATCCAAGAATCGAAATGACGACGATAATTTCAATTAAGGTCATGCCCTGTTTAAATCTTAATTTTTTAATTTTCATTTATTTTTGCTATTAACTTTTTCTTTTACTACATCATCTGTGCCTGACTTGCAAGGAGCATCATATTGGCAGATTCCGCCAATAAATAGAGTTGATTCTAAACTACCATTGCACTCCGTTCTTGTTCGATTACCGGAACAGAAAAGGACAAATGCATTTAGGCACTTATTTTCCCCTGCCTTTTGTTTCTTACAATCACTATCTTCTGTTAAACTGCAACTCATTATAAAGAATAGTAGAAAATAAATGCATTTCCTGTTTTTACCAAGCTTTCTTAAAGTTTTGTTGAATAATTCGTACATTCTACCTTTAAGATTTGTTTTTTTAGAAAAGATAAGGTCAAGAAAAAAAAGGAAACTTTTTTCTGAAAACTAAAAGAGGCGAGATAGCTTTAAAACCCTTCTTTCATTACTACTGATTTTAGTTTTCCAACCTCTTCGCTAAATATCAGCGGGATGGGTAGAAATCTTTTTTTGGGGATAATACTAAATGCCTGCTCAAAAAAAACAACCTCAGCAATATCGGAAAATGCGTAGTCGGTCAATAAATTTCCTGTAATAAATTTAAAGGAATTATTTTTATGTTGGATGCGAGCAACACCGATTCGCTTGAAGTTTTGAAACATATTTTCACTCCAAATTGTGGACTTTAAATCTTTTGATTGGAAGGGAATCGTTCTCGAATAGTCCAGAAATAGAAGTCCATTGAGTTCTATCATGGTTGTTTCTTCTTCTACGGGAATTGTTTCAATTCTTTCACGGGTTTCTAATATCGTATTTAGACTTTTAGTATGGGCTGTATCATAAAAAGAAGAGATCGAATTTTCTTCTGGAAAGTCATCTAGAGTAGGCATTTCGAATTTTGTTTCTTCTAGCTTTGGTTTCACTGAACTAGTTGCCATTCGCCTTTCTTGCCTGATTTTTCTTTCTAACTCGGTAGAGCCTTTGTATTCAGGATAACGAAAATTAAATAAAACCTTTTTTGTTGCCCGCGGAGAGTTTCTTACTACTTGAGCCTTTGACAATGGCTTTAAGTTGGGCTTCTTGGAACTTCTGACTAGCTCCGGACCGAGGCTTGCAAATACAAAAAAAAGCAAACCTATTAGAATCATTATTGTTGCGAGGTAAATCATTTATATCTTGAATATCCTATTAAAATGGTGAAAAGTAAAGTAGTTTTTATTTCTTTACAAGAATCCCATTTTAAAAAGAGTAATAAAATAAAGAGAGTTAAGATGATACTTGAAGAAGAACCAGTAAGCTTTGCACAAAAAATATATAGAGTTTTTGCAGGGCTGTTTATCGCAGTTTTAGTTGTAATGCTAATTTTTACTTTTATTCCTGGTGATGCAGAACAGAGTCTGCTTAGAACTATCACAGGACAAGACCAGATGACTGCTGGAAAAGTAGGGGATGAATCCATTCCCATTGATTATTTCAAAGCTGCAAGGCTTGAATGTTATTATATGTTTAAGCAACGTTATCCTACCATAGCGGATGATCGTTCTATGCTTGAAAATTGTGCTTTTAACCAGGTAAAATCTTTAAAGATAGATAGAGTTCTGGGAACTGCTGCTGGTTACTATGTATCGGACATTTCTATTAAAGAAGATATTTCCAATGAAGCAAGGCGCATTCATAGCCAATCTGGAACCTCTGCAGGTTATGCTAGTGATGAAGTAAGAACTGTGGATGAAATCTATCGTTCTATTTTACTTTCTGTTCCTATGCATTACAGACAGGATTCTGTATTATCTTCTGAACTCTATGAGCGCTTTCTATTTACAGACGTGAAAGAGACTGAGGAAGAACAAAAAGTTCGCTCTGAGTTAGAGAACGTTAGACTTTCCCTCTCGTACATTTCCTTTTCCGATGAAGAACTTTCTAAATTGGTTGGAGAAATTCCACCAGTGACAGACGCAGAAATTCAAAAAGAATACGATGCTTCAATTGCAAGCAAAAGTATCCCAATGGGAGCCGATGGAAAGCCTCAATCTCTGGAAATGAGAAAAGCAATTATTTTTAATAAGCTTCAAACAGAAGCTAAAGAGAAAAAACTTTCAGAATTGAAAGCCAAAATTCTTTCCGTGAAAGGTGCAGAAAATGCAAATCTTGCAGCTATAGGAACAATCGCCGGAGCAAAAACGCAAGAGTTGAGTAAAATCTCCCTTTCGAGCTTAAGTGCTCCTCCTAGTAAAGATTCTAATTCGGATTTACCAAAATTTCTGTCTGGTTCAGCTTTTTTAAAAGACATTACCAATATGTCATTTGGCAAAGGGAAAGTTGGCGGACCTTACACAGATAAAGATAAAACTTTCTATGTTGAATTTAAAGACTTAAGTCTTGATTCTGGAAATTCGATTGGGAAGACAGTTGCAATGAACGATAATAGTAGCAACAAGGTTCGAATGTTTTTATACGAAATCAAACAAAGTCTTAACGGCATATATCCTATTCAAAGAAATGATAAATCGGTAGAGTAAATGGAAATTAGAGCGGAATTTGTAAATCCCTTTATTGAAGCGGCTTCCTTAGTCTTTAAAGATTCTCTGAAAGTAGAATTGATCAGAGGAAAGTTAAAAATTAAAGAAAGCCCAGCTCCATCACACGAAGTTGCAATCGTAATTGGGGTAGTTGGTTCTTATAAGGGAGAAGTTGTTTATAGCATGAACTTTGATGCTGCCTATAAAATAGCAAAGCAACTTGTCCCCTCACTCGACGATCAGAGCATTAAAGATGAATACAAAGACATTATTGGTGAGATTGGAAACATGACTACTGGTAACGCGCTTAGGATTTTTGCTACGAGTGGTCAGTTCATTGATATTACCACCCCTAACGTTATCGAAACAAATGATTCATCTATTAAATTTTTAAAGGCGACTACACTGTCTTTGAATCTTTATTCTAGATTTGGTCAAATAGAGATTAATATCGCAATTTTGTAAAATTCGTATTCTTTAATTTTCCAATAACTCTAATCTTTTTTTTACGAAAGATAAATAAATACTGTTTTTGAAAGCAGGTTTATCAATGTTTTTTAGGAATAGTTCATAGTATTTTTTAGCTCTGTTTAAATTTCTAATACTCGTACTTTCCTCATAGATTCTACCACTTAGATAAATGGCATCGTCTGCGTATTCACTACTACTATGATTTAAAATAATATTTGATAAATGATCTAGGGCAGGGGTATGATCACCAATCGTAAAAAGTAGATGAGATAATGCCCAAAGTGACTTTGGTAGTATTGGGTTTGTTTTTGGAGCTTCTGTAATTATTGCTAAATGAAAAGGAATTGCTTCTTCCTTTAATTTTTTATCATTTCTTGCGGAATTTTCTAGTCCTACGGCTAATTCGTATAAACCTTTAAAACGGAAATCAGGCTCTGAAATTCCTTCAATAATATTCTTAGCCTCATTTTTTTTTCTATCCAGGGCAAGTAAACGAATCTGGTCCATTTTTGCTAAGTTAGAATTTTCACCGTCTCCTGACGTTGCCGCGTTTAGTTCAGGCGTTGCGGAGGATTTATCATCTCGATTCAAGTAATACTTAGATCTTTCGAAAGGAGCAATTGACTCATCAGATTTCTTTTTGTCCTTTCCTTTTTTTTGCATTGCACTATCTATATTTGGCAACTTTGTTACCGGCAGGACAGATGCAGCAGGAGAAGCTTCAGTTGCTTTTTTGGCTGACGCTTTCTTAGTAACAGTATCTTTAGTTGTTGATTTACTTGGAGTTTCCTCTGGCGCATATTCACCTAGATCTAATTTAGAATTAGGTTTTTTGATAGACTTGGGAGTTGCGGTTACTTCTTGTTTGTCTTTATCGAGAAGAGCTTTCCCTATATCGTTAGTTGCTTTCTTGGTTTCTACTATAGAGGCAGATTTTACTTCTTCTTTTATAACATCAAGACCTGTGGGCTTTAGTTCTTTAGCTGCTGAAATTAGTCCTTGCGCTTTACCTGGTTCTATTTGTATTGGATTTGTTAATTCGATTTTAGGAAAAACAATTACTTTCTCTAGAGGTAATTCAATATTTAGCGCAGAACTATTTTTCTTTTCAGGCTCTAACGGTTTTTCTAGCTCTACTTTTTTCAATTCAATTTCTTGACTCTTGGAGTCAATTTGATCAGTCGGAAATGGGATTGATAAAAACGTTTTAGGCGTCTTTTGCGAAATTGGTCCCTTAGCTTTATTCTTTTCTAATTGGATAGATTCTTCAATCGTAATATTTTCAGGGAAAGGAATATGGATTTCTTTCTTTATGTCTTGCTCCTGCGATTTTAATTCAGTTAAGAAAAAAGCTGAAACCCAAAGAGTAATCAGTGCAAAGTTTAAAAAAGAAAACTGGCGTAGTGTGTAATTAACTTTCTTCATCTATCGGTTGCCATCAAGGGGTAAAAGTTTCCCCTTTTTATCTTGCTTGTCTAGTTTTTCTGGAATTACTAATTTTCCTGTATCTTTTTTTGTTGCCCCTGATTCGTTATTTGTTGGAGAATCAGATAAATTTCCTTTATCCTTGTTAGGCTCTTTTTTATTTAGAATCTTTTTTTCTGAATGCAAATCTGTATTTACTTTATCAAGTACTGAATTTAGTTCTCTACTCTCAGAACTACTTAGCGGATTATCGAAATTATCCTTTAGGTATAGTTTTCTCTTTGGCTTAAGGTTTCCATCTGAACCTTCTTCCTGTGCCGGAGCAACGGATGGAATTTCCTGAGATGGAGCTACTTGATTTAATTCTGCTAAAGGAGAAGTGTCTCCTTTACGTTTTAATGTGCGAATACTTTTATCATTGTCAATCATGGAATTGTCGGGCGCATAAATAGAATTTGCCTCATTTGCTCTTCCATAGGATTCGTATTGTTTGGGGGTTTTATATATTTCTTCCCCAATTAAGCTGTCTGCACTTGGCATACGGATGTTCTTTCGTTTTCGATTATATTCCCGTTCTATGTCTTCTTGGAATAGAGACTTTGTGTCTTTGGCAAGTTCCTGTCCTTCTTGGGTAGCACTGCCATACCCTCGAACATAGCCATAATACATTGCATAAATGATCGCGAGTACCAAAATTCCGACCATTATTTTCGTAAGCAGAGAGGAAATACTTTCTGGGATTTTAGCAACTAATTCATCTAAAAATCCCAGAACATCGTTTGGTTTAATCTTCTTGAAATCCATTATTTTATCTTTCGGACATAATCATGGATTTTTTCATCCCTTTTTATTTAGGGATGAAGTTAAGCTATTTTTTCTTTGGGTTTAAGGATGAGAAGGGGAGATTCGCCATTCATGACTGACTCTTCTGTGATTACGACCTCAACAACATCTTCTCTTGAAGGAATTTGAAACATGAGATCCATCATAATATCTTCTACAATTGCTCTTAAACCACGGGCACCAGACTCTCGTTTGATAGCTTTTGTAGCGACCGCATTAATTGCACCATCTGTAAACTTAAGGACTACGTTCTCTAGTTCAAAGATTTTTGCAAACTGCTTCATGATAGAATTTTTAGGCTCTGTAAAGATTTGCTTCAAAGTGTCCACATCTGCTTCTTCAAGAGTTGCATGAATTGGAAGTCGTCCTACGAATTCAGGAATCAGCCCATATTTCAAAAGATCATCAGGTATAACATTCTTTAATATTTCTGTTTTTTGGAGATCATCTAAATTCGCGCTTGCATCAGAGTTAAAACCAATTGTCTTAACACCAATTCTAGACTTGATAATTCTATCTAGATCTACAAATGCTCCACCACAGATGAATAGGATATTTCTAGTGTCTATTGACAGATAGTCCTGGTGAGGGTGTTTTCTGCCGCCTTGCGGTGGAACATTGGCTACTGTTCCTTCAATGATTTTGAGTAGGGCTTGTTGAACACCTTCTCCACTCACATCTCTTGTAAT
>JANMOF010000205.1:0-23063 GCA_031368925.1 Leptospiraceae bacterium
CAAGTAGAATTCCATCCTTTCTTGCGTCTCCAGTAAGGTTAGTAACCTGCAATGGCTTTGCATTAATTACAACAGCGTCCTTCTTCTCTTCTACTATAACGATTGGCTCTTCTTTCTTTTCGCTTTTTACAAAATAAAATTTGCGAAAAGATTTATCTTCCACTAGAGGCGTAGATTCTTTTTCCTGGATGGTAACGGCTACACCGTAGTAAACGGTCTGTGATGAATCGAGTCCTATATCTAAAAAAGTAGTTTCTGGATGAGTTACTTCTCCGATCTTTGTGGCTTTTTCCATTAGCCCCACATTGGACATTGGATCAAGGGAACGATAAATGGTATACTTGACAGGAGTGGTATCGGCATCAATGGGCGGAGTCCAAGTCAGTCGAACTGTATTATCTATTTTTCGGATTTTTAGATTGCTGATTGAATCGGTCTCGTGTTTTACTTCAGAAATTTGTGGAATTACAGTCGGAGCATCTGTTTTTACTGGAACGATAGTTGGGGTAATTGTATAGTTTACTCCCGGGAAAAGCTTTACTCGTTTCTTTTTTATTTGGGAAACTAGAACGATCGCATAATAGTATTCACCCGGTCGTAGATTTATATCTCTATGATTATTAAAAATATTTACTTTATCACTTTTGAATTTTCCGAGGGAATCGGAGATTCCTAATTTTTCCATGGTGTCGATTACTTCAGTGGATCTTGCAATAATTACGTCACCTTCATCTGCCGGCGGAGTCCATTTTAGTTCGATGGAAATGGAGTCGGGACTAAGCGTTGCTGTGAGACCAGATACTACATCTTTGTCTACTTTTTTCTTTTCTGTGATTTCTTTCTCTGTTTCGGCAGGTTTAGGTTCTTGTGAAAAAATGTGAGATGAGAAAATGAAAACAGAAGCAAAAAAAATAATCCTAAAGAAGTTAGAACTTGTAAAATGTTTTTTTGAATTGAATTGGTTGATTTTAATAAAATGTTTCATAGATTACCATTTACGAATAAAAGAATAACAAAAATAGAATGCTTGGAAATAAATTTCAACCAAATTTATTAATATTATTAATGCAAATTACAATTAATCTTAAATTTACTCTTAAAAAGCTTAGTTTTCATCTTTAGTTCTACTATCGACAATTTCAGGATGAGATTTTAAACAAGAATGGATTATTTTGCCAGAGAGGCACAGATTCGGCAAGCTACAAACGAACCAGTCAACCTTAGCGGCTCTGTGGCTCAATTCAATATTTCTCCTTAAGGTCGAAACATAATGTGACATTCCCATTGAAGGGTTTGCGAGACTCTGTGGCAAATCCTAATCATTAAATGAAAAAGAGTGGAATTTATTTAGCATAAATGCTTTGTTGAGTCGATTAGACATAATAGGGATAAGAATTGATGATAAGCCAGGAAATCGATTATTACGAGGATATGAAATACCAGGACTTTCTCTTGTCTTCAAGAAGAAAAGTAATTTGCCCGCCTGAAAAAATCATGTATTATTTGGAAATCAAAGATGCGATGAACGTAGCCGACTTTGGTATGGGTAAGGGATTTTTTACTTCTTATTTAAAGAAGAAGATGGATAAAGATGCTCACCTTTGGGGCATTGAATACCAACAGGAAATTTTAGATTTGGTATTAAAAAGAAAAGTCGAAGAAAATATTCAGAATTTTACCGCGGTTCATATTGATAAAACCGAGCACCCACTTTTACCTAATTGGATTCCTTTACCGGATGTAATTTTTACCGCAATGTGCCTTTCTACTTTTCCAGATCCCGGGTTTGCAATGGATGGGCTTATTCGTTCGATGAAACCAGAAGGGCGACTTTTTGTAATTGATTGGTCCAAAGTGGAGTTTCCAGAAGGTCCTGCTATTAAGGATAAAATTTCTTTCGACAAAATGAAATACCTCGCAGAATACCATAAGCTCAAAGTAGTAAATGCGTTTACAGTCAACGAGTTTGTTTATGGAATGGAAATTATTGCAGGTCCGGAATTTAAAACTCAGTTTTATGATTACAGGGAGTAGGTATGAAAGAAAATAAAATCCTTGAGCTACTTAATAAAAAAGACTGCACTATTGCGATCATCGGTGCAACAAATGATTCCAGTAAATATGGAAATATTATTTATAGAGATTTAAAGAATAAAAAGATAAGGGTATTTGGTATTAACCCCAAGGCAACTACTATAGATGGGGATAAGGCATATCACACTCTTGCAGATCTCGGTTTTGTTCCTGATATTATTGACATGGTTGTTCCACCAAAAATAGGACTCGCTACTATTAAAGAAGCAGTGGCTAATGGCTACGATAATTTTTGGCTACAGCCTGGAGCCGAGAGCGAAGAAATCATCAAATACTTAGAAGAAAATCAAAAAAATTATCTTGCGTATGCTTGCGTAATGGTAGAGAGCAGATAAGGGCAAACTATGAGTAATTTCACTGAATCAATACTAAAAGATCTAGAAAATAAAGAGAATGGTTCTTTTCAAATCAAGAACGAAAACAACCATGCAGTGCTTGCTGTATTTAAGCCGGGAAAAAATGGAAAGCATGTTACCAGGCAAGATGTTTTCCAGAGATTGAAACTTTTTAATATTGATGGATATGACAGGTCGCAGGTGGAAGTGATTGTTGCCAATGCAGATGGTAATGACCACCAGATTGCAGTGTGGACTGGTGGAAGTCCGGTTGATTCAAAGCTAGAACTCGAAGTTACTCCTGATAAAATGCAAGGGTATATCATTGTTTACCCCGCGCTGCACGGTGGAAAAACTTTACGAAAAGAAGATGTAATTGAATACTTGCGGTCAAATGGAATTATCTTCGGGTTAAAGGAAGATGTAGTTTCTCATTTACTGGATAATCAAAAGTATTTCATGAAGACTCTCATTGCTGAGGGTATAGAGCCTACGCCAAGTGTAAATGGGTATATAAAAGTTTTATTTGAGCCTCATAACAAACCAAACCTACATGAAGACGCAAAAGGAAGAGTAGACTTCAAAGACATACAGGTAATTAAAAACACCAAGCAGGGTGAAATCCTTGCAGAGAAAATTGATCCCAAGCCAGGTACTCCCGGAAAGAACATATTTAGCGAAGAGGTTTCTATGGATAAGCCTCTAGAGGGAGAATGGAAGGTTGGGGCTAATTGTAAGTTGTCGGAGGATTTTAAAAAACTAACTGCCGTAATTGCAGGAAGACCCATTATGGAAAGGGATGGAACCATTCGTGTCGATGAGGTGTGTTACTTGGAGAATGTAGATTATTCTACGGGTAATGTCGATTTTCCGGGAACGATCATTGTAGATGGAACTGTTGCGGATAATTTCACTTTGCGCACGAAAGGATCACTCATGATTAAAAAAAGTGTGGGGAGAGTCTTCTTATATGCAGAGAGAGATATTGTATTATCCGGTGGCGTAATGGGGCGAAATGGAGGAGTCATTGAATCAAAAGCAGATGTGTATGCGCGCTTCGTAGAGCAGGGTAATATTAAGGCGGGAAAGAATATTTTCATAGAAGAAGCATCTTTACACTCGGAACTAGTGGCGGGAGATTCAATTACTATTAAAGGCGGGCGGGGAGAATTAATTGGAGGCGAAGCGATTGCGGGAAAAATGATTTCAGTCAGTAAACTAGGCGCTGTCGTTGAAACTAAAACAGAGTTAATTGTTGGTTTGCCCCCAGAAATTCTAGATGAGCTTAGAAAAATGAAAGAGGAAATCTCTTCTCATGCAGAAATTTTAAAAAAAGTAAAGCAGAGCATGGCAAAGTTAATTGATCCCAAAAAAGAAAATACTCCTGAAGAGAAGCAAATGCTGCTTAAACTCTACGAGGTAGAAAAAAAATACTTAGATCTACTTTCTAATACAAAAACACAATATGAAACGTTAGTCGTAAGCTATGAACCCGCAGTATCTGCCTTTGTTGAAATAGAAAAAAGTCTTTTTCCTAAAGTATCTGTCAACTTAGGCAAAGGAAAAATTTATAACTCTGAATTAAAGAATTATAACGGACACTGCTTTATTTATAATAATGAAGAGGGAATTCCTACTCGTAGTACACTTCCTCCAAAAAAACAGGCAACCTAGGGAATCATAGAATGAAGAAAATTAATTTAATTCCAATGGCGGGTGCTGGTAAAAGATTTCAGGATGAAGGCTATAATTTTCCCAAGCCATTAATACCTGTTGATAGTAAACCGATGATTTTACAGGCTTGCGATTCTTTGCCGGCCAGTGAGGAATGGATTTTTGTCTGTAGAGAGGAGCATTTAAAAGAATCTAATTTAAAAGAAACTCTTACAGCGACATATCAAAATTGTAAAATTATTTCCATTGACTATTTAACCGAGGGTCAGGCAACTACATGTACATTAGCAAATTCTTATATATCGGATGAGTCTAGTTTACTTGTAGGACCCTGCGATAACGGAATGATATGGAATAAAGAAAAATACAATGACCTGATAAATGATCCAAAAGTAGACGCTTTAATTTGGACATTTCGAAACAATTCTACAGTAAAGAGAAATCCTAAAATGTATGGCTGGGTTGAGGTTAATGATGATCTGGCGCTTAAGGTTTCCTGTAAAGTTCCAATTTCTGAAAACCCAATTCTAGACCATGCCATCGTTGGAACATTTTGGTTTAGGAAAGCAAAGTTTTTTAAAGAAGCATATGAGAGTATGTATTCCAAAAACCGTAGAGTCAATAATGAATTCTATATGGATGAATTAATGAATGAACTAATCGAGAATAAATTAAACGTAAAAATTTTTGAAATAGATAAATATATATGTTGGGGAACTCCGAATGACCTTCGGACATATAGCTACTGGAAAGATTTTTTTAAAATATGATTCAAACTATTAAAAAATTAAATAGAAAGATAAATTTATTTTTTTGGATAAGTTTCTTTTTTACATTCCTTTACATCACCTTTGCATTTCCTTCTCTTTCTTATAAAGCAGAAATTTACGCTGAGTTAGGAACTAATTTTTATCCGGCAGCCAGGTTTGAAACACTATGGGAGAATATTTGGAAAACCGATGCTGGTTATTTGCCCTGGTTACAGAGATTTATCTCAATCATTGTAATTAAAGTCTTCGGGATAAATGATATTTTCCCCTACGTATTTCAATTTATTGCCATTGGATTTATAAGTTTTTTCTGTAGTTTTATAAATATTTTAGAACTTAGAAAAATTATTTCAGATGATATTGTCAGATTTTTTATAAGTATTCTACTTGGATTTGGAATTTTTTCTTCGTACGAAGAATTTACTTTTATTAATTTTTCTTACTATGGAATTTTTTTTATTGTTCTTTGTTTTTTTATTAATAAAGAAAAAATACAAATCTTTCCTTATCTTTTATTGATATTTCTTTCTATTTTAGTGATAAATGCGAAAGCCTACTTTGTAGTATCCGCTCCTATTTTCGGACTCCATTTGCTATACAGTATTGCAAAGAAAAGAAGAAAGGAAGTTAGTTTTGCTTTATTAATCCTCGTTGCGATTTTGACGCAAGTTTATACAGTTATAAAATATCGTGCTACTTTTAGAACGGATTCTACAATTAAAGCAATGAAATTTGACGAAATACCAATGAGTATATTGAATTATATTTGTTCTACTATGTTAAAAATTTTTGAAATTCCGATTGAATATCGGTATCTTTTGATTCCAATTGTAGTAATCATTTGCGCTTTGCTTTATTATAATTTTAAGAAAAAGAATTATTCACTGTTTAGTTTTCTTTTTATTTGTGGTGCGCTTTCTGTCGGCTCTCTAACGATTAGCTTGATTTCAATTCCTACTTTTGTTTGGTCTAAAATTTTTTATCTTCCTCCAATAGGAATTCACAGACATTATTTTCTTTCGAATTATCTATTATGGATTGGATTGATTGCATTATTATTTTCTTTTAAGATGCGCTCTAAAATGCAAAGATATTTAATTTTATTGCTATTCATGATTATTTCGAGTTATCATGGATCAAAAGTGATGACTGACCGCGATATATTTCTTAACCCATACTATGCTCATTCGCAATGGAGATATTATAAGCAATTACTAAGTTCTAATGATTACTGTATACCTATTAATCCCAGCCCGTGGCAAATGACAAAAGACTGTGTAGAAATAAAAGAGTCTCTGGTTGAAAAATCAAATCTAAGAGCAATCATTTGGGAAAAAGAATTACAAAAGTTTAACCAGGCAGATCAGATAAAATCAATCAGAGCATTTGACGGTTTAAATAATTTATTAGGAAATGCATACCTATTAAATGATTATGGCAACCCTTCTTTCAATTATTTTTTATTTGAGAAGCGGGTAATGCCAAATACACTAAAGTATTATAATTATAATAACCAGGAAGTATCGGTTAAAGATAAAAAAATAAAATTTTACGGTGTCCTTAAATGAAGCTATCTATTATTATCCCTTGCTACAATGAAGAAAAAAATATTCCTTTAGTCCTTGAAAAATTTAATTCTGTCATAAAAAGAAAAGATATCGAAGTAATTCTAGTAAACAATGGATCTAAGGATAATAGCCAGTTAGTGCTAGAAACACTTATTCCCAAACACCCGTTTGCCCGAACCGTAAAAGTAGAAATAAATCAAGGCTACGGCTTTGGGATATTATCCGGTCTAAAAGAAGCAAAAGGGGATTATATTGGCTGGACACATGCAGATATGCAGACAGATCCAAATGATTCAATAAAAGCATTGGAATTAATCGAATCCCGCGGTAATCCAGAAAAAATTTTTGTAAAAGGAAATAGAAAGGGACGGGCTCTTCTCGATAATTTTTTTACTATAGGGATGTCTGTGTTTGAGTCTGTTTATATGGGAAGAATTCTCTGGGATATTAACGCGCAGCCTAATATTTTTCATAAGTCTTTATTTGCCTTATGGGTTAACCCTCCACAGGATTTTTCTTTGGACTTATTTGCTTTGTATTCTGCAAAAAGAAATGGCTATGAAGTTTTGCGGTTTACGGTTATTTTCCCCCCGCGACTTCATGGAATTTCAAGCTGGAATACAGGACTCAAAGCGAAATGGAAATTTATTAAAAGAACGTTAGACTTTAGTTTCAAGTTAAAAAAAGAATTATGAAATAGGATTTATTTTTATGCAATTTATTGCTCATAGAATTAACACAATCGAGGAATTAAAAACAATTCCAACCCAATATGGAGTTGAGCTTGATCTACGGGATAACGGGAATCGTTTAATTCTGCAACATGATCCATTTACTGATGGAGAAGAATTCGAGGAGTTTTTAAAACACTATCACCATGGATTAATGATTTTAAATATTAAGTCTGAGCGAATTGAAAATCGAGTGTTAGAGTTAATTGAAAAGTATAATATTAGAGATTACTTTTTCTTAGATTCTTCCTTTCCGATGATATTTTTCTTATCAAACAAAGGGGAAAAAAAGATCGCACTTCGTTTTTCGGAATTGGAAGGACTTGATACAATTCTTAGTATGAAAGGAAAAGTAGATTGGGTATGGGTAGATTGTTTTACGAAACTCCCGATAGATAAAGAAAATTTTAGGATTTTAAAAGAGGCAGGTTTCAAACTTTGTTTTGTTTCACCGGAGTTACAAAAAAGAGAATCCGACATCGAGAATTATAAGAATTATCTGCTAAAGGAAAATATTCTTTTTGATGCGATATGCACCAAGGTCTATAATATCCCTAAATGGCAAGGATTACCCATTATTTGAATACCCAAAATTTTTGACCTATATAATTTAGAATCGTGGAAGTGCCCGTCGCACATAGAAATGCAAAAATTTTAAATTCGGGTATAATTAGGATTACCCCGTGGTTGACTATTACATTTGCTGTAAGAGTGATTGCATACAAAAGAGAGAATTTTATAACTTCTGTAAGGGAAGATTCTTTTTTTTGAAAGGTTAAGTATTTATTTAAGACAAAGGCAACAATAGATCCAAGGATAAACGAGATAGCCTTAGCAATATTGTGCCCGAGAGAGTCGACTAATAAGAAGTAAGAAATTAAATCAGTGAATACCGCGCTAAAACCGGAAATTAGAAAAAAAAATAATTCTCTTTTCATCTGTTTCGATACTCCAAATCTTTACTAGTCACTGGGGTGACTCTATTTTTGTTTATTTTCAATGTTTATTTCTACTAATTAAAAAATATTCCGACCAATACAAATATTCTTCCAGGTCTTCCGGTGTTCCCCATTGCAACATAAATGGAATTTCATAGATATAAACATTCAAATTGTCCTTTTTTAATTCGTTATAGACTAAGCTAACATAGTATTCCCCATTTAATTCTACCTTGTTATCCATTAGCCGGTTGAAGTATTTTTTTACAATAGCTCCGGTATGGAAGTAATAAGTTCCCGATGATTGGAAGCAGTCCATTTTATTTGTTGTAAAGGAATGTTTTTCTTTTATCTCGAGCATCCAATTGTTTCCATCGTCTCGCATCGATGCGTATAGATTTGGATGTAGCATATGCGGGTGAAATCCTTTATAGGAAATAACGCATCCATCACAGTTGTTTTCTGTTACTTTATTCTTAAAATCAGCGTAATCCCATGCCCAGGAAAAGTCACAATAATTTACTATAGTAGGCTTAGTATCATCTATATACTTTTCAACTTGGGAGACTGCATACACAGGACCTTTTTTGTGTGGAGGTATAGATAGAATTACCCCTCCCGGAGCAATCTTAGTTAGAACAGATCGCATGTTTGTATTTTGTAAATGCTCTTCATTGCAGATGAAAATAAAATCGGTTTCACCCGGAAATCTTTCAACTACATGTTGGATGATTGGTTTACCTTCTACTTTTATGAGTGGCTTGGGGTCTTTGTAGCCAGCGTCTATAAACCGTTTGCCTATACCTGACATAGGAATAATAATTTGCATAAAAAAATCCTATAACTTTTGCCTGTATTTTTCTGCATCCCAATTTTCTAAATAAATTACTTCTTCTTTATTTAAATAATTTCTATTATCCCCGGAATGAAAGAGTATTGAAATATGAAACTCTAAAACATCCTCCATTTCCTTGGCTTTTTTAACGTTAGGGGCGATACAATAGAGCGAATCTTTATAGATCAAAATTCGAGGCGGGTGAAGCTGATTTTTTTCAAATCCTAAAAACGGACTTTTGTTATCGAGATTTGTTAGCTCAAGAGATTTTCTTCCACAGAAGACCTGCCCATCCGGACAAAATGAATCCAGGAAAAAAAGTTCTTTTCTCTCCTTTAAAGCAGAGTTTAAAAATTCCGATCGAACGAGGTAACAAATAGAGTAATTATTATAAATAGAGTTATAGAGTTGCGATATTTTAGTTACTTCCCTGTGTTTTGAAAAATCTAATTGCAAATAATTTTCTAACTTTTTTAATACTGATTCATTTAATTCTATTACTTCAGAATATGAATCTGCCGAAATAATAATTCCATGATTTTGCAAGAAGATAACCTTGGGTAATTCTTTATTAGCCGTTTGAAATAGTTTTAATTCTTTGTATAACTCTAAAGCCAGTTCAATTCCAGGAGTGTCATAGCTTACATACATTGCAGTGGGAAACATTTTTGTTAAAATTTCTTTCCACTCTTTTAGAACAGTAATGATATTTACCACAACCGGGTGCGTATGAAGAGTATACCTGGCAAGAACGGAATGCAGGAAAGTTTCAATGGATGGTTTGCCATTAGCCTCAAGAATGCATCTAGAAATTAACTCAGACGAAAACCTATCTTTCTTTCTCTTATCGGTAATCTCTAATAGCTGCGAGTTCGATAGTATCTCGTTTACCTTTTGATTATCTAACTTCACGTATCCTTTCTCAAGTGTAATTTCTGATAGACTAAAACCAGATGCCTTAATTACCATGCTTCCATCATCAAACTTAACGGAAGAATTTCCACCACCTGACTGAACAATGTCAAAACGCTCGCCTGCGTATTTAGACATTAATATAAAGTTTTCAAGTTCATTCATAATTGTTTTATCACTTCTAATATTTGATTAAATTCATTTACCTGAGTCATATTCGGACCCAGTTCTTTTTTTTGCATTTGCTTGTTGAGCCAAATTGCTTTTATCCCCATACTCGTCGCACCGACAATGTCTTTCTCATAATCGTCCCCAATATAAACTAATTCATTTTTATCCAAACCAATTTTTTCTAGGGCGAGATGAAAAATATAAGGATGAGGTTTTTCCTTACCCGACTCTTCGCTAGTAACGATATATTTAACGTTATCCATTAACCCTAGCTGGATTAATTTTTTAAATTGGATATCAGCTGTCAAATCAGTTACTATACAATTCTTATCTTTGAATAAATTAAATAATTCCAATACACCTTCGTATAACTTCATATTTTTAATGAATGTATCCCAATAAATATTGTGAAAATCCAAAATATACTTGTAAGAAATCCTGTTGTCTTCGATTAATTTTTGCAAGTATAATAGTCTGGAATGAGAAGAGGCTAATCCATGTAAACTTCTATGTGTTTGTTTTCGACCTGATTCATAGCTCAATCGCAGAGTATTTTCTGGAATAGAATAAATTTTACTTATATACTGAATTGTTGCGTCTAATGCTATGTTATGCCCACTATTATATTCATATAGAGTATTGTCCAAATCAATTAAGATTCCTTTTATCTTCATGCAAAATAATCCTTTATTTTATTAGATACAATCAGCAGGGTAAAAAATTGAATTACACCACGGTATCCTTCTTTTAAATTTACATTGGTATTAGAAATAATTTCATCGAGGTTAGAGATATTATCATAAACTAGTTTATTCAGCAATTTCCCATCTATAAAACCTTCGATGATAAAAAATTGATGAAGTAAATTTGCATCGTAGTCGTGATAGAATACAATGTTATTTAATTCAAGAGCATCAATCATTAAGTCTAAATTTATGTTAGAATCCAGAACAATTTTTAATTTAATCTTAGGTACAAAGCTAATGTCCCCGATTTCAAAAACATCATCAGTAAAATACTGAAAGGATAAGTCAGCGTATTCTTTTTGTGGGTAAATGTATTTTTTTGCATCTTCTTGTCTAGAAAGTATTTGATCTAGAATTTTATCTTTAGTGTAACCTCGCTTAGAAGTATCTCTCAATACTTTCCAGTGAGTTCTTAATTTTTCTTCCGTGTCCATGTAAATTTTTATATCTACAATCTTTCTAGATTTAGGAAGATAAAATGTATGAAGTCCCGACAAAATGATATAATCCGCTGAGTTGATTCGAATCGGCGAAGTGAACGTTCCCGACGAATGGTCATAATCCACTCGTTCAATTGGTTTTCCTTTTTTTAAGTCTTTTAAATTTTCTAGCTGCCTGTATAAAAAATTTGCTCTCGGGTTTAAATGTGTATACTTTCTCCAATTTTCATTTCCCCTTTCCCATTTATGATCCCCGTCTCCTTCGAGTAGTATTATTCCCTTGGCAGAAAACACTTCGCTCAAATCTACTAATAAAGTGGTTTTACCTGTGAAAGAATCTCCCGCAATTCCAATGATAAAAGCTCCAGAATTCATTTTGTAGAGTTCGTTACTTCGAATCGCATACTTATAAATTGAGTAAATTGTATAAGCGAGAATTGCTTCTTGAAATGTAAAAAAAAGGTTTGTTAAATTTTCATTTTCGATTTTCCAATTGATTGCGTGGCTCAAAAAATATAAATCATTAATCTCAGGCTTATAGAAGAATACGAAAAAGAGTAAGTAGATTGCGCTTAACGCTAGATGAATATAAATTACTTTCCTGTTATGCTGAAATGTATTGATAAAGAAAATTGATACGAAAGGAAAAATCCAGACATACCAGCCCGGCGCGGGGATTACTAATGAAACAAACACAGAAAATAGCATGGTCAGGTACCCGAATAACAAATCACTATTTATTTTCGAATATGTTAAAAATCTAATATATATGATAGAAAGAGCTAATACAGGTAAAATTATTTTTAGGTTTCCAATGGAATAAACAACATCATAGATTTGAGCTTGTTTTGCATTTGACAATACTAATCGAATATAGCCTTCCGAAAATAAAAAAGGATAAGCAATAACCAGGTAAATAAAGATGGGGATAATGGTAAACAGGATAGATTTCAAAAATCCATTTCGTTTTAAAATATAAATTCCAAGTAGAGGTAATCCTGTAAAAATATGAAACTTGGTAGACAGTCCCAATCCTAAAATGACAGCCCCAGCAAAAGTTTTATTTTCTAAAACCAAGTAAACGGATAAGAAGAATAAGGCGGTGGGAATTAAATCCAACTGGGAATGCATAAAAATCGCATAGATAAGGATGGGAGAAAAAAAATAAAAGATAATTACTAAGTAATCCTTTCCATTATAATTTATGAGGAGCAGGTAAGTAATTAAAAAATCAGCAAAAAGAGAAGGAATTTTAAATAGGAAGTTCTTAAGAAGTATAGAATCTACTCCAATTAAAAGGTAGAGTTTTACAAAAATAGAATGCAGGTATAGCATCATGGGAGGGTAGGGGAAGGGCGATATTATGAAATCGGGGTTATTTACTATATACCTCTGGTAAGGATTGCCCCCTAAAAGAATAAAATCAGCTACAAAAGGAAAAAAAAGTTTGTGTAGGTAATCAGAGGAAAAAAAAGCAATGAAAGAAATTTTAAATAAGATGAGAATAAGAATTATTTTTTTGGCATATCTAGTATTTATTTTCATCGTGTATCAGCATACTTTTACTTGTATCCTTTCTCCTAGCAAAATTACAGCTTTAAAAATTGTCAAACTTTTTTCCCCGTGTATTTCCTTCTATCACTCCTAACCTTCAAAATATATCAATTGGTTCTTGCAACGTCTTTACGGACATCACAACAATTAGCAACTCTTTTCAGAGGGCGAATATTGAAATTTACTTTTTTCACTTTGTCTTTGGCGGTTTCAATACCTAAATGAGAGTTGGCAGCCCAAGCCAGAACTCAGGAGAATTGCCAAAGAGAAAAGAAAGTCTGAGCGCAGTATCAACGGTAATCGAACCTAAACTCTGACTATAACTAGTAATCCGCCAACACTTTATTATCCACTCGGATGAGTAGATCAAGGCGGATTTCGATTCCGGTGTCTAGTAGCAGATACTCTACATTATCCCTACTATATAGATTTTTGATTCTTCCAAATGTAGATGCTGGATTCCCTGTTTCCTCTTCGTAAAAAATCTCGACTTCTTTTTTCAAAATCGAATAAGCTTCCAATTCATCATAAAAATCACAAGAAATAGGCTTGTAGTTATTCATAAAAATTCTCCTAATTAAAAACTATATCCGATGGAGACAAAGAAGCTAGTTGGCTTAGCGATATAATCTCCACTGCTGTATTTACTTAAAAAATAATCTGTCAAGGTAATTTGTCTGTCTGATTCGAGGATAAAATTGTATTGCCGCAAAGATCTTTTGTAGTGCTTTGATTCAAATACTTCTATACCGAGAGATATTCCATTTTCGAAAACCCACCGATAGCCTATCCCGCCACCATACATTAGTTTTGAAAGATTCAAAGATTTGAATTCATAATTGAAGCTAGAGTAGGAGTAGTAATCGGATTTTAAATACCAGTTTTCATTTTCTACGGTTACTTTGTAGTAGCCGGCACGTGCGGATAAATAAAGTCCTCCTACTTTAAATGGAAACCATTGCAGGAATAGATAGCTATCCCGCTCATCGGTTTTTGCTTGTTCTGAATTATTTGGATATGAAATTTCATCCTTTATTCTTACTTGACGGGCATCTAATCCCACTGTAAATGATTCATTCAAATTATAGCTAATTAAGACAGAATGATAATCGTTTCTAAATTTGAAGGCTGCTATTTGAATCTTGCGCTCCTTTCTAATCTCAGATTGTGATTTAGATTCTGACTGAGAGAAAATAGAATCTGTAAAGAAAAAAAATAAGAGGATGACGATAGGTGTAAGTTGTTTCATATAATATTTTTTACTCGCTTTATAAATATTGTTTTCTTTCAATTTTACGATAAATAGTTTTTTTAGCAATACTAAAATTGACCGGTGGCTCTTACATGGAAAATTTGATAAGCCTTCTTTTTCTGTTGTGAGAAAATTTCACTTTTCAGAAAAGCCCCGGGATTTAGAATATGAACATGCAAATTATTTTTAGAGTTTTATTTTTAATTATCATTTTTAATTACTGCTCGCTTTCGGCAGGACCGACGGAAGACCTTTTCGATGCGGTAAGAAAGCGGAGTATAAGTGATATTAACCGTGCACTAGAGACAGGTGCAGATATAAATGCGGGTAATGAGTATAATACTACACCACTTATGCTCGCTACTCATTTTGGTGCACATTCAATCATAAAAGCACTTCTAGAAAAAAAAGCAGATCCAAATGCAATCAATTATCGAAACGAGACTGCTCTTCGCGTTGCGTGTCAAAAAAATCTTCCTGAAATTATAAATACATTAATTGATTATGGTGCAGATGTAAATGAAGAAGATGTAAATGGTGCGAACCTACTCATGAATTTTTTGGACAAGCAGTCCGGTAAGACAAATGAGTTGCCCATTTTGAAATTACTAGTTGAACGAGGGGCTAATGTCAATCATCAAAAAGAGGATGGTGATTCTGTTTTAATGGTTCGACAAAAAGATAAAGAAATATTCGAATTCTTGATTTCCAAGAATGCAGATTTGAATTTGCGCAATAAAGATGGAAATACACTCTTACATATTGCCATTGAAGGAAAAGACATAGAGCTTGTAAAATTTCTACTGAGTAAAAATGCAAACGTAAATATCCAAAACTTCATGGGGGATACAGCACTCATGCAGGCAATCTATTTTGACGGGCAAGAGATAATAAATCTTATCCTCGAAAAAAATCCTGATCTCAATCTAAAAGATAGCGAAGGGATGACAGCGATTGTCCACGCAATTGATAAGAAGCAAAAGGATGTTGTTAAATCTTTAATCTTAAAAAAGGCTGACTTGAATGTAATGGATAATAAAGGTTATACTCCATTTATGTATGCGATTCTCTCGGAAGAGACCGAAATTGTTGATTTACTTTTAAGTTCAGGTGCAGATTTATTCGCTAAATCGCAAAAAGGATACAGTGTATTTATGTTAGCCTGTTACAAAGGAAATTTGAGCCTTGTGAAATTACTGTTAGAAAAGAATATAAATATGGAAGAGCCCAGTCAGACTTACGAGACAGCACTTTATAATGCAGTTCGCAATTCTAAAAACCGACAGCATGAGATTGCACAAATCCTTCTTCAAAGAAAAACCAAGACCAGGCGGGGAAAATATAGAGATTACGGGGTATTAAGCGCAGCCTACTATAACGATTTTAAATCTATGCAATATTTCATCGAGCAGAAGTTTGATCTAAATATTCGAGATAAAGAAGGCAATACGCCGATGATGCTTGCGGCAGAGCGCGGTTATGCGGATATTGTGAATTTACTTTTAACAAACAAGGCGAGAGCAAAGCGATTGAATCGAAAGAAAGAATCTGCTCTTACCCTTGCGGTAAAGAACAACCATTGGACGGTAGTGCAAATATTAAATCCTGCCTATAAACCTCCACCTAAGCCAGTGCCTCCTCCAAGACCGATCGTAAGGAAAGACGAGAGAATATTCAAACCTGAAAGCAAAGCCTTGATTGAAGCAATTCAAGAGGATAACGTGAATAAACTTTCCAGTCTCATTAACTCGGGAGAAATTTCTATAAATGAACAATATGGGGATAAGGGCAAAAGTCCACTCATGTATTCTGCCTTTTTTGGAAGCTTTAAATCTGCAAAATTTCTAATTCAAAATAAAGCAGATCTAAACCTGAAAGATTCCTCCGGTGCGGATGCAGTTTTACAACCAATTCATTTTGCCAGGCTAGAAAAGGATAATATCATTTACCCGTCGCATTTATTTGTCGTCCGGCTATTACTCGGGTCTGGCGCAGATGCGAATACGAAGGATTATGCGGAGGATAGTTTTTTATATAGCTCTGTTTATTATAATCAGTTTGAGTTAGTAAAAATAGCTTTGGAATTTAAAGCCAGGACAAATAGTGTCAATGAAAAAGGACTTACTCCTCTCCATGTTGCAGCCTGGCATAAAAATCCCCGTATTGTAAAATTACTTCTTTCGCATAACGCTGATGTAAACGCCAGGGATATGGAGAACAGGACTCCACTTTATATGATCTGTCTTTCCAAGGAAAATGAATCTGAAATAATTAAAATGCTATTAGAAAAAAATCCAGATCTGCATGTAAAAGCAAAATCAGGAATGAGCGCACTCATGCTTTCAAAGGCTAATGGATACGAAAAAATCCTGAGCACAGTTTTAAAATCAGTTGCAGATGAAAAGGCAATCGAAGAATCAGAAGCCTTGCAGTATGAATTATTAAAGAAAGAATTTGAGGGAAAAATTTTAAATTGGAAAAATGACAACGGTAATTCGCTTTTAGAACTAGCAGTTCGTTATGGACGTGATGTGGAAGTAAAGGAATTACTAGAAAAGGGTGCAGATGCAAATATTTTTAATATAGAAATGCAAACCCCTTTAATGGCAGCCTGCGATAGAGGCAACTATAAAATAGCCAAACTTTTAATAGATAATAAAGCGGAGATTAACTTTCAAACTAAATCAGGAAATACACCTCTCATGAGTGCGGCATATCACGGTAAGGCGGATATTGTTCAACTTCTTTTGGATAAAGGAGCAATTGCAAGCGCTAAAAATGAAGCGGGGGATAATGCTCTATCTATCGCTTCTCGTTACGGGCATCCATTCATTGTACAAATGCTTTTAGATAAACGGGTGCATGTAAATGCATTAAATAAATATTTTGGCTCTTCTCTTATGGCAGCTGTGAAAGGAGATGAGTTTGAGATTGCTGAAAAGCTTTTAAAGAAAAAAGCAAACCCTCATTTCAAATTTTCAGATGGAAATAATGCACTCATGATGGCGATAGAAAGAGGCAATAAAAATATAGTCAAAATACTACTCGATAGAAAAGCCCGTCTCGCGGAAGAGAATCGCAAGCACAAAACAGCGCTTATCCTTGCCGTAGAAAATGGTCATTCTGAAATTGTGAGAATGCTTTTAAAAAGCAATGCAAATATAAATGAAAAACTATTTGACGGCTCAAATCTATTGCATCTTTCTGTATTGAAAGGCTATAGAGATATTTTAAAAATCTTAATTGAATTTCCAAAGAAGAGCCAGGTTACTTATTCTGCAATTGATATAAATGAAAAGGATAAGAATAGTCTGACTCCTTTAATGCTAGCAGTTGCGTTAGGTGACAGAGATTCTGTGAAATTTCTGTTAGATAATGGAGCAGATAAAAGTATTGCGGATATTCATGGTTACACTGCTCTGTCGTATGCAAAAGATTTAGCCAACAAAGAAATTATTGAATTACTACAATAGGAATTTATGAATAGAAAAAAAATAGCAGTCATCGGTCTTGGAGACTTTGGAAAAGAACTTGTAAAATGCTTATACGAAGAAAAGCACGAAGTAATCGCGATTGATATGGATATGGATCTCGTTGAAGAAATCAAAGATGTCTGCACAAATGCAGTTTGTCTTGATTCTACAGACGAAAGTGCAATGGAAGCGCAGGGATTAGAAGATTTCGACTACGTCATATTAGCCACTGCGGATGACTTTGAAACGCTTGTGATTACAAGTGATATTTTAAAAAGAATCGGTGTGAAAGAAATCATAGCACGCTACCAGACACCACTTCATATTCGAATTTTAAAAATGCTTGGTATTACACATATATTTAATCCGGAAGAAAGAGCTGCTAAGAATATGGCTGAGATGTTTGGTCATGCCAATATCAAAGGCAGTATTATTTTATCCGAAGAATATAGAATAGCCGAGCTTTTAGTTCCTGAGTTTTTTAATGGCAAAACAATCATGGATGTCAAGCTTAAGGAAAAATACAATTTACTCCTTGTTACAATTAAGCGGTATAAGAGTGCGGCTAAAGGCAAACGAAGAGAAGATGAAGCAGTTTTGGAAACACTGGGAATTCCCTCTGCAGATACAGTGTTTCGTTCAAAGGATATTATGGTTGTGTTTGGCAACCATAAAGATGTCGAGAAGTTTTTAAGTTTAATTTAACGTAATCGGTTGTAATTTTCCCGAAAGCATTTTATTTCTTTTGTTTGCCATAGCGGCTAATTCCATATCATGCGTTACAAGCACCATGGAAAACTTTAAATCTCTTTGTAATTCGAGGATAAGCGCCATTAGGTTCTTGGAATTTTCTCTGTCCAGGTTTCCTGTTGGCTCATCGGCTAATACAAGTTGCTTTTTGGAAACAAGTGCTCTTGCAACACCAACGCGCGCACTTTCTCCGCCGGATAGTTGGGACGGAAAGCTATCTAGCCTTTCTCCCAAGCCTACTTTTTGTAGCATGGAAACGGCTTCTTGCTTTGCCTTGATGACATTCATCTTGCTGATAAGAAGAGGGATCATCACATTTTCAAGTGCAGTAAAGTCAGGCAATAGTAAATGATGTTGGAAAATGAAAGAAATTTTATTCGCCCTAAACTTTTCTTTTTCTGTATTCGTGATCGTGCCTAAATTTACACCGCATACTTCTACTAAACCACTATCGAATTCATCCATCGCACCTAGGATATTCAGAAGTGTTGATTTTCCTACACCGGAAGATCCTTCGACGGATACAATTTCGCCCGCTCCAATTTCTAAGTTCAAATCCCAAAGAATCGGCACTCCCTTGTCGGAAATATAGTATGATTTTTTTAGATTTTCAATTTTCACAATGGACATAGTTTAACTTTTCCTAAAAAGAGGGGCACACAAACACTTTGAGTAAAAACTATAAGGCAACATTTCGTGGTGCCCAGTGAATCTAGCTCATGCATGGCTATTGCCCCTAAGGATTTCGTTACCACGTTGGTATCTACGATTGAATTTGCAAACTTAATAATATTAGTTGCCAATTAGAAAGGAATTGGTTTATTTGTTAAAAGTCTTCTTTTTAATTAATTATGCCTAGCGATTTATACTTTATTAAATTTGTAGCGAGAGATAGCATTCAAAGAACTTTTGTCGTTTTTGCGGCTGTTGCGAATAAACAAAAAAACACGATTGAAAGGTTTGATACTTTAGTTTCGCATTCTACCGAGTTAATCAATATTAATTCTGATTATACCTATAAAGACGTAGTAAATCGAATCCAGAAATTTATGTTCGAAGGCAATCATGTTCAGAGTGCTACGCTAACACTTGTCAATTCATTTAAAAATTCCTTTAACTCTGAAAGCTATTTAGTTGAAATGATGTATTATTTAGAATATGAGAATTCCGAAAAATTAAATGAACTCTTAAGACAAAACCTTTCAAAGGTTTTGGGAAAAGGTGATTATCTCATCAATACAATTTTTCATCCGATTGAAAGAGAAGAGCTAGATGCCTCATCCGTAAAAGAAGAGATTCCTGAAAGAGCCAAAGAAAAAGAGTTTGCAGACGGACTTATTCCTTCCGGCTCACTAGTAGCTAATTTCACTTATGTTCTCTCGCCTGTAACCGGGACAAGGGTAGATGAGCTTAGGATTGGGGATAGGATCATGGTAAAATTCGCTCCTGATACTGAAATCTCTAATAATGTCATTAATCTCCTCTCACTAAAAGATGATGGTGGCGTTATTCGTCCAGTTCCTGCAACAGTCATCGAAATTAAAAAAAGTCCTACAGAAGTGGATGCTGTTGTAAAAATTACCGATGGAGTATTTGGTCGTTACTCGGAAAAAGAAACTACAGTTAAAGTAAAATTAGCCGGTTTCGAGACATTAGCCACAACGATAAAACGAAAGACTGACACAGAAATTTTAGAAGAGAAACCCAAAAGACAATTTCATCTAGGTTTAAATACGGTTGGCGCTGCTGCAATCATAGGTCTTTTAATTGTTGCGTGGATAGTCGCTTATATTTTCCTATAAATCATGCATAAAACCAAGAAAATAATTATTTTCGTGTCTATATTAATTCTACTTTTTTCTTTAGAAAGTATTCTACTTAATTTTACAATTGATTTTGAACCAGGAATTGTAACTCGTGAGCGACAAATTGATTCTATGTCCATAGAAGAAGAGTCACCTGCGAAACCTCCTACTCTTGAAATGAAAAAAGGGATTCTATTTAAAATATTTTTCTTAAATACACTTCTTCAAGAGGTAAAGGATGATTATACCCCAAATGATGGGCGACTTGAAAAGACGATTGAAAAAATAGAAAGTCTTTTGATTGGTCACAAGATAGGTTTTGTAGTAAATTTATTTATCATAGCACTCTCTTTTTCTACAATTATTTCGGTTTTAAATGAAGCCTGGTTTTCTTTATTTACAGGGAGAGTTTTGCTATTCATTTCTTTTTGCACCTTTGCTTATTACTTAGCTCGCTCACTCGTACTAAGTTATTACGTCCCGTTCATAGGCGTTCCTATGCTGGTATTTCATTTCTCTGTTTTTATTTTGGTGAGCATGGCGATTGTTCATTCCTTCCTGCGCTTCTTTGAATTTTTCTTTTCAAAAAAAACGTTGGCTTTGGCTGCTCTGGTTGTATTTCTAATCGGATTTTTATTTGGGCTATTTCTAGAGTTTCGAAATTCTTCTTCGTCTCCTCTTATTTCTGCTCTTGTGTTTGGTGCTGCGTTCTTAATTTACAGCTTAGTTATTGAAGTATACTTTTGGTTGATTTACAGGCTCAATCGGGCTTTAAAATTAACAGAATCAACTGCTATTAAATTCAACTCACTCTTACTTGCCTCCTATAATGATGAAGAGAATAATGCAAGACCTGCCATTAAAGGAATTGGTGTGGAAGTCAAAAAAGAATCCTCTTTCTTTAAAATTGCAAGCCACTTTCTTTATATTATTTTTTCTGGGATTTTTATTGGTAACGTTGTTTATATTCCTTTATTTTCTCTGCAAAAACATTATAGTGCTGAGTTTGGAATTTTACTTTTTGTTCTAATCCTTTTACTTTCTATTTTTTATGTGAGAAATTATTATAAAATTGGTAGAGAAGAAGAACTTTCAACTATGCGCAATGTGCTTGTGAGCTTGTCTTTCTTGCAATACCGGTTTATTAAAAATCTTTTCTTTATTCTAATATCAACGATTGGCGTGATTGTATTCATTACCTGTCTCTTTTTACTTTTGACAATGAATACTGTTATCTTGAAAAATCAGAATATTATCGACAAAACAATAAATCTATAATTTATTGACTCATTATGGACAATCGATTTTTTCCTATTTGTATTTCCTTTTTGTTTTTGCTTCCTTTTAATTTTTTAAATGCGGATGAAAATTCGCAGTTATATAAAATTCTAAAAAAGAAAGAGATCGTAGTTTCCGTTGGTGCTGACTACGAGCCTTATTACATTCAAAATCCTAAACCGGGTTATCCTGGATTTGAAGTTGAATTAGCAAAAGCATTTGCAGATTATTTGGGTGTTACATTAAAAGAAGTGGTTCCCCTTCAGACCTTTGCCGATCATGCCCGCGCTATTAAAACAGGCAGAGTAGACATATCCTTTGGAAATTCTTCTAGCCTGAAGAGAGGGCAGCAACTCGGGTTCAGTGACTCGTATTATTCTACTTCTCCCGGAGCATTGGTAAGTAAATCAATATTACCCGCTGAATCAGAAGGACAAGTTGTTACCAATAAGACCTATCGTAGTTTAAATGATTTAAAATCTCTTTCCGGTCTAGTCATGGGAGCTAAGGACAGTACATCTAATTTAGAATTTGCAAAGGAGAATTTCCCAAGAGTTACAATAAAAGTTTACCCGACAGACGATGCAACCTTGAAAGCATTGAATGACAATGAAATTAATTGCTATGTTGCTGATAACCTTTACTTAGAGGGGCTAATTCAAAGAAACCCTTCTTTGAAAATCAAAATGCAACCCGTCGTGGAAACAGTAATTGAAAAGCAGCTAAGTATAAATACCCGCAAATACGATTTAGAATTGTTAAATGAAGCCAATTTTTTTATCAGAGAAATGAAAAGGACAGGAGAAATCAAGCGGTTGAAAGAAAAATACTTCAATAATAATGCATGGGTTCGTTGATGCATGAAGAGGTTTTTATGTTTATTTCTACTTTTAATTACTGCTGTATTTTCAGATGAACCAGAGCAACAAAGAAAATTTAACATAACTGGAACCATGAGATTTCGCGGATTTGTGCTAGGTCGAGACACTCCACTTTCTCGACAGAATGCTACTTATCCATATTATAATCCACCACTTGAAGCAAGTGCACTTGACTCTACAAATGCAAAAATGCTGAATACCGAAACGGCTGCACGGCTAACAGGCAAGCCAAGTACATTATCCCCTAAAAATGAGAAATTGAATTATTATGATACGAGAGTTCTTTTAAATTTTGAGTTTTTTACTTCTCAATATTTTGATGGATTTGCCGGCGTACAAATTGGTGATATGACTTTTGGGGGAAGTTCTGTTTCAAACTCTGATAGAAATAATCCATCAATACTCGGTAGCGGTACTGGAGGAGAGATTGGTCAGCAAACGCCTGTTAACCTCAGAAGTAATTTTCTATATATCAATTTTAAGTTAAAGGAGTATGATTTTACATCTAGGTATGGAATTCAGTTTTTTTCATCTGCTCTCGGGCGATTAGTATTTGCAATTGGGAGTGGGGCTGTTATGACGAAAGGAATTCCAAGCTATAAACTTATTTTAGAGGGTGGATGGATTCGCACCCGTGAAAGGACTGCAGCAGATTTAGACGGAAATGGCTATAACGACAAACGACAAAATGTAAACGTAACTTTTTTAAAAGCAAAATTTACTCCAATCAACGGTTACTCTTTAGAGCTGTACAATTACACCTCTGTTGACAATGATCAAACTGATTCTTTTCGTGAAACTGGGAATCTTTATTGGTGGGGTGTTTTCAATGAATGGCGTTATGGCACTTTCACCA
>JANMOF010000221.1:0-23438 GCA_031368925.1 Leptospiraceae bacterium
GTTACAAATTTATTGACACTCTTAGCTATAATTTTAAATTGAGAATACTCATATCTAGAGGGTATAAAGTTTTGAAAAGAACATCTTTATTCGTAACCACCATTTGTCTCACCTTCCTTTTTTCCACAGTTGCATACTGTGAGCCGACAGCTAAAAAACCAGTTCGCACTACTAACTTTACTTATAAAGATTTTGAAAGTGTAGTTCAGGCTGTAGACAAACACTACATTGACAAAAACATTGACGTAGACAGAGCGTATACTGATGCCGCTGTATTCGCGATGATTTCATTGCCTCACTCTTTATACCTTTACCCCGAAAGTTATTTTAAAGAAAGAGAACAATACGAAGAGAAAGATGATATTTTACCTGGTTCCATTTTTAAAATTTCTGAATCAGACCAGTTTATCGTTTTTGATCCCAATTACAAAAAAATAGATGAGATTAGAAAAGCCCGCGCGAAAAACGAAGCCGCTAAACCAAAACTTTCGAACGACGAACTCAAAAAAATTATCGAGCGTGAGCAAATTAAAAAATCCATCCTCGCATCCCGTTGGGAACAAATCAAATTCAGCAAAAAAGATTTTGATCGCGTAATTACTCATATAACTGAGCATCTTAGTGAATACAAAACCCAACCTTTCAAAGACGCTTACGAATCAATGGAAGAAGATGAAGAAGCTAAGGAAGAATTTGGTATTAAAGACGTTTACCTTGCTGCGGCTAATGGCTACTTAAATTCTTTAGACCCTCACTCTAATGTTTTTTTAAGAGAAGCTTGGGAAAAATCTATGAAGTCAATAGAGGATTCTAGCTTCGAAGGCATTGGAGCAGTTTTAAGCGGCGGCGGTAATAGAGAAGTTATCGTTGAAAATCCTCTAGAAGACAAACCAGCAGTTAAAGCAGGAGTTCGTGCAGGTGATGTAATTCTAGCTGTCGATGATAAAAAGACAAAAGGCGTAATGCTTGATAAAGTCGTAAAAAGAATCAAAGGCAAAAAAGGAACTGCTGTCAAACTTACAATCAAACGCAAAGGAATTACAAAGCCATTTGATATTTCAGTCACCCGCGCTAATATCGAAATCAAAAACGTATCAAAGCGTTTAATCAAAGATCACGAACAGATCGGCTACATCAAGTTATCCGGTTTTGTAAAATCAAATACAGAATCATCAGATACCGAAATTAAAAACGCATTCAAAGAATTAGAACAAGAAGCTGCTCAAAAAAATACCAAGCTCAAAGCACTTGTGTTAGATCTTAGAAATAATGCCGGCGGTTACTTAGACTTAGCCATTGATATAAGCGATATGTTTATCACGAAAGGTCTCATCGTTAGCACAAAGAGTCCAAATAGAGAAGCAGATGAATCTTACGCTCGAATGAAAGACCTTACAGATTTACCATTAGCTATTCTAATCAACGCAAAATCTGCATCTGCCAGCGAGATTGTGGCTAGCGCCATTAAACACCATGGTCGTGGTTTACTTCTCGGCGAGAGAACGTTCGGAAAAGCAACTGTTCAAAAGCTTATGGATTTACAGGGTAATAGCGATTACGTGCTAAAGATTACTCAATCCCGCTATTATTCCCCTTCTGGAAAAACAATCCAAGTAGTTGGGGTTGAACCAGATATTCAAGTTTCTGGAGAGGAAGATGGAAGTTTTCCATTCCAGTACCGCGAGGAAAACATGTGGCACCATTTACCAAAAATTCCATCCGAAGGTAAACACAAAGATTACTTCAATGTAGAAAAATTAAAAGACTGGGTTAGTAAAAATGGAACCGGGGAAAAATTCCTGAAAGATCACAAGAATGATCCAATTAAACCAGACTACCAATTGATCCGTTCTATTGATTATGTAGAAGCAATGCTAAACGCGAATCAATGAAAACTGATTTTCTCATCATAGGCAGTGGCGTAGCAGGATTATTCGCTGCTCATAAATTAGCTGCCTATGGCGAGGTCACCATCATCACCAAAAAATTTGACTATGAGTCAAATACAAATTACGCGCAGGGTGGGATTGCATCTGTATTTTCTAAGACAGATAATCCTGAAAGTCATCTAAAAGATACATTAGATGCCGGAGCTGGGCTTTGCGATATTGAGGCTACGCGCATTTTAGTCGAAGAAGGACCTTCTAGAGTTCAGGAACTTGTAGAACTTGGTGTCCCATTTGTAAAAGACAGTTTCGGGGAGCTTGATCTTGGCTTAGAAGGTGGGCACCGGAAAAATCGAATCGTTCACGCATTCGATAGAACCGGTAGGGAGGTAGAACAGACTCTTCTATCTACTGTAAAAGCAAATGCTAATATAAAAATTCTAGAACATCATACTTGCGTTGATTTAATCACCGGGCATCATCTCAAGAAAAAGACACAGCCAAATGATATTAGCTGCTATGGGGCATATGTCCTTGACTCTAAGAAGTCCGAAATTTTTCCAATACTTGCCAAACAAACAATATTAGCCGCAGGTGGTGCAGGTCAGGTTTATCTTCACACTACAAATCCTTCCATTGCCACAGGGGATGGCGTTGCTTGCGCCTATCGTGCAGGCGCTGTTATTAAGAACATGGAATTTTTTCAATTCCACCCTACTTCACTCTATCATGAGTCCGGCGAATCATTCTTAATCTCAGAAGCTGTTCGCGGAAAAGGTGGAATATTAAAGCGCATCAACGGTGAGCCATTTATGAAAGAGTATCACCCGATGGCTGATCTCGCACCGAGAGATATTGTTGCCCGTGCGATTGATAACGAACTCAAAAAAAGTGGTGAGAGCCACGTGCTACTTGATGTAACACATTTAATTAAGCCTGAAATCATTGGACATTTTCCTTCGATTTATGAAAAATGCAAGTCACTCGGACTTGATATTACCGAAACTCCTATTCCAGTTGTCCCTGCTGCTCATTATATGTGCGGTGGTGTAGCGACTGATGTTCTGGGACGAACCAATATCAAGAGTCTCTATGCCTGTGGAGAAGTTGCTTGCACTGGTGTTCACGGTGGTAACCGGCTAGCATCGAATAGCCTCTTAGAAGGCTTAGTATTTTCTCATCGAATTGCAGAACATATCATCTCTGAGAAAAAAGATTTTACACCAGAGCATAAACTAATTCCGGAATGGAACAAAGAAGGATTAAAGAATACAGAAGAGTGGGTACTAATCTCCCATGATCTAAATGAAATCAAATCCATTATGAACGACTACGTAGGGATAGTTAGAAGTAACCTCCGCCTAGAGAGAGCTCATCGAAGAATTGAACTTATATACAAAGAAGTGGTTGATTATTACAATCGAACGATCATTACAAATGCTCTTTTAGAACTTCGTAACTTAGTGCAAGTGGCTGACCTTGTTATTCGCTGCGCAATGATGCGAAAAGAAAGTCGCGGCTTACACTATTCTACCGACTACCCTGAAAATCGTAATCCTTCGAGAGAAGATACTGTAATAGTAAATCAAGACCTAGATTAGTCCTACCTTGTTTTTTAGAAAAAGAAAACCAGAAGCAAAACCATTTCTGGAACAAATAATTATTTACCCTATCAAGTCACTCGATGGGATTTCAGTAGAACAAATTGAAATTACAAGCGGTGGCTCCTTAAAACATGATCGTGAATTTGTGATCTTAGATGAAAAAGAAACTATTGTAAATGCAAAAAGATTTTCAAGCATTCATAAGATTCGCGCCGAATTCAATAAGCATATTAGTGTAGTAAAACTTTCCTCAGAAAACAAGACTACAGAAAAATTTGATTTAGAAAATTCAAAAGAGATTGAAGTTTGGTTGAGTGAGTTTTTTAATTTTCCTGTTTTTTTAAAAAGAAATACAGAAACAGGATTTCCAGACCACACATCAAATGCGCCGGGACCGACAATCGTTGCAACTCAGACTCTAGAAGAGGTTAAGACCTGGTCTTCGAGGCTAATGGATTTTAGCCTGCCTGATCTAGTTGAACGATTTAGACCCAATCTTTTAATCGGGGGTGTTCCTGGATTCTTTGAAGACCAGCTAATTGGTGGCGGAATCTTATTCGCTGGAGATGTGAGCATAACAGGTATTAGTCCTTGTCCTCGCTGCGTTGTGCCTACTCGAAATCCAAAGTCAGGGGAAATACTTTCCGGTTTTGCAAAACTTTTGACTGAAATGCGCAGAGAGACCTTACCGGATTGGGCTAATCCAAATTATTTCCCTCATTTTTATCAACTTTGTCTCAACACAAAAATCCCGGAAAGTGAATCCGGAAAATTTTTAAATGTAGGTGATAAAGTAATTCTAGAATCTGATCAGTGGGGTGATATTATCTAAGCCTGCTTATAAATTTTATGTTTGATGATGTCTACTTTTGAATGAAAGTCTTTGTCAAGAACCGGCTCTATTCCTTGGAATGTATATTCGTTTACTCCTTTTCCTGAACCTTGTAATAATAAGGCTAATTTCTTTTTGTTTATATAACCAAAGTGCATAAAAAGATTAGTGAGTATTCCTGATTTAATAATTCGCTGATAAAGAAAAGAATTAATTTTAAAATAGGATACGACATTCATATAGTCATAAATTAGATCATAGGAGTTTAAAATGATCAGGCGATCATACTCCTTTTCGTAGGCTTGCACAATCTCTTTTATAGAATGGTTAGTCGATTTAATTATATAATGATAATAGTTCTGGCTAACTTTATTTAACCGCAAAAAACGAGTCGAATATTTTTTTTCAAGAACATTTCCAATTTCTTTTTGGGTAACTTTAGGATTAAGACCTATAGCTTTTACCTGTTTTAAATTCCGTGAATAAAAAGAAGTGACTGAATCTGAATCATCCTGTTTAATACTTTCGATTAGCCTTTCTTGGCTAATGGGCATAATAGATGTTAGCCCTATCGTAATGTAGCCTGAAATTTTTAAAGAGAGGTTAGTCATTGTTTGCTCTAAAAATAGATAAAATTTTTGAAACAACTCCACTAGAATGAAGTTTTTTATCTCTAACGTTTTCTTGTAAATGTGTGGATACTGTGTTAAACCCGTCTGAGGCAGTATCAATTTTTTCATAGCTATCGGATTCATCAACTTTCCAATTGCTACCAAGACCAACTTCACCGTAGATTGTTGTATGCACTTCATCAAAAGGGATATTTTCAGAATCCATGGTCTTTCTAGAAAGAGTGGACTTCATCTTTTTATTCTCCTTACGCAGGTTATGCGCCAGCGCGCCCGTGCTGGACTTGGGGACTGACTCCTAGCGGAGGGCTTGCTGCCGCAGGCTAATGATTTTACTAAGATGTTTAAATTGCTTAACGTTATACATTGCATTTTTATTTTCTATACTTTGCTTAAAGCGTATCCCTAATTCCTACAGTCTATTTCATTTTAGAATAAGTCAACTAAAATCAAAGGAGATAAAACCGATTCTTTTTTTGATTGCTTTTTATAAAGATTGTTCATAGAATAAATTTATGGGATTTATAGATTTTTATTTTTGGGGAAGTATTCTTTTTTCATTTGTGGTCTGTTCCTATATTTTAGTTCAAATCATTGCGAGAATTGCTGCAAGAATTGTCTTAAAAAAAATCAATAGTGAGAAGCATGGATAGAGTTGAAAAAATTCTTATAATCTTAATTCTTCTTACGTTGGGGTTTTTAATCTTTTGTCTTTCCGAATACGAACATTTTGATTTTATTGGTAAAGCAATTATTGCAACCATTGGAAATGCTGCTGCACTACTTTCGATCTACTTATTCTTAAAATCTAAAGAATAATAAAGGTGTAAAAAAGTTTCCCTGCACTATTTTTTTCTTGAAGAAAAATAGAATTTAAATCAATACTGTTTTGTTGTATCGAGATAAAAAATAACTACGAGAAGAAGTTAATCATTATTAACCTGAATTACTTAAGTTATCCAAGGTCAACGAATACAACACACATGCATACCAACATCTTTCTGGTAGATATTAGTCTCACCAAAGTAGATATCAAAACCATAAACGTAAGACCTGTCCTTAAAATATTCATCCGATGACCAATGCCACTGCCCATCTTTTTTCCAAGATTCAACTACCTTTGTTTCAAATGCTTTAGCTAGCTCATCTCTAGTTGGAAGCCTCCTACCAATGCTCGCACAAGTAGCTTTAGCGTCATTCCAACTTATCCAATCCATATTTCCTTGGTGATCAATCCATTCGGATTCTTTACAGCTTCCAATAAAAATCAAGACGAGGCTAATCGGTATTAGTAGTTTCATTCCCTTAAATTCCATTACCCATTATCCGTGTAAAGAAATATCCATAAAATACTTTTTTTAAAACAAACTATTCGAAATCTTCGGAACGAAAGAATTTTAGAAACTTAAATCAATTTCGTTTATTTGTCAGATAGACCCCCGATTAAAGATTTCGGGGGTGACACTCGTAATCCCCTATCGTATCTTTTATCTGTGTTCAAACTCAATAGCGTTAGCGTTAGCGTTGCTTCCGGGTGGGCGCAACATAATGTGTTCATTCCACCCTTTCGCTTGATGCTCACCTACGCCTTCGCATGGTAATCTTAAAATTTCTTCTTATCTAAATGATAAGTCAAAGCCATCGAGATACAAAGTTTTATTTTTTCAGTTGCGATTTTATCTTTCGTTTTAAAAAGAAGAGCACGGTTTCCTTCGTATTCAAACTCATCGCGAAACATTTCTCTAAACGTATCAACGAGTGTAGTCTGGCAATTAAAATACATCGCATAATCATGCTTACCCGACTTGACCTTGTCGATTCGAATGGTAGTTCCTGATTTTGTTTGCGATGTTAAATAACTAGGCTGTCCCCATTTCAGAGTTTCTTCTAATTCTCCGACGGTCTTTGTTTTCTTTGCAACTTCAAATATGAGTTTACGTAATAAAAGTAATTTCGTTTTTATTTCATGCGGGTAATATTGAAATACCGCAAATACTTCTGGACTTTTGAATTTGGGTTGGGTGGGTGAAGTCATTTTTGTTTTCATACAATTCCTTTGAATTATATCTTTTTTGGTAACATGATTTATTGCATACGAAAAATCTTATTCATGGTCAATGCGATACAATACATGTTTACAAAGAGGATTATCTTTTTCTAATTTTGGATGTTCGAACTCCATTACTTTCATCATTCCGATTTTAATCATTACATTTTCGGATTTAGTGTTTAAGACTGAGGTAAAAGAATAAATTTGTTTTAAATCAAATTCTTTAAATCCTTTTTCTATACACAGTCTTGCGCCTTCTGATGCATATCCTAATTTCCAATATTGTCTGTCTAATCGCCAACCAATTTCTATGCAAGGAGTGAATGAGCTTTTAAAATCAGCATAGTTTAATCCAATGAAACCAATAAAATTTCCCGAATCTTTTTCTTCTACTGCCCAAAGACCAAAACTCCATTTTTCAAAATGCGAATGAATCCGATCTATTAAACTGATAGTTTCTTGTTGATTGAGTAATTGCGGAAAATACTGCATAACCTCTGCATCAGAATTCATCTTTGCAAATGAAATTCTATCAGAATCTTTCCATTTTCTAAATCCAAGTCTTTGTGATTCGAAGAGATATTTCCTATTCATGGAATTGTAAAGAGTTTTCGTAAAGAATCCTTTAGATCAATTCGTATTATTTAGTTGACAACTTGTCAACTAAATAATACAATATAACTATGAAAACAATGACTGTTGCAGAATTTAAATCTCAATTTTCCGAAGTTCTTCAAACTCTTAAATCGGGCGAGGAAATTGCAGTATCTTACGGGAAAAAGCATGAAACCATTGGAATATTCATGCCTTTTTCTAAATACTATTCACAGAAGCCACGAAAGTTAGGAATTCTAAATGGAAAGGCTTCTTTTAAAATTGCAAAGAATTTCAAAATGACTGAGGAAGAATTTCTAAATTCATGAGTTTACTTTTAGATACTCATACACTATTATGGTCTCTATTTGAGCCTAAAAAATTATCTTCGAAAGCAAAGACTGCAATTTCCAATCGGTCAAATAGGATTTATGTAAGTAATATTTCTCTGTGGGAAATTTCTTTAAAATTTGCAATCAAGAAATTAACTCTAAATAATATCAAACCCGATGCATTGCCTGAAAAAATAGTAGAATCAGGATTTGAATTTTTAGAAGATACACCAGAAGTATTTGCTTCGTTTCATAAGTTACCGATGATTAGCCACGCCGATCCTTTCGACCGATTGATTATCTGGCAAGCTATTTCGAATGATATGATTTTAATTTCAAAAGACAAGCACTTTAAAGAATATAATTCTTTTGGATTAAAGACTCTTTGGTGAATAAAACTATTACTTTCTAAATCTTTCCATAATAGATTTTTCCGTGGCATCTACGCTACCATCTGCACTAGCTAATTTCTCACAGCATTTAATAATGAATAAATTTTTCTCTTTGTCTAGATTTACAATACCATTTACTAATCCAGTTATCTTTGCTTCACTTTCGAGGGCTGCTCTAACATTTGCCATTATCTCGCCAAATCTCCCTTTGTATTGAAATGCTTCATGCCAATGAACTGAATCTAGGATTTTTTCTAAACTTTCCGTTTCAGTTATTTTGATTTTTCCATCAGCGTAGGTAACTAAGAGCAAAGCTTCTATTAGCCGCTCTTGGGTTTCACTGTCCTGCATTTCGATTTGCTTTTTGATTGTATCGTCTTTAAAAAAATTAAACATAAACTGATATTTTTCTAGTAGTTTTAAAAGTAAATCCTTTTTACATTCAAATTCTCAGTTATATTGTTTTTTTCTGTTCTGATCACAATCTCTACAAATATTTTGAATAGATGGTGGTTTGTAGCGAACGATAAAATCTATGTAGCGCTTTCTCCGCCCACAGTGGATACAAGTTTTCTTTTTTTCTAAGATTATATCTCCAAAAAAAGACAGTGCCCTATCGAATCCTCGTTGCTTAAGAGGGTTTATTTTTCCATCGCGGCTAATTGCTATAATGTTTGATAAGTTGGCATATGCTTTCTCGGTTAAAGGTTTTTCACCGCGTAACTTTCGTCTCTTATTTAACTCTTTGAATGATTTGTCAAAATTTTTAAGTTTTCTTTTCATTGACTCTCTCGCTTCTCATTTTATTACGGGCTATTAATTTTTGAGTTAGCACTGAAGGCTTCGTGTTAGCGATCAACTGGATGAATGGGGATAATCCGTAATATCCCCATTCAGGAAGGCGAGCGCGGCGGCGTGCCTGTAAAATGTAGGTAACGCATATATGCGTTACCTACGACGATGACGTTGCCGCAACACCCAAATACAAATCCTGCTAATCCTAACATCCTTGAATCCTGGTCAATCCTGAATAACCGCCATCGAATACTCAGAAATAGCCTCTCGTCTTTGTTCGGCGAAATCCTTGTGAAACCAGAGATCTTGGGTTTTTTGCGCAGTCTTACGATTGTTGAGAATAATTTTCGTCATACATTCATCTACGGCGAATTTCATAGCTTCCTTGCCTGTTTCCCCTAAACCCTTGTTTCTTTTCTTCCTGACCATCTCTCCGCCGTTTTTACGGATACGATCCATGAGCTTGTCGTATTCCTTATCGTCGATGCAGAAAATGGTTTCTTTTTTACCTTCTTTCCACTTTACGTCTACCTCGAAAAGAGGAGCAGCAGAAATATGAATCACACCAAAATCAAAGAGCTCAGGCCAATACTCGTAGAAAAAAGAAAGCATGAGAGAGCGAATCGCATAACCATCAAAATCCGCATCTGTAATGATACTTACTTTTTCATAATTGAGTTCTTTTGGGTCTTTGAGTTTTTCGTTGATAGGCAAACCAAGAATAGCCACAATGTTTTTCATTTCTTCATTTGCGAGTGCTTTTGCCAAACTCATCCCTTTACAGTTTAAAGGTTTACCGCGTAATGGGAATAAGCCGTGAAGTTTTGGATTTCTAGCTGGACGTAAACCTGCGATAGCAGAATCTCCCTCAGCGACAAACAGCACTCTGCCGGCGTCACTTGGTTTTCCTGTTGGTTGCATGAGCTTCGGTATATTGTTCTTAGACGCTTTGCGAAGTCCTTTTTGTGCGTCTTCTAGTTCTTTCATTTGCGTTCTCTTTTCCATCTGCATCTTGACTTCTTCGAGGAGGTCGGTCTTCTTGATTAACTTATCCAGACTTTTATCTATCGCGCTTCTCATCTCTTCGTTTAAGTCGTTAATCAAATAAGATTTGTCCTGTGATTTAAAACGCGGATTTAAAATTCTCAAATTCACATACATATGAAAACAGTTTCTCACATCATTTCGAGTAGATTGAGTTTTTAGTTTTTTTTCTAACGCCATAATTTGGCTTTTCTTTCTAACTTCATCGCAAAGTCTATTTTCTAGATACTCAATAGCTGAACCACCCTGCACCGCAAAATTAGAATTAACCCACGTTAGAGTTTTATTTTGCCCAATCACAAAATACGTCTCGAGGTTAATCTGAGAAGCCGCATTCGGATCTTTGTATTCCATTTTGTAATAAGTCAAATCAGAGTTTAGGAAAATTTCTTCCATTCCCTTTTTAAATTTGAATTTATCTGATTTATTTTTGTGATGAAACTGAACTTCAAGTCCAGGGTTTGTCATCGCAATGTCCTGCAAATATTGACGCATCAAATCAGGATTATACTTAGTATCTAGCTTGTTAAAATACTTAGGCTCTAATTCAAACTCTACTGAAGTTCCGTGTTCTTCTCCGCATGATTTGATTGTTTCAATCATGAAAGTTTTTTCCATAAGAGGTTGTAATTGAGACAAATGATTGTTAGTCAACAAAGCACAATCTTTAAAAGATCCATGCTCATCATAATACAAAATTACTTTTTCAAAATCTTCTGGAGAAAGTTTGAACGAGCGAATCATTTTTTTAACATCATCGTGAACACTAAAAAGTTTTTTGTAGGTCTGTCCTTTGTTGTTTGTGGTAACTCTGAAAAAATTAGACACCATTCTCACTAAGGAAATACCTACTCCATTTTGACCTGCCACATGATCTTGCTTCACTTGGTCATCAAAATTTTCTCCATACATCAAATGAAGAAAAACTCCTTCGGCATTTTTTGCAGGGATACCACGACCATTATCCTCGACTGTTACACGCCCACCATCAGCAGAGAGGCTAACAATGAGTTTAGTCATCTTCTGCCCTTCTTTAACCGTTTTATCATTTTGATTTTTGCGATATTCATCTACGGCGTTCATGCAGGCTTCATCGAGACATTTTAATTTTGCAGGAATATCATTTAGCTCTTCGTGGGTAATTTCATAATTCCCCTTTGCGTCCTTTTTAAAAAAATGTTGTTCGAATGTGGACATAGAATTTTGTCCAAGCCACATTCCTGTTCTCATTCGAACGTGCTCTACATTCGAAAGTTTTTTAAAATTTCTTTCGCCGGATTCTTTTGCGTTTGGTTTATCTTTTATATTTGCACTCATTATTTATCCCACTTAGTTCTAAGTTCGGTTAACTCATCAATCATAAATGTCGTAAGTTTAGCATCTTGTTTTGATAAAGCAGTAAACTCCGCAAACTTTATCTTTGCCTCATTAATTGCCTCTGTGCATTTTCTTGCTTCTTCTAAAGTCATTCTATAAACTGGAATAGACGCTAACCACTCAAAGTATTTAAACTTTGCATTCTTTAATTGGTTCTCGAAATCTTGCTTTGATTTAATCGTAACAACTTTTTGGTTCCACTTCTCATTGATAAAACGGATTAACTCGGAATTTCTATCAATCTTTTCTTGTTCGAGCCCCGCTAGTCTTTTGAATCTGCGGATAAGATGTGTTTTGCGGAAATCACAAAAACGTTTGATGATTTCTTCTGGCTTGTGATTTTTTAATCTTCCTTCATGAGTTATTACGTTAAAAGAAAGTGTATCCAGATTTTCTTTATTGAATAAAGCCTTGATATCTTTTTCAGTTGGCTTCTCGCCTTTTTTGTATACGAGTTCAATCTTAAACGTCTGGCTAGATGAGTCGATGTATTCTTTTAGCCAATTGTCTTTTCTTTCAATCATATCTTCGAGTAGGTTTACAACTTTATCTCTATTCCAAGTTTGAGGTGCATGAGTTAAATACAGACTTTCCCCTTCCCATTTAAATGCAAAGGTTGTATACATGATCTCGGAGCCATTTTCATTTGTGGCTAATCGAACTTCTCCGCCATAACCTTTATACCAGGGTTTAATCTTTTTAGGCTTTCCTGTTTTTAGGTAAGCAATCTGAGATTCTACTATATCAGAAAGTTTATGACCGGGGATAAAGCATCTAAACCCCGTCGCAATTCCCTGGATTTGATTTAAAAGAACAATTGGAACTTTGCCAACAAAATGAATTGGCTCATCTTCTGTCTCATCGTAATTTTTTACGTAGTCAATGTCCGCAAGTCCTTCGAAAAATCCTAAGTCTTTAACGAAGTCAGAGAGTTTAACCTCCGTATACCGCGGTGAGGCGATAGCGTTCGGATCAAGGACATCTCCAAACGTTCCTTCGCCGTGAACGAGAGGAATATTATTTGCAAATGTAAAGTCTTGCGCCATTGCAGAAAGAGCATCCTGAATAGACTTGTCTCCATGTGGATGATATCCCATTGCCAAACCGGCAACTTTTACTGTCTTAGTATGTCTATTTCGAGCATCTGAATTCCACATTGCCCATAAAATTCGTCTTTGCACCGGTTTGAGTCCATCAATCTCGTGCGGAATGGCGCGCGAGTCACAAACATACCGAGAATACTTTCTCTGGTCATCATTTACCTGGTCTTCGAACAGGACTTTTGGGAAGTCGGGTCGGGTGGTTTCTTGTGTATTATTTTTCATCTTTTTTTGCGTTCGTATGTAATTCTATTCTGCTTGTCAAGCATTTTCGCAATTTTACACTGGTTAAACGAAAGTAAGTCCCCTTTTTTCCGACATCAGAACGTGCAAAAAACCCTAATTTTATTGATTCAAATGATACATAATTGTAAGAAAACCTTTTTTCTATTTTTTTTTCCAATTCTATTATTTTCCTGTCAGACGTTCACTACAAGTGACGCCGAAAACAAAAAATTTTTAGAAATTTTTACGGGCGATTATTATCAAAAAACAAAGATTTTGAATACGAATAATTTTTTTGAGAAAGCGAGCTCTCAATACAAATACCTAGTGATTCGATCCGGAGAAGCTGGAAATCTAAAGGTGAAAGAAATTGATATTTCCTTCTATTCATACACCAATAAATTTATAGATGAAGTAAATAAACTCTTCTCTGAAAAAGCTCCGCTCAAGTATACAATCTATGAAAAAGTAAAGTATGGGGAAGGAAAAAGAAAGAAGGGCTCTTCTGATTTAGAAGTTGAGTATACAAATTTTTCCATACGTCACTCGCAAAGTGCTGATCTTTTAAGTGGGCTAGAAAAATTTATTAATCGCAAAATGGAAGCTCAGCAATTATTTCATGAAAAAGTAGTATATACAAACACACCCGATGAAGGACTTTGGAAACTAGAAGAGACTGAACTCAAAGATGGACAAGAAGCAATTCGCTGGAAGCATTATCCTTCCGGGACTCCAGCGCGTAATTACCCGTATACCGAATTTTCTCCAAATAAAAATACATTGGAGTATTCTAGAATCTATGCCTTCGAAGATTATAGCTACAAGAAAATTTTTAAAGACATTCCCTCGGGAAGCAAACTCTATAATAATAAAGAATTTGCAATTTACTATTATCCGGGCGAGAAGATTGATCCACTCGAAGAAAATTTAATTTCTGCAAAGAATAATAAACTGACTTTATTTAAAATGGATTTACCATTAATTATTTATAAAAAGAAAGAGAGCACATTAGAATGAATCAAAATATTAGAACACGTTTCGCTCCTTCCCCGAGCGGCTTCTTACATGTAGGCGGTGCAAGAACTGCGCTATTTAATTATTTATATGCCAAAGCAACAGGCGGAAAATTTTTAGTCCGTATTGAAGATACTGACCAAGATAGATCAACCGATTCTTCGATGAAAATCATTTTAGAATCACTTGAATGGCTTGGACTGAATTGGGATGAAGGTCCCGGTGTAGGTGGTCCGCATGGTCCTTACAAACAATCAGAGCGTTTAGATATTTACAAAGAGCACACTGAGAAGCTACTTAAGAGTAACCACGCATACCGTTGTTTTTGCACGACCGATTTACTTGAAGCAAAGAAAAAACAAGCCGAGGCAATGGGAATTCCAAATCTATATGATGGAACTTGTTCGAGTATGACAGAAAAAGAAATCCAGGATAAGCTAGACCAAAAGATTCCTTATTCTATTCGATTTAGAACTCCTGGAAAAAGCTTAATCGTAGACGATATCATCCAGGGAAAAGTAAAATTCGATACCAAACTCATTGGAGATTTCATTATTGTAAAATCAGATAGTTTTCCCGCTTACAATTACGCAGTTGTAGTAGACGATCACCTTATGCAGATAACGCATGTTATCCGAGGTGTTGGTCATTTATCCAATACTCCAAGACAGGTTTTAATTTACGAAGCACTTGGCTACCCATTACCAAAATATGCTCACGCATCCGAAATCGTTGGAACAGATGGTAAAAAACTTTCGAAACGCGCAGGGGCTACTTCTATTTTGGCGTTCAGAGATTTAGGATACACAGCAGAATGCTTTCGTAATTACATGGCACTTCTCGGTTGGACTTCGGAAAGTGGACAGGAATATTTACCGCACGGAGAACTCGAAAAAGTTTTCGATGTAGAAAGATGCTCTAAGTCTCCATCTCTATTTGATGTATTCAAAAAAGTAAAAGAAGAAGACAAAGAGAAAACAGACTTCAACTCGTTGCCGTTGTCTGGACTAGCAGACCAACTCAATCCAAAGTCAAAGCTCAACTGGCTTTCGAATAAATACATCCGTGACTCCGACATAACCAAGTTATGCGCAGAGGTAATTCCATTTATCAAAGATAATAAAGGAATTCCAGAAGAAATTAAAAACGCAAATAATGAAACGCTTCAATCTCTATTAGAGTCAATTCGCGTTTACTTGGATCGACTCTCGCAAGCACCTGACTACATCTCCGAATTTTTCAATAACGACATCGTAATAGAAAACGATGACGCAAGAACGATTGCCACTGCCGGAAATGCTGGACTTGTTATAAAAACATTTCACAAACTCCTTGCAACCGACAATCCAACTAATGCGGACACCTACAAAGCCTTAATCGAAAAGACTGGAGCCGAGACTGGCGAAAAAGGAAAGAACCTCTACATGCCAATCCGTGTGGCTACTACCGGTAAGGCGCATGGACTCGAACTTCCGATTTTGTTTAATCTTCTCGGGCAAGAGAAGTTGAAGTATCGAATAGCGGTGATTTGCCGCGAGATTGGTTTGGAACTTTAGAAAGATTACCACGGATGAACACGGATGGGTGGGATTAGTTTCGAACTGTGAATTATGGATTTTGAATGTAAGAGTTGGGAAATAGTCGGTCACTGAGTGCGCGTATGTGATAAGGCTTTTGTAAACAGAAAGCCGCGTATCGAATGTGACGCTGATAGGAAAAAATCCATTGTCTGAACTGTGATTTCTTTGATTGGGATGATTGGGAATAAACTATGAAAGTGATGAATGAAGATGATAATTTTGATCAAGATGACTTGACTAGACATATTGCAGAGAATGCAGAATTATGTTCGAATCATTTCAATGAAGAGTATAATGGCAAATTAGATTTTTCTCTAGAAAGTATTTCTGTGATTGAAGAAATTCTTGATCAAGTTTCAAATAGAAAAGCAAATATAGATAACGAAGAAAGAAGTTGGCTCATCAATATTATAGGAGCTTATATTTTTGAAGTTGGTCGTCTTAATTTTGGAGGAAAATACTATTGGTATGAACCTACGAATGAGCCTATTTTAGTTACCGGTCAACCAGCCTTTGAAGTAGCGATTGTTGTTTTGCAGAAAGTGGTTGGTCGCATCGACAACGGTAAAGAAGATAGTATTACTTTCTTTTTTCAAGGATATGTTGATTCAGTTTTAAATGCAGAGCCGGGAGCAAGCATTACATATTTTTAATCCACCTGAAATGATTTTCGTTGTTAAATTATAAATGAAAATACATTCAAAGAATTAATTTAAAAATCTGCTTGAAAGATTCTATATTCGAACTAAACTAATGTTATGTTAGAATTAAAAAAAATGCAAATACAGTATTTAAAGACAACATCAGGGGAAACGACTGCTGTTGTAATTCCTATCCGTCAATGGAATCAGTTGGAAGAAGAATATCAAAATATACTGAAACACACAAAACCCAAGAATAAATTAAAACCTGCCCTTCAAAAAATAAAAAAAGTAAAAGCCCTAGAAGGTATAAAAGGAATTGTAACTAAGAATAAAGTCTATACTGTAATTCTCATAAAGGATAAATTTTTTCCAAAGGGAGAAGAATGTATTCTAGGGAATAATAAAGAGTATGTGACACTCGACTGCTTCAAAAGAGAAATTGTTTCATGATCTTTGGAACAATTTGTATCTTTGCTGGAATTTTATTTCTTGGAAAAGTCTGGGGAAAAATTCGCCCCATGATAGAAATAGAGAAAGAAGATGTTACTTACCATGCCGGCATTAGTCATTCGTTTAAGAAAGGCATGATTCCTCTGTCAGAGAATGATTTAGAAAACTCAGATTTAGAATTGAACGAAGATTCGTATTCTGGTCTATCCAATAAAAGTAAATTAAAATTGAAGTATGGGCAAATGGGTAACACAAAGGATGAGTATGACGAAAAACTGTTAAATGCAAATCCAAAACTCAAAACAAAAGTTACGAAAAGAAATCAGTAACGCTTATGATCTACGTTGCACTAGTTCGAGGAATTAACGTCGGCAGAAATAATAAAGTCGATATGAAGAAACTAAAAAACACTTTTGAAGAACTTGGATATACGAATGTAGTTACCTATATCAATTCAGGAAATATAATCTTTGAGGCTAAGGGCAAAAAAGAAGACAAGATTGTAAAAGAGATTGAACTTGCGATAAAGAAAGATTTTGCGCTTGAGATAAAAGTATTAATTAGAGATTTTGAAAGTATAAAAAGTCTATGTAAGAAAATTCCTGATACCTGGGTAAAAAATGAAACTATGAGAACAGATGTAATGTTTTTATGGGAAGAATTTGATAACCCCAAAATTCTAGAAGAATTAAAACTAAGTCCAGTGGATAATGCAAAGTATCTGCCAGGAGCCGTTGTTTGGAATATTAAAGATATTGACTATAACAAAAGTGGTATGCCAAAACTAATTGGGACAAAAATATACAAACAGATGACTATTCGAAATATAAATACTGTTCGAAAAATTTTTGAGATCATGAACGAGAGCAAATCTTAAAACTGCAAAGAATAACCAAGCCTGAGAGTTCTAAACTGAAAATCGAGATTTTCTTTGTAAGTAGAATTTAAAATTTTCTCAAGGATAATTGCATCGATTGTATTATAATTTTTATCTAAGATTAAAAAAGTACCTTTGTAAGTATACTGGGTTCGCATTTTTAGTATCTCAATTCCAATAAAAAATCCATTCTGAAATACCCATTGAAATCCAAGCCCTAAAAAACGATAGTTTGCTGGTGGAGAATTAGTTTCTCTAATTATAGGACTATTTTGGGTATACCCATTTTCATACCATCCATATTGGTATCGAACACTCTTATAGTGGCTCACGAAATCACGCCCCAATCCGCCAGTGATATACAAAGGAAATTTCTCAAAGAAATAATATCTAAAATTTAAAAGACCGACTTCTAACAAATTTGTTTTTTCTACCATATTCCAAGCTCCATTGAATCCAATACTAGGTGATGTGGAATATTTTTTTGCATGTAGATGTGCATACCCAATAGAAAATCTAGAAGTCAAATTGAATTCTAAGTTTAGATTCATAATCCTAGGCGTTTGCGAAAAATTGAGATTACCCACTCCGTATCCAATTCCGATTTCTAATTTTCTCTTCTTTCGTATTTCTGCTTGGGTTAAATTTGTATTATCCTTTGACTCAGTGTTTGTTTGGGAAGCTTCCTTGTCAGGTTCAATTGTCTTCGTTGGATTATCTGCATTATCCGTAGATGTGGATTTTGAATTCTCAATGCTTTGTGAGAATATGGGAAAGGTGAGAGTTAAAAGTAAAATGTATTTCATTGAGGTGTTCCTTATGGAGTGTAGATTTCGGTTGTAAGGGAAAGAATACTGAAAATGAGGACTCGACCATCTGAAAGGACAACAGTTAGCGGGTATGTTCTTGCCAATATCATGTTGCCTGGATAGTTAATACTATTTGAATTTGGATCGTATATATTTATATCACGAACAAAAGATTTCGTTGCGTTTGAATATCCGCCGGCAAATATAACTCGCCCATCCTTTAAAAGGGAAACGGGAAAAGTATTTATCTCACGTAGAGATTGCTGTATGATAGTGCAGTTGTTCGAGGTTATATCGAAAAACTGTAAATAACCTCCTCCGCTAGTGTTGGCAATTAATACATTTTTATTAGTAAGTAAAACAGCAGTGTTGTTGCTTGTGCTTTGGCAGGAAGAATTAGATAGGCTAGTAAATAATCCAGTGGTAGGATTGTATATTTCAGCCACACTCACTTTTAAGCTTTGACTATCGTATCCTCCTGCGATTAAAACTGTCCCATCATTTAGTAGAGTTGCATTATGAAGTTGTCTCGCATAATTCATATTACCCGTGCTTGTGAAAATTCCAGTTGTCGGATCGTATAACTCGGCAGTAATAAAACTAGTCGAAGGTGCACTTGTTTGATAACCACCGGTTACTAATACTTTGCCGTTTGGTAATAGAGTAGTTGTATTTCCTGAGCGTAAACTTTGAATCATCGTTCCTGTATTTGAAAATGTTGAGGTGCTTGAATCGTATAACTCTACAGTGGAGGTATTTCCGCCCAGTATTAAAATTTTTCCATTTTGCATTTTAGTTAATGTATGCCTAGTACGATTCAAAGTTCTGTTTGCAACGGTTTCAAAACTCAATGTAGACGAGTCAAATAATTCTGCTCCACGCCCTATGATTATCACTTTACCATTATCCAGTAAGATTGCTTTTGGATCGGTGTGAGATACACTTCTATTTCCAGCTTGCGTAGTAATGATATTCAAATTTACAGGAAGGTTTGCGAAGTAAGCAAATACAGAAAAATTTCTTTTGTTATTCTTTGATTGTGGATTTTCTACGCTACAGAAGCAAAGAGAGATTAAAAATAGCAAGTAGAGGATATTTTGACTTAGCCGTTTATTTTTGTTTTTACAATACTCTCCGATGTGATACAAAGAAATTATTCTCGATTCCATGACTTTAGCTTATTCTCCTTCCCCTAGGAAAATAAAACTTGTAGTTTTTGTCTACTTTTATTACTGAATACTGCTTTTTTTTACAATAGACTTTAGTGGATTAAATCTTGCTTAGCCTCTGGCTCTAGGATGACATTTACCTATTACCAATCTAAAAGCCACCTAGACTCTTCGAGCCAAATTTGGCTCGAAGAGTCGTTCTAGGTCAGTCGAAGATGCGTCATAGAGCAAAGGAAAATAAAACTATTTTCTAACCGATCCGTCCGCTTTGTATCGACTAGATTTTTCAATCTTCGCCTTCAAAGTATTTTAGAATCTCAGGGGGTAAGGGCGAATCAAAGTTCATCGGTGGTAATTCCTCAAACAGGTTCGAAGTAAGCTAAGTTCTCAGGACCTTCATGAATGATAATTCTATCTAGCTTACCTTTTGCTTTTTTGACTTCTTCTTTGAGTCCAGAATAAAACCAACGGGCAATATTCTCAGAGGTCGGATTGATTCCTTTGAAATCAGGATGATCGTTAATTAGAATATGATCAATAGACTGTATAAGCTCCGCCAACTTCTGCTTAGCCGTTAGAAAGTCGAAGCTGATTCCATCGGGACGAATGTTCTCTTTTCCCGAAAGAAATATTTCTACCTTCCAGGAATGACCATGACAGGCTTCGTCACTTCCGTCAGCATAGTATTTGTATAAGTAGTGCGCAGACTCAAAGCGTCCTTCGATTCGAATATAGAATTTACCTTTTTCTTTGTTAAACATTATTAGATAAATGTCTTTTTTTAGGAATAATCTGTCAAACGAAACTAAGATAATTTTTTTTTCTTAGTTGAATTATTTAGAATCGGTCTAAACTAGTGATATATTTTCAAACTCTGGAGGTTTGGTGTGATTCAATCTGCACAAAAATTTTACAAAGAAATGACTGTTGGGGATGCAATGCAAGTTCATCCTGAGGCTGGTCTTGTTTTCTCTAGCTATCACCTAGGCGGTTGCTCTCATTGCTCGATCAATGAAATCGAAACCATCGAACAAGTTTGCCAAGGCTACGGTGTAGAAGCAGAAGTACTTCTAGATAGTCTCAACAATCTGTTTGCAGAAGACGAAGCTTAGTCTCTTGCTCATGCGGGTTTGAGTTTTTCATTCCCGCTTTTATTTTCCTTCCTTTTTTTAAAACACAATGAAAGACAAAGATGATATTCAATTAGGCATTGATCCTAAACCAATTAATGAAACCGAAGAGCGGCAACTCAGTCTTTTGCTCAACTTGATTCGTAATCGCCAAGGTTTGTCCTTTGTCCAAATCCGCCAAATTATGAAGGAATACTATTCCAATTCCAATATCGAGTCCGATCAAAAAAAATTACAACGCGATATTGATGAGTTAAAAGAAAACGGATTTTCCATTAAGTTCCACAAGGTATCGCATGAGTCTATGGAGTTTAACGTTTATAAAATGGATGACTCCCAGCGCGATGCTCGTATTCAAATGACCGAAGAAGAACTACGAAAATTTTCTTTCCTGATTCTCAAGAAATCAGAAGAGACTACGTCTAACGATCTATTTACCGCTTCTCAGAAAATATTCTCTCGCAATCTTCAACATTTTCCAAGCATAAAGAAAAGAGATTCAAGCGAGACATCTTCCATCAAAGAAGACGAAAGCTCAGAGATTTCTCAAATTCTTTATAAGATCATGACTGCGATTAAAAATAAAACTCCGCTCAGGATTGATTATTTTAAATCAAATCCAAAGGAAAGTTACCAAAGGGAAATTGAGCCATTACAAATCATAAAAAGAAACTCAGAAGACTTTTATTTAATCGTATATGATCGCGAAAAAAAACAAAAGCGTCGTTTTTTAATTCCTAAGATTCTAAAAATTTCTGAGATGAGCGGCGAATTCCTATTTAACGGTAAAATAGAAGCTAATGATATGAACTACCATGCGTTAAATTTTCATTTTCACGAAGGCGAGTCTTTAGAAATATCTTGTAATCCAGAAAATACCTGGAAGCTCGAAAAGTTTTTACACCCACATCCCTTTAGAAAAGTAGGGAATACTTTTTTGTTAACCACAACTAATCGTTCTGCTTTATTTAATTTTATTTTAAAAGAAAATGATTGCATCGAAAAAATAAATTCAGAAATTTTCGTTCGAGAATTAAAAGAGTTCTTAGCGGGCATTAAAGAAAAATATTCTCTTAGCTTTGTGTAATGATTACAACCAAAGAATTACTACTCGAAAGAGAAATTAAGGGGCTAAAATTCATTAGCTACTTTCGATTATTTTTTGTATTTGCGAATATTAGCATTACGATGATAGTCGGAAAAAGCTTAATGGAAAGAGTCGTCGTGGGGTTAATATCTCTAATCTCCTTCCTTACTACTTTTTATTTTATCTATCTTTTAAAACAAAAACGAAACTTATCTTTTATTGGGATAATGAGTGCTATCCTCGATGTTTGCCTACTCGCATGCCTTCCTTATATATGGTATGAATCGGTCGGTGGTGATTCTGTTTCAAGAGCCTACATGTTGAAAGCCGCTACATATGTAGCTATGTATTTTGCGATTTTGATTATTCATAGTTTTACGATAAGACCAATGTATCCGTTAATTATAACAGGTGGAGTCACACTATCTTCTAGCATTTTATTTTTTTATGCAAAACAGGACAGTCGCACCATCATCTCGAATGATTTTGTAACTCATATGCTAGGCAATACTGTGAGCGGTGAATTTTATTTTTCAACCTTACTGACATTTGTATTTTCAGGCTTGATTCTCGCTTTCTTTACCTATCAATCAAGAAAACTTATCTACGAAGCAGTGAATCTAGAAGTAGCAAAAATGCAGGTAAGTCGATACTTTTCGCCTAACGTATTTGACAAGATAACAACTACTGATGATAGCCTCGTAAATTCTTCAGGAAGAAAACAAGAAGTAGCTGTAATGTTTACCGATATTCGAGATTTTACTTCACTGAGCGAGAGTTTGAAACCGGAAGAAGTAGTTGAACTTTTAAAAGAGTATCATGCAAAGATGGTAAATATTATTTTTGAAAACGGTGGGACGCTCGATAAATTTATCGGGGACGGGATAATGGCAACATTCGGAACTCCTGATTCCAAACCCGATGACGCATACAGGGCAGTAGTCGCCGGTCTTGCAATGAAGAAAGCGTTAGTTGAATTGAATGCTGATAGAAAAAGAAAAAGTCTGACAGAACTGCGGATGGGTATTGGAATTCATTTTGGAAATGTAATTGCGGGAAATATTGGCACAGAAAATAGAATGGAATACACGGTCATCGGTGACACTGTAAACCTAGCAAGCCGAATCGAAAGTAAATGCAAAGAACTGGGGACTGATTTTCTAATTTCCGAAACTGTCCATTTCCAATTGAAAGAAAGAATTCCTACTCGAAATGTCGGTGCGCACTCTGTGAAAGGCAAATCCGAAGTTGTAACGTTATATGAAGTTATGTCGTAAATGAAGATTGCCACGGAGTCACAGAGACACGGAGGAATTTCAAGAGAGTCTTGTGTAGGACATTGTTTGGTTTCGTAATTCAGGTTTGTAGCTAAGATAATGATGTATATTCTTTCATCAGTTCTTTTTCTCATTACGCACACAAGTAAAATTGACACAATCCCATCGCTCTCTGTGCCTCCGCGCCTCTGTGGCAAAACTGTCAAAAAAGGAATGACGTTTGACTGTTTCTCTAAATTCTGGTAGATGAGGAAACTATAACTATGGCTGAAGAGATTAAAGAAAAGAAAAACAAGAAAGTTGCAAAAATGAGCCCTGCTGAATTGGATGCTGCTTTAAAAAAAGCTACTGATAATAATAATTCTGATTTATCAAAATATGTAAAACATATCAATCAGAGAAAAGCAGAATTAAAAAAATAAGCACCGCAATCGGAGCGTATTCGCGCTCCACTTCCACTTCGTAAATATCCTTGATTCAATTTATAAATATTCGCCACCAATATGGAGCTAACGTTTTATACGATGGTTTCTCCTGGCAT
>JANMOF010000239.1:0-25365 GCA_031368925.1 Leptospiraceae bacterium
TTCCAATCACTACCCTTATCCATTCCCTGGCATTCTTTTGCATACCATTTGTGGATTTGATTTTCTGGTTTCGCTCGCCAGAAAATTGTTTGATGCTGTTTTTTCATTTCATTCCAGAGATCTCGTCCGATCCCTTCTCCCTGCGCAATCTCATCCACTGCAAACTTAGAGAGTAAAAATCCATGTTCACCTTTTTTTAGTAAAGCAGCCCCTCTGTAATTTGTCTCAAGAAAAAAAGAATCAATCTTTGAATCTAAAAAGTTTGGATTTATTTTTTTTCGGAAGGCAGATTCTAAGAGTTGGACTAATTTCAATTTGTCTACAGATTCAATTCTAGAGGCATGCTTGATTTCACTTCCTAATTTAATGAAAGTCCCGCTCCCATTCACTGTAAACAACTCTTTTAATAAAGTAACCGGAGAGGTGATCGCAATATTCATAGTATGCGTTATTTTTTCTTCTAAAATATTCTTTAATTTGTCTAGTAGATTTTTATCCTCTGATGCCAAGCATTTTTCATCGGCTAATGCACGATAGTCACTCCTAAAATTAATAATAGAAATTTTTTCATTCGTTGTATTTTTTCTAAGTGCGCCTCGAGGAGATAGAATCAAGAATTTAGATGTAAAAAGATTTTTGACAATCTCGGCTACGGTCTCAAATAAAATTTCTTCTGACTCTATAGAGACAAAGGGAATATTTTTTCGTTCTACAGAATTTTTTATTTTATCAACTTCGCTTGGCGAGAATGGTAGTATCTCGAAACGCGCATCTTCGTTTCTCTTAAAGTCCTTTGCAGAATTAAATACATCCTTAAAGAAAAGATCTATATAGGAAATTGAATCCTGGCTAGTAAGGATAACAGGAAATAACCCCAAAGAGTATAGCATCTTCAAATCGTAAAACAGGGTAGAAAAAGACTCGAGGACAACTTCAGTATCAACATAAATCAAAAGAAATTTTTCAGGGTCAATAGAGCGAAAGCTCTTTAAGAAGATTAAACTATCCGCTTCACTTCCAGTCGCTTCAAAAAACTTTTGTAATTGGTCTGCCGATCTTTTCATTTCAAATCATAGGATACGAATTTACCTTTCATTTTAGCAATAGCAACGTTCATGCCCTTGTCTTCCTTTAATTTAAAGAAGCCTAATAGCGATTTGTCGCCACTGATGACAGTAAATCTGAATCCAGGAAACTCCTGTTTGAACTTGGCAGAAATTTTTCCGTAAAGGATTTTTAAATCTTCTTTTGTTCCAAGTCTTTCTCCATAAGGCGGATTCATAACGATATGACCGGACTTCCAACTTCCAGTATTAGAAATATCTAGAACATCTGATTTTTCAAACTGAATTAATTTGTCTACACCAGCACGCTTTGCATTATCTTTAGCAATTTGAATAGCTTTTGGATTTATATCATGACCGAACAATCTTATTTCGTCGCTTTTCATTTCTAAAGCAGGACTTACGTAAACGTCGTATAACATCCTATATACCGCAGACTGATTAAGTAGATTTTCATTGATGTATTTTTTCTTTAGAAGAAGGGCTGCTTCAATTAATATTGTTCCAGAGCCACACATGGGATCGATTAGAATTTCATCCTTAGACCAACCTGAAAAATGTACGAGCGCCTGTGCCATATTTTCCCGAATCGGAGCATCTAAAAACTCGAGACGATAACCACGCTTATTCAATGGTTGTGAGCTTAGAGATAATTCAATATTCACAAAATCACGATTAGACCGTAGATGTAAAACTATATCCGGCTCGTCTCTGTCTATTTCAATTTCTTCTTCCCGTTTTTCTCGAAGTCTATCTTTAATCGCATCTTTTAATTTATAGAGCGCATAACGGGAATCTTTCAGGCTGTCTTTTGTATTAGAATCAATTTTAAAACTAAGACCCGGTGCAATAATTTCTTCCCAGGGCAATCGAACCGCCTGGTCATATAAATCTTCGGCGTCTACTACATTCAATTGAGAAATACTAAAAGATACGCGCGAAGAAAAACGCGTTGTAAGTAAAAGTATTTGAATGGCAGTTTTTTTACCGCGAAAAAAAACTCCTCCGCGGTTAGCCGATGTAATCCGCAAGCCTGCGTTTCGAATTTCTGCTTCTAAAAATTCATGTAGTCCTTCGGCGCAAGATGCATGGTATTCTAGAACTTCGGGATTAAAAATTGCCTTGTTAGATGAATTGATATGATCCTCTTTGGTAAAACCTAATTATCTATCTTTTGTAAGACTTGCTTAGGGTCAAAAACATTTCTGGCTTAATCTTCTTCCGGTAATAAGGGAGAAATAAAAAATGCGATGAATTCGAGTTTGCCTGTAGTTCCCGATTTTTGATAGATTGAAAAAGCCTGGTTTTCAATAGTCTTTAAGCTTTTTCCGCGAATCGCAGCGATCTGTTGATTTGATAAACCTCGTAACAATAAAATGGCAATGTCTTTTTCTGCCTGAGTTAGACTCCATCCTTTAAACTGGTCTTGGATAGAATTCCAAAAACCAAGGTTCATATCATTTAATTTTTGATTTTTAGTCTTGAGACTTTCTATTACTTCACGGGCAGAATCAATATCTGCTTTGTGATCTTTTAATTCTTTGAATAAAAAATAAATTCCAGATATGGAAAAAATAGCGATCAATGCTTCCATAAAAGTAAAGTAAGTTTGGGAATAATGAAGCCAGTGTGCATTTAGATAAAGAGATAGAATATCCTCTAAAATCCAAAATGTCATAAACAGCACAAAGAATGCAAAAAAGTAAAACCGCTTTTCTTGCTGTAGTAAGAATTTCATAAGTGATTTCCCTCCTTTCTCGTTTAGATTCAATGAAAAGAAATAAGCCCTATAGGTAGTTCCAGCCTTTTCCTATATTACCTATATACAAAGTATACTATATTTGCTACAATTAAATTAATTGGAGTATGATATGAAAACGCAAATTAGTTTTTTATTCGGCATTTTTTTAATTTTAGGACTTCTAAATTGCTCAAATTCTAGTAGTACGGCATCCTGTAAGCGAAGTTGCTCTGATAAGACTGCTCTTTGTGTTATTGCTTCCAGTGCACCTGCCGCCCCTACAACTAATACGATTTTGATGTGCGAATTGTATTCTTCAAATTGCGAATCCCAATGTGGCAGATCATCGAAATCTAGTTCTTCCTCAAAAAGCTCTAGTTCAAGCAGAAGCAGAAGCAGTAGCAGTAGCAGTAGCAGCGGAAGTAAAAGTAGCGGAGGAAGCAGTTCTAATGGCGGCAGTAGTAGCAGTGGTGGAGGAAGCGGCGGTAGCAGTCATATGATTACCGCCGATATAGAAAACTAAATTTTATATTTCTTTCTCTTTCTCCAGAGTGTTGCAGCATCAATTCCTAGAATTTTTGCTGCAACTTTATAATCAGTAGTGCGATTTAAAACTTTCTTAATATGAATTAATTCTACTTCTTCTAAGGTAATTAAATCCATATCATCTTTACGATTTCTAAATTGAATTTCATCGGGAAGGTGAATCGGTTCAATCACATCTGTCTTAGTAAGCAGTGCAGCTCGATGTATAACGTTCTTAAATTCTAACACGTTACCTGGCCAGCGATATAATTTTAGTAAATGAAATGCATCTCCAGAAAGTCTCATTTCTTTTCCTTTCTGAAATCTATGAATAAAATGAGCGAATAATAACTCTATGTCTTCCGGTCTTTCTCTAAGTGGAATCAATTTTATACTAACTTCATTTAAACGATAAAATAAATCTTCCCGAAAAAGTTTTTCCTTAAGAGTTTCTTCAATGTCAATATTCGTGGTTGAAATAAAACGAATATCTCCCTTATTACTTTGAATTGTAGTTAAAAGTCTAGATTGAATCGAGTGTGACAATTCCCCAATTTCATCTAGGACAATGGTTCCACCGTGGGCTTCTTCTAATTTACCGCTAATCTTCCCAGTTTGATTCTGAGGCTCACCACTAAATCCAAATAATTCTTGCTCGAGTAGATTCTCCGGCACATTGCAGTTAACCACAACAAAGGGTTTATTTGCCCTTGCACTTTTTTGATGAACGAGTTCTGCGACGAGTTTCTTGCCTGTTCCACTCTCGCCTCTGATTAGAATATTTATATTACTCTCAGCCATTTTGAGAGCAGTTTCTACACTATTCAAAATATTAGAATTTTGCGTAATATAATTTCCCTTTTTACTTGAGAAGGCTGCTTCTTTTAACTCACGGAGCTCTGATTTGATGGCATGATATTCCCAGGCTTTTTTGGCAAAAAATTGGAGCTCTTTAATCTGTACAGGTTTTTGTAAAATGTGATATGCGCCCAAATCCACAGCTTTTAGAGCATCATCGAGACCGCTATTTCCAGAAATAATGATAACGGTTGTTTCCGGTTTCAATTTTTTTATTTCTTTTAGAATCTGCATCCCATCGATAGGCTGCATTTTTAAATCTAAAAAAACGAGGTCGTAGTCTTTTTCTGAAACGAGGCTTAATGCTTTGCCTGAATCAGAAATAGCATCAATTTCGAAATCTAATACTTCGAGTGAAATTTTAAAAACTTCTAATAAATATTTATCATCATCTACAACGAGAACTCTTGGGCTTCGGACTTTCATAATATTCTTTAAAAACTTTTAAGGATTATAAGGCAAATACTTTATTGTAGTTGCTTCTAATTTAATTAATGAGCGATCCTAGTAAACCAAGTGGTTCAAAGATTTTGGTAATTTTCTTTTTTCCCTTGATTTGAATCGTATCAATTTCTCGAAACAAAATCTTGTCCTGTAGCTTTATTTGAATTCTTTCGGTTACAAGAATTGAAACCTGGTAAAACTTTGTTAAACTTTCCAAACGAGAAGCAATATTGACAGTATCACCAATGACTGTATAATCCATCTTATTTATCGAACCAATATTTCCTACAATGACTCGACCCGACGCCAAACCAATTCCATGGGAAACCTGTCCTGTAGCTAATTTTCTACGAGCCCGATTATAAGGAACAAGCGCACTTATCATTTCCAGGGCACAATTAATTGCTTCAAAATCTTTCCCCGAGTCAAAGCGTGCCATGATACAATCTCCAATTAATTTATCAATCACTCCTCCGTTTTCAATAATGATTCGATTAAATGTTTTAAAATAAGAGTTTAAAAAATTTACAGTTTGATTTGGATTTAGTTTTTCTGACAAGTCGGTGAAATTTCGAATGTCACAAAATAAAATTATTTTTTCTTCTAACTCGCCTAAATTTAAAAGCTCTTCGTTATCATTGAAGTTACTTAGTATTTTCTCAATGTCTCTAGGGGGAACATAAAGTTGAAACGTCTTACGAAGAGTTTCCTCTTTGTGCATGGTATTGTCTAATTTTTTTTGTATCGAATAATAGCTGTAAGACACATAAAACGTCATAGTTGTAACTAGAACTAAAATAGAATCTCCACTGATTTGAAGATTAGAAAGTGCCGGAACAAATTGAAATTTCTTATTTAAAAGATCAAAGAAGGTCAAGGAAAAAGGAATAAAGCTACTAATGAATACAGGAAGAGCCCTTGGATTTTTTTTAAATAACTCTCTTAACGTAACAATGAAAAGAACAATACAAGTCAAAAGTAAAAACGGAATGTGATACTTTGTATTAAAAGTTTCCACTTTAAAAATATTTTCAGAAAAAAGAAATGCCAAAAAGAAAAAAAGTCCACCGGAAGAAATGCTTAGAGGAACAAAATGATATTTGCCTTTATAAAGAATTGCATATAAAAACAAAGAAAACACTGGTAAGACAAAACAAAGAACTAAATATTCAATGTATTTAAGTTTTATTAATTCAATTCCCAAATCTTCTTTTATTTCTAGCCTTGAAAATTCATAAATTGTAATTGTAATTAAAAAAAATGCAAACCACAGATACTCGCGGTTAGCCGTTCGAGAAAGATACAGAATAAAAAATAAAAACGCAGTAGATAAAAAAAGAACATTTTTACCAAGTCCATAGGCTTTTGAAATTTGATTTTCTGTTCGAATCTTTTCATAGTCATCTAGTTTAATAATTCCTGCATAGATTCCTCCGCCATCCTCTGAATCAGGATTAAATTTCTTTCCTTTTACAATTAAAGTATTTTCTTCTTTTAAATCATAGTCAGCTATATGTATTATCACTGGACTTTCATAAAACAGCGAATAACCGCGTTTTTCCTTTAACTCAGTAGACGAAATTAATCTTCCATTCAGAAAGATTCTATGCTCATTATCAATGAACCCAAGAAAAAGTCCCCAGTCTACGTTTGCCTGTAAATTTACTTTAAGCGGTATGCAATAAGCGAAATAATTGTAGTGCTTAAATTCCGGATAATGAGATATTGCCGATGGTATTTTTATTTTCAAAGGAAAGTCATCGCAAGAATCAGGCGTGGGTTCTTTCAAACTATTTAACTGTATGAACTTATACTCTCCTTTTAGGAAATTGGTGTGATTAAAATCCATAGGTCTACAGTTGACTAATAGAACTATTGACACCAAAAAAAGAAGATATATTTTTCTTGTAAAATTCATTCTATAGGCAAAACTAATACAGAGTTGATTTTAAGCAAAGCAATAATAGAAAAAGACAATTTTGCAACAGAGACATATAGAAAAGAGATTCCTCAAAAAAATATACTTTTATAAAATCTCTTTTAACGCATGCTTGTCCGATAAGGATTCAATTCAATAGGAGATACTATGATTTTTTATCTAGCCACTGCAATTCTTCTTTACTTACTTCCCGACCCATGTGAGAAAATTCCGGCACCTACAAAAGGACAAATTTGGAAATTCGATTTTGTCTGGAATTATTCACCTCTAAAGCTTCGAAATAATTCAATTTGTGGTAGCGATGCATTAGATTATTTTTATGTTAAGCAGCGAGACCGCGCAAGCTATATTGCTATGAAGAAAGTAAAAATTACAAAAGAGAGCAGTTGTAAAAATAATTCTCTCTTTAACGGCAAACAAAAGTTATTCCGTGGAATGTTAGATAGTGCGAAGGAGGTTAATGTAGATTTGTCTTCATCCAAAGAAAAAGAAATCTTAACTGAAATAGCTCTATTCAATAACAAAATAGAGCATGCTGGAACTTACGATTGCACGCCACTGAACACAAAAGGAGTAACAGATCCAGACGACATGTGGGAAACCTGCGAGTGTATTCTGTATGGATTCTACACAGGTGGAAAATTCGGACTTGCCGAGAGAGTTAAGAAATAAGAGTGAGTTGACAAGAAAAACATTTTTATTTTATGATTTTACATATCTACATTTAGGAAATCATTTTGCTAAAAACATTTACAATTACAAAACCAGATACTGCTATTCTCTCCGAACTCAGACAAGAAATTGACACAAAGACGAAACCGCCGGGTTCGCTTGGAAGACTCGAAGATATTGCAATGCAAATAGGTCTTATCCAGGAAACAATTACTCCCAAACTAAAACGACCGACTATCGTAGTGTTTGCCGCAGACCACGGGATTGCAAAAGATGGCGTTAGCCCTTACCCGCAAGAAGTTACTTACCAGATGGTGATGAATTTTTTAAATGGGGGTGCTGCTATCAATGCTTTCTGTGAAGGAAATAATTTAGATTTGAAAGTAGTCGATGCAGGTGTAAATTATGACTTTGAAGGAGCTGAAAATTTAGTTCATGCAAAAATTGGATTTGGAACTAAGAGTTTTCTAAAAGAACCGGCAATGTCCAAAGAGGAATGTCTACTTGCAATTGAGCATGGTGCCAATATAGTAGACCAACTCTACGAACACGGGTCGAACTGTATTGGCTTTGGGGAAATGGGAATCGGCAATACAGCAGTATCCTCTATGTTAATCAGTAAACTATTAAACGTTCCGGTTGACAATTGTGTGGGGCGTGGAACAGGGGCTAATGACGAACAGCTTCAAAGAAAAAAAGAAATTTTAAAGAAAGCAAGTCTTTTACATATATGCAATGACACAATTTCGATTCTACAAAATTATGGAGGATTTGAAATTGCTATGATTGTTGGAGGAATATTACAAGCAGCAGAACATAAAATGGTAATCTTAATTGACGGTTTTATTGTAACGACTGCTCTTCTATTTGCAAAAAGCTTTTACAAAGAAGTAACAAATTATTGTATTTATAGTCATCTTTCTGGGGAGAAAGCTCACGAAATGATTTTGGGACATTTAGGTGGCAAACCGATATTAAACTTAGGAATGCGTTTGGGAGAAGGAACCGGTGCTGCTATCGCCTATCCAATAGTAGCCGCTTCTGTAAAATTTTTAAATGATATGGCTTCTTTCGAAGAAGCAGGAGTTGCAGATAAATCATGAGACGAGAGTTAGAATTATTTTTTACAGCGTTGATGTTTTTTACAAGGCTACCTGTGCCTACAATAGAGTATTCGCAAGAAAAATTAAATGGATCTTCTAGATACTTTCCACTAGTTGGAATTCTAGTCGGTTCACTCAGTGCAACCGTCTTCATGTTTTCGAGTTTAATTCTTCCACTCAAAATTTCGATTTTACTTTCAATGATTGCGTCTATTTTGATTACTGGTGCATTTCACGAAGATGGGTTTGCAGATGCCTGTGATGGATTCGGTGGCGGTTATACAAAAGAAAAAATTTTAGACATCATGAAAGATTCCAGGATTGGAGCTTTCGGTGCAATCGGTATTATTCTCCTACTCGTATTAAAATTTCTACTCCTATCAGAAATTCATCCAATGGTAATTCCAATCGCGATTGTGAGTGGGCATGCAATTAGCCGACTACTTTCTATTAGCCTTTTGTATTCAATGGTATATGTAAAAGAAAGCGGTAAAGCAAAGCCTCTCTCAACAGCATTACCACTTGGTTCTTTAATGGTAGCGAGTATATTTGGACTACTTCCTTTACTCCTTTTTAAAAAAATACTTGTCTTGCTAATTTTAATTCCCTTATTACTTACGCGCTCGTATCTATCCTATTATTTCAAAAAACATATCGGTGGGTATACGGGTGATTGCCTCGGTGCTGCTCAACAGGTAAGCGAGATTATTTTCTATCTCGGGATTTATTTATTTTTACAATGGAAATTTATTTAGTTCGTCACACAAAAGTAAACCTAGTGAAAGATATTTGTTACGGACAAGCCGACATTGGTCTTGCAAGTAGCTTCCAAGAAGAAGCAAGCAAAATCTTAAAAAACCTACCGGATACAAGCGGTTACACTTGTTACACCAGCCCGCTTACTCGTTGTAAGTTGCTAACAGATAAAATGTTCTGCAAAGAAATTAGAACCGATCCACGGCTCATGGAATTAAACTTTGGAGACTGGGAATTAAAGTCCTGGGATAGCATTGGCAAACAGGAATTTGACGCATGGCACTGCGACTTTGTAAACAACAGAACGCCAAACGGTGAATCCTACTTTCAACTTTACACAAGGGCAATTTCTTTATGGAAAGAAATTATCCTAAAAAGAGAAAATGTGATTCTCATCAGTCATGGAGGAGTCATTCGCGCCCTACTCTCTTATTGTCTTGGATTGCCACTCGAAAATTCCTTTCGATTAAAAATTGACTATGGCAGTGTAACTAAGATTATCCTACACGAAGATTTCTTAACAGTGGAGTATGTGAATCGCTGAGATTCATAATAGATTATCCCTTGTAATTTGTAAAATTAAAATCGAAGTCTAACTCACCTTTCTTGAGAAGATTTTGCACATCCTGCAAATCATCTTTCTTTTTACCGGTTACTCGAACGTAGTCTCCCATGATGGCAGCTTGGACTTTGAGTTTTGCATCTTTGATGATACGAACTATTTCTTTTGTATGCTCTTTCTCAAGACCTTGTTGAATTTTAACTTTCATGCGCGCCGAATTTCCAGTAGCCGCTTCAATTTTAGATTCAAAATTAAATGCTTTTAGCCCGATCCCACGCTTTGCCAGTTTATTTATCAATACATCTATTACTTGTTTTATTTTAATTTCGTTATCAGACGTGATGACTAGATTTTCTTCATCTACTTTAATGTCTGACTTTGAACCTTTAAAATCAAAGCGTGTTGTAATTTCTGTGAGTGCCTGCGCAACTGCGTTTGCAAGCTCTGCTTTTTCCACTTTCGATACTATATCAAATGAAGGATCTTGTGCCATAAAAATTAACCTCTTGTTGTAATTTCTTTCTTAACTGTTTGCAAAATTTCATCGACAGATGTTTGAAGAGAAGTAGAACCCTGCGCCATATCGGTTTTACCCCCGCCTTTTCCATTTAGAGCAGACATGGATGCTTTTAGAATTTGATTACAATCAAGTCCTGATTCCACTGCAAGCTTATTTGCCATTAGCAAAACTGCTTTGCCAGTTTCTGATTCTAAAATAAAGGAAATAAAAACTTTTTCTTGCCTATTTTTTATTCGATCTCCAAGTTCTTTTAGAACATCGATCTTTAAATCTTTAAATCTCCCGGAGACAAAATAAGTAGAGCCAGTCTTTTCTGCACTTGCAAAAATAGTTTCTGCTTGCGACAAAATAGAATTATTCCCTTCCGACTCCAAGCGTTTCTTTTCTTTGTTTAAAAGATTAGATTTCTCAGAAAGCTCATTTTCAATCTTACGCTTTAAATCTCTGTATTGTTTGACCGTAACCGCTCCATTCTTTAGGAAGGCATCTTGCACTTCATCGGGACTCGGAATTTTTGAGTCAATAAAATTTTTACTATCTTTAAAAACTTCTTTCGCTTTTAAATTAAATTCCTGTGTTTTTTGCGCGAGAGCCTGGAATTCTTTTTGAAAAAATTCTATTACAGGTGTGCCGCATACTGCCTCAATTCGCCTGTTTCCTGCACCGGGGCTAGATTCTTTTTGAATGTAAAAGTATTTTATATTAGAAGTATTGCTCACATGAGTTCCACCGCAAAACTCTACGGAGTATTTTCCCATCTGGATTACGCGCACAATGTCGCCGTATTTTTCTTCGAAGAAAGCAACAGCACCTGTTTTCTTTGCATCTTCTATCGACAACACTTGCGTAGCCACTGGAACAGATGACTGAATTGCTTCGTTTACTTTTGCTTCAATTTGAATAATTTCTTCTTCACTGAGTGCCGCGTTATGTGAAAAGTCAAATCGCAAATATTCATCAGAAACAAGAGATGCTTTTTGAGCAACGTGAGTTCCTAAAATTTCTCGTAACGCACCATTTAGTAAATGTGTTCCGGAGTGGTGATAAGTAAGAAGTTCTCTACGACTAGATTCTACTTCAGAGGAAATTGTATCTCCTAACTCCAATTCTCCTTTTAATAGGGAACCAATATGGAGGATAACATCATTTTCCTTCTGGGTATCTTTGACTTGAAATAGATTCTCGCCTAATTTAATATAACCGCTATCGCCAACCTGCCCACCCGACTCACCATAAAAACAGGATGTATCTAGAATTAAAATTCCATCCTCCCCTAACTTTAAAGCAGATGTAGGTTTAGAATCTTGCAGGATAAATAGGATTTTCCCCACGTCTGAAGTTTTTTCATAACCAGTAAATTTTGTAGCAGGAATTTTCTCTCCAACAGAACTCAGTATCTGCGCTTTCTTTCCTTTCCAGCTATCACGCGAAAGTTTTCTATCTTTTTCTAGCTCTTCCTCGAAACCGTTTTCGTCAAATTCAAATCCCCTATCGCGGAGAATTTCTTTTGTCATCTCTGCCGGAAACCCATAAGTTCCGTAGAGCTTAAAAATATCTATTCCACTAAAGCGTTTTTCCTTTTTAGCTTCATAGTTTTTTGTCATGGAGTCAATGACTGCAAGACCGAGTTCAAGTGTATTTAAAAATAAGTCTTCTTCCGATTTCACAATGCGGATAATTTCAATTTGGCGCTTTACTAGATCAGGATATTCTTCCTTGTAAATCGAAACGATTTCAGGAATTACTTTGTAGATAAAAGCTTCTTTGATTCCAATTCTTCTGGCAAATAAAGAAGCACGACGAATGAGTCTGCGGATAACATAACCGCGCCCCGTTTTATCCGGCATGACTCCGTCAGAAATCGAAAATGTGATTGCACGGGAGTGATCTGTCAAGACGCGAAAAGCCATTTTGGTATCTACATCATACTTCTTACCGCTTAGGGTTTCGATAAATCCAATAATACGTCTAAGTTCATTTGTATCGTAGACTGAATCTACATTCTGTAAAAGTAAGGCTACTCGCTCTAAGCCGGAGCCCGTATCAATTCCTGTCTGCTTTAAAGGATTCAATTTGCCATTAATATCCTGGTCAAATTGGTTAAATACTAAATTCCAGAATTCCAGAAATCTATCACAATTACATCCCGGCTTACAGGTGTTAGACGTTCCACAGTTGGGTCCACCTTTTTCTACTCCCCGGTCTAAATACAATTCAGAGCAAGGACCGCAGGCACCAGTATCTCCAGCAGGACCCCAGAAATTATCTTCTTTACCGAGTCTTACGATTCTCTCTTTAGGAATTCCTTCCGCTATCCAAAAGTTTTCTGCCTCATCATCATCTAAGTAAACAGTAATCCAGATTTTTTCTTTATCAAAGCCTAAATGATTCGTTGAAAAATCAAGCGCATACGAGATTGCTTCTTTTTTAAAATAATCACCGAAGCTAAAATTACCAAGCATTTCAAAAAAAGTACAATGTCTTTCTGTTCTACCTACATTTTCTAAGTCAGTAGTTCGAAGCGATTTCTGAGAAGTAGCCGCTCGGGTAAAAGTTAATTCAACAGCACCAGTAAAATATGGTTTGAATTGCACCATGCCTGCGGTTGTAAAAAGAAGAGTTGGATCTCCAACAGGAATTAAACTTGAGGAGGGAACAATGGTATGCCCCTTCCCTCGAAAATATTCTATAAATAAATTTCTTATTTCTGTAACTGTTTTATACATTGCACTTCCTATTCTAAATCAATTTCATATTCTTCTTTGATATCATGATTTATGAATGCTGTTTTAATCGTACTCTGTGAATAACCCATTTGGAAAAGTTTTTTCTTTAATTTATAAACTTCATTTTGATTTTTTTTCTTTATTGTTGATCTTTCGATTAAAGTCTCGCAATTCTTTAACCAGACATCGTCTCGTATTTTAGTAAGCTCGTCGGAAATAATTTCTGATGAGATGCCAAATTCAATTAGCTCTTGCTTTATTTTTTCTTTTCCCCACAGCTTATTATAGATACGAGAACGGATTTTATTTTCCGCAAATCTTGTATCACTCAATAATTTAGAAGAACGAAGCCTATCAATAGCAAAAGCGGAGTCAGACTCGCTTACTCCGCTTTTTTTTAGAAATTCTAAAATTTCTTTTTCAGAGCGATCTCTCGTCTCTAGAAGTTTAAGAATCTTAGAATATAGAATCTCTTCCAAACAAGGAAATTAACGTTTAGAGAATTGAGTTCCTCTTCTCGCTTTGTGTAGACCGTATTTTTTACGCTCTACCATTCTTGAATCTCGAGTTAGGAATCCTTCCTTTTTCAAAATGCTTCTAGACTCAGCGCTCTTTAGAGAAAGGGCACGTGCTATAGCATGACGTATCGCTTCTACCTGTCCAGTTACCCCACCACCATGAACATTTAAAAGAAGATCATATTTATCTTTTACATTTAAAACTGTAAGAGGTGCAATCGCAGCGGCTACTTTTGCTTCGCCGGTCTTGATATAATCTTTAATGTCTTTTTTATTTACTGTTATTTTTCCAGTTCCATCGGTAAGCTTTAATCTAGCTACGGAAGTTTTACGTCGACCTACTGTCCAAGTGCCTTTATCTTTTGCCATTGAATAATCCTTAATTTATTATAACTCTAATGCCACAGGTTTCTGTGCTTTGAGATTATGTTCACTACCTGCAAATACTCTCAAGTTAGAAAGCATTACATCACCTAATTTACTTTTCGGTAACATTCCCTTAACGCCTTCCATTAAAATTCTTTCAGGGTTTTCTTTGATCAAATCTTTAAATGGAATTGCTGTCATTCCACCTGGGTATAAAGAGTGATGATAGTAAATTTTCTGTTCTCTCTTTCTTCCGGTAACTTGCACTTTTGCAGCATTGATTATGATGATATTGTCTCCACAATCTTGGTTGGGAGTAAATGTTGCCTTGTGCTTACCTCTAAGTCTAGTAGCCACTGCAGAACAAAGTCTGCCTAAAGTTTTTCCTTGGGCATCGACTACAAACCATGACTTCTTAGTTTCCTCTTTTTTCAAGGAAGGGGTTCTATGTGCTGGTGATATGATTGGCATTTTAAAAATAATCCTCTTTTTGTCATGATTTTGAATAGATTTTTTATAGCAAGGGTTTTTATTGATTTAATTATAAAATCTAAGGGTCGAAACACAATGTGAACTTTCTTTTTCTTCTTAACTTGACAGCATTGAGTTATGCAAGTAGGTGACAACCTTGAAAAACCTTTATAGGCTAATCACGATTTTCCCGAAGTGGTTTCCAGATTTTAAATATTCTATTGCCTGAATAGATTCTACAAATGGAAAAATTCTATCGATAACAGGTTTAGTCTTATGGAATTCGAAAGCTTTACACATTGTAGCTAATCCTGCTTTACTTCCAACTAGAATTCCCTGGAGCTTGATATTGTTCATGAGAACTGGAAGTAAATTCAAGTCTTTCGCACCGCCTGCAAGAATTCCAATCAGGCTAATCTGCCCGAAAGGTCGTATGGCTTTGATAGATTGCTCTAAAGTTCCCGCCCCACCTACTTCGATAATATGATCTGCACCTGTACCGGTAATTTCTTTTACTTTTTTGCCCCAGTCTGTCGTTGTCTTGTAATTGATTACATGATCTGCACCGAGAGATTTTGCTTGTTCTAATTTTTCATCGCTACCAGAGGTTACAATTACTTTTGCGCCGTGAAACTTAGCAATCTGTAAGGCAAATATAGAAACTCCACCAGTTCCGAGAACTACAACTGTGTCACCTGGAAAAATTCTTCCATAAGTCACAAGAGAAGACCAAGAAGTAAGTGCTGCACAAGGAAGTGTAGCCGCTTCTTCAAAACTCATACAATCTGGAATTTTAACAAGCGCGTAATCAGGATGAACCTTTTTCTCCATAAGAGTTCCATCAAGAGGTCCTCCGAGAGTATAACGAGACTGTTCGTAGGTTGCATCTCCGTCCAACCATTTAGGGGCAAATTGCAATATGACTCTATCTCCAACTTTGAAGTCAGTCACAGTAGAACCAACTTCTAAAATTTCGCCCGCACCATCACTTAATGGAACAAAGGGAAGTTTAAACTTGGGATTGTATTTACCGGTTACGACCAAGTAGTCTCTAAAGTTTAAGGAAGTTGCTTTTATTTTTATAAGTACATCGTTTGGATTTAGGATTTTTGGTTCGGGTCTTTCGACTAGTTTTAGATTTTCTAATCCGAAATTGTTTTGGAGTTCAAATGCTTTCATGCTTTGAAATGTTTTTTTACAGAAGGATTTTGTAAACTAAGAAAATCAGTCTTTTCCTTTTATCAAATTCCACATCAGCGCAAAAAAAGGAAAATAAAGAAATGAAAGTCATGATTTCCGAATAATAAACTTTAACTGAATCAAACGAGAAAAGAAGAGTCCCCGCAAGTGCAAACCAACTAAAATATAGAATTAATAAAATTCTATCAAGCATTACTTGGTTTCTCTGATTGTATCTCTAACTTCTTTTTTCAGCACTTTAATAAACTGAAAAACGAAAGCTGAAAAACTCAACGTAAGTGCTAAAACTGTTATAAAAATTTCGTAGCTTGTCATAAACTCCCTCTCAGTTTAATATTAATTTCGAAATTAAGAAATGTCAACGTAAAATTCTTTGATTTATTCTAATTGCTAAATTTCAACTTACTAAAATGCTTATTTTATGAGATTTCTAAAAGTTATTTTGATTTCCATTCCAATTTCTATTATTACATATTTGATTTATATTGTAGCAATATCTTTCGATAGCATTCAAAATTTCAATGGAATTTGTCCTGCTGCTCCAACGGATATTCCTGCTTATCCGTGTTCGTTTGAAGAGTTTTTAATGAGAATCTTTTTTAGTCCCTGGGCGATTATGGCAAGTATGATGATTTTTCCATTTTGGTTTTTGGTTCATTTGATTTTTACATATATTCTTTTTAGAATTTTTTGGAAAAGGAAGATTGGCAAAATAGTTTAAAATTAGCGAAATACAATCATAAAACCTTTCTCCAAGAAGTGATTCGATTAAAGAAAGAAGCAGAGGCGATTCCAAGAAAATCTTCCAAAATGTATTTTAAACTCGCTAACGCTTTTTTACAATATGAATTATTTCGCAATGAGTGATTTTCATTTTAATCGCATTCATCAATATTCTGATTGGCGAGAATCGTATTTTTTGAAAGAAAGGAATGTAGCTATTATGCGCGGTATTATGGGAAGATCTGAACTGTGATTTATGTGATTTTTATGATTGAGCTGATTTCGTTCTAAAAAATATCTTTTATTCTAATCATAGTAATCACATGAATCATACAAATCAAAGTTCAGACAATGGGCTTAGCCTTCATTATCTCTTAGGTAAAGCATACGGGAAACCATCACCGTAAAACCAATACACCCAGTGGCTACTATTAATATTCCCCATAAAGGCAGTCGCATTCCAAGAGCCTTGGCTTGTGGTAGTATAAGAAGCCATCCAATGCCAGCCGCCAAAAGCAAATCGAACCAAATCTGGTTTCCCCATAGATTACGAGTATGCTCAGTCCAAAAGCCAAGTGGACCCTCGGATATAATAGCCGTAACCGAAAACATTAAAAAAAATAAAGATAAACAGGCAGGAATTATCCAACTGTTTTTTATTTTTGTTCCGTCGCTGTAAATGCTGTAAGCCATAAAAGAAACAAGTAAAGTTCCTGCGACCCATGGTAAAATTGAAGTATAGTTCATTTTTTCTCCTTAAAATATAAATGTAACATATGTTACATTTATTGTCAATAAAAATTTAAGCAATTCGAAAATTATTTTGCTAAAAAGTTGGTGTTGCTGGGGAGATATACTTCAAGTAAGATTCTACCAAGTATCCATTAACTTTGCAAATGCTTTACTGCTTTCAAAAATTCTTTTTTCATCATTATTCGTGAGCCAATCTAGCATTAGCCCACGATAAAAGGAAAGGATAATCGTTGCATATTTTCTTGCATTGGCTTTAATTTTAGGCTGAACAATAAGTTCGATTTCTCGAATCCATTTGTATAAAACTTCATTTAAAAAATCATCATACTTTTTTACATCTCTTAATGCTTTTATGTACAGTTCAACGAATAACAATAGGGATTTTTTATTTTCCTTTCGAAATATTTTTTTCAAATAAATTTCTGAAACTTGACCGAGAGACTTATTTGGATTTTCCGATAAAAGAATTTTTAAAATACTCTTATGTTTTATACTCAAATAAATAAAGACCGAGTTTATCAATGCTTCGTACGATTCAAAATGATAGATGAGCATACGGGCACTTACATCGACTTCCCTAGCAATATCTCGAAGACTCAGATTATTAAGTCCATCTCTTGCTAATACAGAAAGAACTTTTTCCAGTATTTCTTCTTTAATGCTTTCGTCTGGTTTTCTACTCATACTTTGAATATCTTACTTTTTCGTCCGTTTCCAACAATAAAAACATCTTTCCTATCTCTATTTGATTGAAAACTTACTAGAAAGGCGTGGGGCAAATTCAAATAAATCTCTCCGAAAGTATTTTACGACGAATCCGCATTTCTCCACTATATTTTGACTCTTTGTGCCCTGATTCATATTAATTTCGTTTTACCCTATGAATCCTTAGCTCAAATAGGCTTTATGATTTAAAAAATAATTGTCAAAACATATTTCAAAATATACTCTACCTGAAACCATGAAACCCATTTTTCATAGCATCCCAGTGTTATCCGCAAATCCTACAAACTGGGAATACTTTTGGGATCACCTTGCATTTGGATTTCCACTTTTATTTTCAGGAATCATAGGAATCTTTTTGGTTTTTCTAGGTCTTTGGAGTGCTTATAAAAATAAAGACAAACGCGAATACTTTCTTTCTTTTTCTATTTTTCTTTTTAGTCTCGCAACATTTTCTCTAATCTTATTTGTAAGATTTACATTTTTTGATAAAGAAATAATTCTCGAGCTCAACCAATTTTTGTATTACCCATTTCGAATCTGCATCGTAGGCGCAGTTTATTTTTCTATGATGGTGACTAAAAAAACTAAATTCATGCTGGCGTTATTATTTTATTCCATCTGTAATGAAGCCTGGGGAATTTATCATCTTTATATTGGTGATTATTTCACAGGACAATTCCAGGAAAATGAATTGGGGAAATTTCCTCTATTATCCAAAACAATTCAAATTCAAATTTCAATTCCCTTACTTGCAATCACATTTTGCTTTATTCGAATTTGTATATTTGCCTATCAAAAAAAATCTCAAGTTCATACTTCTATTATTTATGGATTTATAGGATTCATTCTTCTTTTCTTAAATGCACTTTTGATAGTATCGGGTAAAGGATTGTTTCCATTCGTTGTTTTCTTTTTCGTGCCAATGTTCTTATTGACTTACGGAGTATTTCGCTCTGACTTTTTAAATCTGAATGAATTACTTTTCAAAAAAAATCTTTTGTTCTATATATTTTCCATTTTTCTTTCCGTCGTTTTCTTGTTATTATCCGTTATAATAGCTTTCTTTTTTAATTCCGAACATGGATTTAGTTATCGAAACGGATATTTTTTAATCCCGTTATTTTCCTTTGTGGTCACTGTTTGCCTCTCCGCTTATATTGCAGGAAACAAACCGGAAGATAAATTTGTTATGTTTGTTGCCTTGAGTATTTTTATGCAGGGAATTCTTGCCCTTCTTACAACGGTTAGAGGTTTGTATCTTCCGCTCTTTATAGAACACAGGATAGGTCAGATTATCAACCTGATATTTTTATTTGTTAGCTCTATTAGTTTTAGAATATTATATTACGGCTACGAAAAACCTGTTCCCAAACTAGCAAGGCTTATTGATATTGCAAGCATCACCTTTGTTCTTTTTGCTTTAAGCCCTTATTTATACAGCGGATACTATGAATATACCTTTGGGCGAGCTTCATCTTCGGGTTTAATCAATCAACTATTCCAGACAATGAACTTTTTTCTTTTGATAAAAATTCTTTTCGATTGGTTTAAATTTAGAAAGGATAATAGAAATCCTCTAGTAGATTGGATTATGTTCTGCCTTGTGCTTGCAGGCATCTTAGCTATCAGCACTTATCCTTCCACGCATGGAATAGATTTCTATCCTTTAAACAATTTACAATTTATCCCTACTTTTCTCTATGCATTTGCTATTTTTAAATACAAGGCACTCCCGATACTCGGAGAAACTACTTCTCTTACAAATAGAATTTCTTTTTATGCAATTTTTATTGTCCCTATCTTACTTTTATTTTATGCCTCAAGTCTTTACAAAGAAATGCAGGCTTTACAGATGATTTACCAACTTTCTTTAATTGGTTCCACTATATTTGTTTCGTTCTTTGCATTTACCTTTATCCTACTGCGACCTCTTGCAAAAAAATTAGACGAAGAAAATATAAAATTGGCAGAAGAAAGAAATAAATCTGACCGGCTACTTCTAAATATCCTCCCGCAGGAAATTGCAGAAGAGTTAAAGACAAAAGGATATGCTGAGCCTACTCATTTTGATTCCGTAACTGTTTTATTTACTGACTTCAAAGGCTTCACGCAAATTGCAGAATCCCTTACTCCAAATGAATTAGTCCACGAGCTTGATTCCTGTTTCTCTTACTTTGATTCAATGATGTCTAGATACAAATTGGAAAAACTTAAGACGATAGGCGATAGCTATATGTGTGCAGGAGGGATTCCAAAACTAAATAGAACACATGCAATTGACTGCGTACTTGCAGCTCTTGAAATCCAGTCCATCATGAATCAAATGCAAGAAATTAAAACCAGTGCCGGAATTCCCTATTGGGAACTGCGACTTGGAATTCACACTGGCCCACTAGTTGCAGGTGTCATCGGCGAAAAGAAATTTGCCTACGATGTCTGGGGGGATACAGTCAACATCGCTAGCCGAATGGAGTCGAGCGGTACTACAGGAAAAATTAATATCAGTGGCTCGACTTACCAAATCATAAAAGATTTTTTTGATTGTGAATACCGGGGAAAAGTAAACGCAAAGAACAAAGGCGAAGTGGATATGTATTACGTAAATGGGATTAATACAGAGTATGCGAAAGATAAAGAGAAAAGAATTCCAAATGAAAAATTTTGGATCGCGTATAGAAGGATTGAATCCGTTCATTTAATGTGATACAACACAATACAGCTTACCCGCTGTGTCTTTGGATCATCCAAATAAATTCTCATATACGGCTCAGATTTTATTGAATACAATGAATCAATCACTGTAGTAAACGATGTCGGACCGAAGCTTGCTCCAAATAAATTAAATTCATTTGTTTTGTAATCTACTGAATCAGGAATTAATTTATCATTTGGATTCAATTCATTTTCATTTATTCTAAATACTCCCGTGAAATTCTTTTTGGGTTTGAACGGTAAATCTTTCGTATGCGTAAATTTTCTTTTATTTGGAAAATGAATACTAAACCTATTAGGCTCTTCCATTCTTGCTTTTCCGTTCTCTGTATAAAACATAACTCCAAGCTCATCGTAAATATAATAGGTATTAAGGACTTTGATTGGATAGGAATGCGGCGACTCTCCTGGTTCATAAGAAAACTCTTCCATGTGAGAACGAAAAGAATCTTTTCTAATTCGAGTTGGTTTTCCTATGATTTTTCGGATTGTATCCCGATTAAAATCTTCTAGGATAATTCCGTTTAGCCGGATGGAAGGTTTTTTTGTGTCTATTTCGATTTTTAAATTTTCTCTAGCTAAACTGATTTGTATCGTACAAAAGAAAAATAATAGAAATTGCAATACTTTGTAGTTCGTTATATTATGTCCTTTTCTATTTTAAGCCTTTCCCAAAATTCTTCTAGCTTTAGTTCTTGAATTTTTTTCTCTAGATACGGGTAATCCAAGTTATCTCTTTGAACGCGGACTACTCCTCTGACATCATGAAATTGTTTTTCGCTATAACCACTTTTTTTAGACCAGACGAGCTTTGACAAAATCAAATCTTCTGGAGATAAGAAAAATACTTCCATTTCTAAAAAAGATTTTTTTACTCTTCTTTGCATCTTTTCTATTTCATACGGTTCTTTTTTTTGAATATAAAAATCTATTTTATCCCCTTCTTCTGTATCTAGAAGATTAAACATTTTTTCATGCTGAATAGCTAATTGAATTTGATCCCCATCTAAATAATACTTAGGAGGCGGAAAATGTTTTACTAAATTGGAAATATGCGTTTGGTTAATAGATACAATCATATCAATGTCCTGCGTACTCCTCGGTTCTCCATATAGACTAGAAACAAATGAGCCAACGAGCATATACTCAATATTATGCGCATCTAACACAGTCAGAGTTTTTTTTAATAGTTCGAGTTGTGACATTCTGCTAGTCTTTTTAAATAAAGTTCTTGAATTGCCGCTTGCGTTTTTTCTGGGTACTGCAATTCTAATCCACGTTTCATGAGCTGTCTTGTCATATCAGTAAGCTCGAAAACTTTCAATGCTTTCTTTTCAAAGCTCATATTTCGAAGAACATCGTAATAGATTTGATTCTCTTGGCTGCTCATAAGATTCATTTAGGTGTAAACGAACACACTGTCAAGAAGAAATAGTGATAGGCAATGGTTTAATAAGAATTAGCCGCTTTAAGAACAGTGGGCTTGCGATAGGGATCGAAGCGGGGTCAATTATTTGCTTGTCACTAAATGCCCTGCGAGCAGGTGGATGTGCAAATAATTGACCGTAGCTGAGAGCGCGGTCGGCTGTTGTGAAATATATATATGCGTAGAGACGTAGCACGCTACGTCTCTACGCATATACACGATAAAGCGCCGAATCGCCATTAACCTCTTACTTCTTACCCAAACCCTCACTCGGAGAGCCAACTAGAATCGACATGTTGCCATGTGGATGTTTGTTGTTTTTCATGAGTTGGTGACAGGCACCGGTTTCGTCAAATTTGAATGTGCGCGACAAACAAGGATCAACATGACCAGCGATTACTAGGTCGTTAAAGCCTTTGCTGTTTTCGTCGTTTGCAAAATGGGAACCTTGTAGTCTTTTTTGTCTCATCCATAAATAACGTAAATCAACAGTAGCGTTAAATCCCGATGTGCCGGCACAGATTACAATCATACCACCTGTTTCGCAAACGAATGCGGAGGTTGGGATTGTGGATTCGCCCGGATGTTCGAATACGATTTTTGGATTTACTCCTTTGCCCCAGATGTCCCAGAGAGCTTTTCCAAAGTCACGGGCTTTTTTTGTCCACTCAGCGAATACTTCTGGCTTGTTGATATCGCTTGTGATTGCCCCCCAGTGTTTGAAATTATTTCTATTGATTACGCCCTCAGCACCGAGCTTCTTGCAATAATCAATTTTATCGTCAGAGCTTACAACTGCGATAGGTCTTCCGCCTGCCGCTTTTACGATTTGGATTGCCATAGAACCTAGACCACCTGCACCGCCCCAGATGAGAACTGGGTCGCCCGGTTTTACATCGTTTGGTTTCCAGTTGTGTAGCATACGGTAAGCAGTTGCGCCTACTAGCATGTAGGCGGCAGAATCTTCCCAACTTAAGTGTTTTGGTTTAGGCAAACACTGATGATCCTGTACTTTACAAAACTGTGCAAACGAACCCCAGTTCGTCTCATATCCCCAAATTAATTGAGACGGGGCAAACATCGGATCCCCGCCCGCTTTGATGAATGGATCGTCTTTATCCCAGATACCACAGTGGACAACAACCTCATCCCCTACTTTTACATTCTTTACTTCCGAACCGATTTTATAAACGATTCCAGATGCATCTGATCCACCGATATGAAATTTTTCAGGCTCGCCTTTTTTATTTCTAGCGCCAATTACATCTACCGGATAACCAAGAGCAGCCCACACATTATTGTAGTTAACTCCTGCTGCCATTACAGCGACTAGAACTTCGTCTGGTTTAATTTCAGGAATGTCAATTTGCTCTGATTGGAAAGCTTTTTCTGGATCACCAAAACGCTCAGGTCTGATAACCTGCGCATGCATTTTTTTAGGTACAACTCCTAACGGAGGTAGAGTTCCCACGGGAACGATTTCTGGTATTTCACTCATAATAATAAATCCTTATTTAAGTTAGATACAACCTGTATTCTATGGGTGAATTGAAAAGTAAAATTTTATGAAAAATGGCTACATGGAATGGTCTGGAATTTATGAACTTTATTCTAAAGCCCAAGATAAGATAAAGACAATAGGAATTGCTGCTTGAGTGAAGAGTTGGATTACTTTATTCATCTAAAAGCAGTTTTAACAGCAGATCCTAATATTTTATAATTCAATATTCTACGAGAAACTTTCTTTGGCGAAGAAGGATTATTTCGATATTTTTCAAAAGACTAACCTAATGGAATTGATAATTTGGAAATTCTTAAAGAGGATAATGATTATTTGGCTCTATTTTGCTCTAATTGAAAAGTAAAACTTTGATAAAAATGATTTCCCTGTCCAACAGAAATGTATCCTACAATTAAAATTACACAGTTTCTAATTGTTCACAGATATCCTTATACATTGTGAAGGCTGATTCAAATTTAATTTTTCCCTGATCCTTTTCAAAAAACGAACCGATTTTCCCCACCTTTTGTCGATGTCCAAAATTAAAGCGGGGACTTAAAGCTACAAGCTCATCTAATTCCACAAATTGCTCGCTTGAAATTAATTTTGGATTGGAAAAAAATTTTTCTATTCTTATATCTTCCGAATGATTTCTTTCTTTTGCCCAATCCAAAGGAGTTTTTCCGTCATTAGTTTTCATCTTTTTATTTGCGCCCTTACTAATTAGATACTTTACAATTTCTAAAGAACCATGTGCAGAAGCATGATGTAAGGGAGTTCTACCATTCTCTGCTTTTGAATTCACATTTGCTTTATTTGCAATCAAAAGTTTTACCATTTCGAAATTGCCCTTTGCCGCTGCAACTAGTAACGGAGAATCACCATTAGTTCCTTTGACATTTACATCTTTATCAGCGCCGTTCATCATTAAGAATTTTACTATTTCAGTATTCCTTCCCTCAGACGCATAAAGCAACGGAGTTCTGCCTCCAAAAAAAATATCATTTTTTTCATGTATATCAGCTCCTTTTTCAATCAGCAGTTTTACGATTTCCAAATTTTTATAAACGGCCTCGTGTAAAGGAGTGCTACCATCATTAGCTTTACTATATATATTAGCATTGTTGTCGATCAGAAGCCTTACTATATCGAGATTACCCTTATCTGCAGCTATATGTAATAGAGTTGTTGCAAAATTCATAATAGTGAATAATGTCAGTTCGAGCGTTAGTCGAGAACTGCTTATAAAATAAAGGCTTAGAGCACTTGTAGTTCTCGACTAACGCTCGAACTGACATTTAATTTCGATTGCTTAATCAGCAAGCTCACAAACCCACCCCTTGACACCCCTAAAGGGTTAAAGGTTAACAAAGAATATTACGAGCAAGTCTGCAATGTGGTAATGGATAAATTCTATCCTAAACATTGTAAAGATTGTGAGGTTTTGCTAACTAAAAAAGTTAAGGGTAGAAAAGACGTTATCCGCTGCGAGAAATGTTTTTTTCAATGTAGCCGATACTCCTACACTCCTTTGCATGGTTTCCGAATGCCCTATTGGGTGTTTGGTTATGCGCTAGAAGAATGTGTTTTACAGTATCCAAAGGTTGTGACGGCTAAAGAGCTTCAAAGGAGATTAGGAATTGCCTACAATTCCGCTCTATTATTGAAGCGCCGTATACAGCTATTATCCGCTGACATGATTCCTCGGATAAAGGATTTGCTAACTAAAAAGCTTAATTCTGAATTCACTGATTTTAAATTACCGATAGAATCGGTAAACATTGCTTCCTTAACTGCGGATAAGGCAATAGTAAACGCTGATTCCGTTGTATTGTTTAGTGCAAGCCAAAGAGCCAATAAAGGTAGAAAAAGGTTTAAGCATACCGGACTTACAGCCAGTGTTTATCTGTCCGAAAAGCTTGGTGGTAAACAAATTGGAACGTTAGTTCACACCATAGCCCTAAAGGGCGGTGGGGTAATCTACCAAGCGGTTAATGACCAAACTGCCGATACTTTGGGAAACCAAATAAGGGAATTCATCCCCTTAAACTCTGTTATT
>JANMOF010000243.1:0-13195 GCA_031368925.1 Leptospiraceae bacterium
GTTACAAAACCACCAAAACTTTTATAATCGTTGTCATACACGAATTTCCCTAGAACAAAATTATTTGGAGATAAATAATTTTTCCCTATTGCATCATCACGAATAAATGCTCCTTTACCCAAGAATAAGTTAAGGGATAGAAATGATTTATTTTCGAAAAAAAATAAATAAGAATAGTTTATCCCGTACGATGAATTATTCAAATTAGTATTCTCGAATAATTTTATGTTAAGACCAATGTAGTTATTTGTTTTTTTTATAGAGTGGTTGAAATTATAATTTAGCGTATTACCATGGAATTTTTGTGATTTACCCTCCGAATACATTTCAAGTAAGGAATTTCCATAAGTTAGTCTAAAATACGCCTTTTTTAAATTTTCTGTTGAGTTTGAATTTTTCTCTTGAACAAGCAATGTTACATTGCTGTTAACAGTATTTTTTTCATTTAAAATTGTATCCTTTGCTTCTAAAATTAAACTATTCATAATGATTATAAATATAATATTTTTCATTCGTTGTCCTTTAGTTGAGTTTTGTTATTCCAAAGCGAAATCCAACTTCATTCGAGTTTAAATAAATATTATCAAAAAATTCATTTTTATATTTGTTGCTTATCTTTTTCCGAGAGGCGAAAATTTCGAAAGCTAAATTAAAACCTGATTCATCGAAAATAGGAATCTCAAAACTAACAGATGGAGTAATCTCTATAAAATTATATTGTTTAGGGTGTAATACAATTCCAGTTACAAAACCACCAAAACTTTTATAATCGTTGTCATACACGAATTTCCCTAGAACAAAATTATTTGGAGATAAATAATTTTTCCCTATTGCATCATCACGAATAAATGCTCCTTTACCTAAAAATAAACCTAAAGAAAGAAATGATTTATTTTCAAAAAAAAATAAATAGGAATAATTTACTCCATAGGATAAATTATTTAGGTTATTATTGTAAAATGATTTTACGCTGGGACCAATATAATTGTTTGTTCTTCTAAATGAATAGTTGAAACTAAAATCAAAGGTATTACCATAAAATTTTTCTGACTTACCTTTTAAATCTATTTCAATCAAAGAATTTCCATACGTATATTTGATATATCTGTATTTTAGATCTTCTTTTATTTTCGCATCCTTTATTTCTGTCGTGGATAATACTGAATTACTCTTATGAATGTCTTCCTCGACAGTTATTATTTTATCGCTTCCTTCTAAAATTAAACTATTCATAATGATTATAAATATAATATTTTTCATTCGTTGTCCTTTAGTTGAGTTTTGTTATTCCAAAGCGAAATCCAACTTCATTTGAATTTAGATAAATATTATCAAAAAATTCATTTTTATATTTGTTGCTTATTATTTTCCGAGAGGCGAACAGTTCTAAGGCTAAATTAAAACCTGATTCATCGAAAATAGGAATCTCAAAACTAACAGATGGAGTGATTTCAAGAAAATTATATTGTATGTAGCCAGAATTATATCCTAATAAATAACCAGGTGAAAGAAAATTACTGTCATAAGCGAATTTTTGAAGAAAATAAGTAGTAGAGGACAAATAACGCTGACCATATTCGTTATTATAATTTAAACGTCCCTTCCCTAAAAATAGACTAAAAGAAAGAAATGATTTATTTTCGAAAAAAAATAAATAGGAATAATTTACGCCATAAGATAAATTTTTTAGATTCTCATTGTAATATGATTTTACACTTGGACCTACGTAATGGTTTGATTTGAATAAAGAAATATTGAAACTTGAATCGAAAGAGTTTCCATAGAATTTTTGAGTGTTATCTTTTGCATTTAATTCGAACAAAGAATTTCCGTAGCTAACTTTAGTATACCTATAATTAAAGCTATCTTTCTTTGGAGATTGATACAGTGATATAGCCATTAACCAATAATAAATTCCAAGTAGCATGATTTTTTTATTACCCTTCTCTTAATATTTGTTTTTTAATTCTGACGTTCATGATTACTATATTCATTTCTTTTGAAAATCCACTTGTAGGCTAAGTCCGAAACCAATTGTATAGTCATTTGCATATGCCGTCAGCTGCTTTTGATAAAATTGATTATTAAAATATAATCGTTTATAACCGATTTCAAATTTAAGAAGAATTGGATTAGAGAAGAAGCTATTATCATAAAGTGAATAACTCAACCCGACTATAAAATTTAAATAGTTGTAATTAAATTGATACTTACCCCATACTCTTCCGCTTGTCCAAAGTTCGCCTTGACCACCACTTACTAAGGAATAAATTGAAAAATTGCTTTCCTGTTTTTTGAAGATTACCCCAAGTCTTATTCCATTATCTAAAGTTGTAAAATTTTCGTAGCATAAATAATTTGTACTGTCGTACATTTCATAAAATTTGTATTTTATATTAAGGTTTGAATAACAACCTGAATCCTTCGTACTACTAGAACCTCTTTGCATTCCAATGAAAAAATTATTTTTTTGAAAATCAATGTGAACAAATCCGGCACGCCTGTATGTTTTTCTGGATGCGTCGTCTGCAATGATTTCAGAATAAATCTCATTTCTCAAAAGTCCAATTTCTCCTTTATCAAATATTTTATCGATAGGAGTGAATTGCTTTAAAAAGAATAGAGAAAACAAAAATATAACACTCATTTATTTTTTACCGTTCTATACGCCCAAACAGCATATATTTGAAAAGGGTCAATGTTCCAAAGTGTTCCATAAATAAATGCAAGTGCTAAATGATTATCGTAAGTATTGTCAAATGGCATTTTCTCATTTACCTGACTTTCATGCCGAGCTTTGTTACCTTGGATGTCATTCATTAATGTTGACTGGATTTTTTTTCCAAGTTCTCCAAATGGTCCTTGAATTTTGCCAAAACTTTCGGCGGTAGCGCCGACTGCAGATCCTAATAAAGCAAAGAAAGTAACTTTTGCAGCCAAAAATACAAAGCCCGTAAATCCAAGTCCACCCAGTGCTAGTCCAGTTTCAACGGCACCTTTAGCAAAAATAGTTCCCTCATATCCACCAGGCATTATTACTGTTGTAACACCTACCATGAATCCGACACTTGCTCCTAAACCTCCATAGGTCTCATATCTTGCTTCAGCCTCTTCTTGATCCCATTTCCCTTCTTTTAAGAGTCCTCCAAGTCCACCCGATAGATAACCAGTGATAGCACCAATACCAAACCCGATTAAAGTGCAACCTATTACGAACCAAAATGGTCCCATAAATAGTAGCGCAACGCCAATAAGAATAGCCGCGACCGCAACTCCTATGTAAAGGGTTGCTTTCAGATAAAGCATATAGTTGTAAGCCATTTTATTTAAGCCGGTTATGATAGCTGCTTTGTTTGCTTGGTAGATTGCATTGGCTACTGCGATAGTAGCCCCTGCAATAACAATCATGGCACCAATGATTGGAGAGAAGACACCTATCATAACCGCGCCTACAACGCCCGCAGCCATTGCAATAGCTGAACCTAGTGCGCCTAACGCAGAGCCAAGACTTCCCAGGAAAGTAGAAACCATAGAGCGTCCACCCGGATCTCTATAATTCATTGGGCTATTATGTACAAATGCGTATTGGTCTAGTCCTTGTTCTGAGCCTGCATTGATGATTGTATCGGCTGAAATAAACCTTCCAATAGCTGGATCATAATAACGAGCGTTAAAATACTGTAAGCCTGTCTCCGAATCTTCCTGTTGGGAAGAATACTTATGCCGAAAAATATCGGGACCATCGGAATTTGTTTTATTCACTTCGCCATACGGTTTATAAGTAACGTATGATTTGCCTGTATCCACATCAACACCTGTTACCATATCTCCATTAAAATTCGTAATCATACTTGTACTGCCTAGATGATCGGGAGAAAAGAAGTACATTCCAGTGACAGGGCTTCCCCCGTTAGCCGCACTTCCCGTTCCAAATGTACTAGCCGGATTATTATTAGGAGTAGACGCAATACCAGGTGTATCCTGTGGCATTTGTTGCGTCAAAAATCCGCCCAAAGCCCAGAAAGGAACATTACCAGAACTTGTTCTGGAAAAATAAGAACAACTATTAAATAGGAACGCGATACAAAAAATAGTATACAAACCCACAAAATTATATAGGTATTTGGGAATAAACAGTTTTACATCTTGAATTTTGAGTCGAACTAAATCTAGGTTTACTCCTTTGCTTGCAAGATAATAGGAATAAGCCGCTAGAAATAAAAGTAAAGCTGAAATAGCGAATAGTTTTATACTATATGGATTTTTATGAAGAGAGGCAAATACAAGTTTTGCAAATTGAATTTTTGTTCTTTGAATTTGTATCGTAAAAAATAATGCAATTTTGTCTATTGTGCTTTGGTCATTTGTATTTAACGCAGTTTCTGGCATGAGCACAATATTCTCCTGGCTAAACTGGGAAACTAAATCTCCCTTCATTCCACGTATATACATCGTATGCATATCGGGTTTACTTGGATTTTTAGTGACTTCATAGATTCCGTCTATCGTATAGACTTTGGCATTATCCTGACCTGTTAGTTTGCGAATTCGATTTCCAGAGTAGTCATATAAATACTCATTTCGCTGACTGTTTACAGTTGAACTGATCATTCTATTTTGCGAATCAAATTGAAATTGGTCTGCGTCTCTTGTTATCATATTTCCATTCAGGTCATAGGTATAAAGTATATCTTGCACAGACGGAGTTTTAATGATTCGCACTTTCGTCACTGCGTTTTCATGGTTTGCATCTAAATAGGAATAATTCATATTTCCTTTCTTCGTTAAATTTCCATTATCCGCATCATATTCATAAGCTTCTGTTTGTATTTTACTTTCGGGTGGACCATACGGACCTGTTGCAGATATCATTCTATTTTCGGAGTCATAAGCAAAGTCTTGCGAATTCCCAGTGTTTATTCGATCTTCTATCTTAGTTAAATTACTCGAAGCATCATAAGAATAATTCCATTTTTGTACTTCATGAGTTTGTTTTAGTTTCGTAATCAAAGAGTTTGGTCTCATATTCGTAGGATTATAACTTACGTAAGTTTCCACTTTATTTCCAAGTAGTCTCTGTAGTCGATAATCAGGAAGAGCTGCATAGTTTACTAGAGAATTATCAGTATTAGTTCCATCCGCAGAATCCATTGTTAATTCTGTTAGATGTCCTGATTCCGAATACTTTGAATTAACCGAGACTCCATTTGGATGAAAAATTTTAGTTAATCTTCCCAGTGAATCATACCTGTATTTGAACACATACTTTGCATCATCTATTTCAGTAATTTTTTCTGTGACTTTTCCATCGACGGCATACTTGAACCGGGTAATGATTTCATCTTTCATTTGTCCTAACGTTGAGCTATAATGCTTAGTAACCACTCTTGTTAGCCTACCCTTATTTGTTCCTTCGTCATAATAAAGATATTCATCGTCTTCGTTATCCGGTCTGTCAACTTTAGTGAGCCGGTTCATCGAATCATATTCATATTGAATGGATTTATTTTCTGCGTTCTTCTTTTTAGTAAGATTTCCAAATAAATCATACTCCATTGTAGAAATTCCTGAATTTTTATCTTGGTGAAAAACTTTTTTACCAGCAAGATTGATTCTTTCGTGTGCCTTCAAAGTTCCATTATTGGAAAAGATTTTCGTATATCTCCCATTTACATCAAAACCTGATTCATACGTAATAGTCTTATTATTGGAACGCTTTGAAATAATTTCTCCTCTATAATTTTTTTGAATAGTTGTTGTGTTTATAATTTGCGAGGTACCATCCGAGGCAATGCCTGTAGACACGACTCTTTCGCTAAGACCAGTTGGGTATGTTATGGCAACGGAGCTTCCATCGGGGTTTTCTATTCGGCTTAATTTTTGAAAGGGTCCGTTATAAAAATAATTCGTATAATAAATTGGGTTTCCTTGTAAGTAAGAGTTTGATTTTCTTTTAATTCGTCCAAGCGCATCATATTCATTTTCTTGGATTAAATTCGTAGACTCTCCGTTTGTAACAAAACCTTTTGTTTCTACCTTTATTGTTTTACCAATTGGATTTACATATTCTTTTGTCCAGAGTCCGCTTAAGGTTCCATCATTTAATTTCTTTTCTACATAAATTAAGGAAGCACTATCGACTGTATATTTATAGGTTTCATTTGCCGTGGAGCTTCCGGGATAATATATAGCTACTAATCTTCCATGAATGTCATATTCTTTCCTAGATATTACGCCTGACGTATCAGTTTCAGATAAAATTTTACCAGTATTTTTATTGTATTCTCTTGTAACCTGTAAAGACGTTAATTCACTTTTGATCGAAATCATTTGCGTATGAGAAAATGTATCATATCCAATTATACTTGCTTCATTTTTTGAATTAATAACTTTCGTAGGGTTTCCATAGGAATCATAATTTTCATATCTTGTAGTTACCCATTGGTTTGTTTCAGAATCAAAAAGATTGGAAGTAGAACTAAGTTCTTTTCCTGAGTAAGTAATTCGCTTATCCTCAACAATAATTCCGTTTAGTTTTTTGGTAATATTAGTAGGTCGTCCAAGTCTCCATTCAGATTTATTGACCGTTTCAAATTGATTATCTACTACAATACTCTCCGATTGAAATGTTTCCGTTGACTGCGTTATATTTCCGTAACCATCATAGACAGCGGACTTATACAGCGGAGGCAAATCATCAGTAAGCGTATCTTCGGTAGACCCTTCTAAAACTACATGCTGCGTTCCTAGGCTAGTATTTTGAATTTTATATTTATTTGTTGTTCTGGATTCGACGCTCGAAGAATCATTCGGCACAAATGTTTCTTCTTTAGTTAATAGTCCGGGAGAATGTAAATCGCCTAAATTCATTTTATCGATAGCGTTATAGGAAAATTTTTTATAGATAGTAATTGATTCATTCGGAAGGACTTTATTATCCGATACAAAAATGGATTCATATCCCGCATCCCCAAATTTATTTTCAGTTCCTTTATAATAAACCCTATTGTTATATTGATAAGATAATCCTTCGCCGAACCCTCCACCATGACCAAAGTAAATACTCGTGAGCCTATTTTTAATTTGGCTCTTAATTAAAAAATAGGACTTTCCTGTAGATGCATTTGCCAAGTCAATTGTACTTGGATTTTGATTTTCCTGACCATAGTATAGGTAAATAGCTTTAAATTTATTATCAGAAATAGAGGTTAATAAATTCGGAATTTCTTGTTTAAAAGAAGAATAGATGTGAAAAACACCACTACCTGAATGAGCGGAATAGTTGGTCCATTCAGAATGTTCGAATGATGACCGAATCTCTTTTTTTTCTGAATATAACCCTATAAAATCAGGTCTCCCATCTAAATCCATATCAGCAACTCCATGGAAGGCTTCTGCTGGAAAGGATGTATCGCCATTCGGATTAAAAACTTTATCTTGCTCTGTTCCTATAGAATAGGATACATAGATTTTATTTCCGTCATACCATATAAAATCTGCTTTCCCATCTTGATTCATATCGGCAAACGTTCTTGTGTATCTCCAATTATCATAAATTACATCACCCGATAAATTTGCTATCTCAGCTTTTGGAGCTAAATCTCCAATATCAACATCTGGAAGAGTTTTAGTAACTCCGTTTGTTATTTTTATTGTTAAGCTTAACTTTATACTCTGGCCATTCCCGTATTGCTTATCTATTTTACGAGTGAATAATTTGTATTCGATGATATCGTTTTGCCCATCGGAGTTTATATCATAAAGACTTGTGTTATCAACTAATTCTATTGTCGCAGTTTCGTATTTTTTTTGTGCCACATTGTATAGACGAATTTTTAAAAGCCCACCCTTATATTCATCATCAATAAATTGATCCCCTGAATATGTATTTCTAAAATCATATTTTGTAGAATCGAAAATAAGCATATCTGCTTTCGAATCATTATTTATATCAATACAGTCTGGTGTGGTACACGGTGGTCCTATCTGGGAAATTTTAAACTCCGGGTCTTTTAATTCTTTTAGGTTATTGATTGTATTCGTAATATTATCCCTAAAGTTAATTCCGTCAAAAAAATAAATGTTGAATTTTTCGCCATCATACGAAATGAAATCGATAAATCCATCACCATTGATATCTGCGAAGTATTGATTCCCCGGTAATCCGGTCGTATAAATTTCCTTTTCAATTTCTCTTATTAATGTTTTATCTTTGTAAAAGCTTACTAAAAGTTTAGAATCATTTAATCTTACAAAATCAGCTGTACCATTTTTATCCATGTCGATAAAAGTCTGTAAAGAAGTTCCATATGGTTTATTAAAAACTAAGGTAGCATATTCATTTAGCTGCCAATCTTTTTCTTCTGCGTCAGCCGCAGGCGAGTTTTGAAGCTTATTGTTAGTAACCGTTTGGTTTAAGAAAACTTTTAACTTGTCATCACGATGCAAGATAAAGTCAGTTTTTCCATCACCGTTAAAATCAGTTACAAAATTATTAGTTCTAAATTTTTCTCCATCGTTACTTGAACTGCTTAGATTTACTAAAATATGGGGAAAGGTTTTATATGTATCTCTGTCTAGATTTCCAACTCTTAATGGAGCATTGTCATCTTCTAGCATAAAAATATCTGATTTAAAATTTCCATCAACATCACCGGGGATAAGTTGGAGTTTGTTCGTAGGGTCAACTAAAGATTTGGCTGTTCCTTTTAATTCAATACTCCCATCTAGTTTGTGAATCGCAAACGAATACCTAGTATCCTTACTAACCGTAATTAATTCAGGAATTCGATCTCCATTCGTATCCGCGTACAGAATTCTAGAATTTTCTTGTCCGAATGAACAATGATTCCTAAGGGGTCGATAAAACATGCCGCATATCGCTATATTAATAACTTTTCTCGCCATGACTAAATCCGGGTTCGCGGATTGAATACATGCTGCTTGCCAAATTCCACAATAAGATTTCATTGAATCTTCATTTGTTTGCAAATAATTTATTCCGCTCATATTTGTAGAACTTTGAGTGGTCTGAAAGTTTGGATAAGTTTGGTCTTCGGAATAATTAAAGTTGATAGGTTCTTGGTTTGTTACGTTTACTGTTGTTAGTCTGCTGGTATTAGTTTTCACTTCATAATCGAAGGTGTATTCCTTTAAAGTTTCGCCATAGTTCTCTACTTTGATTGAACTCAGAAGCTTTGTAAACTTTTGTTTTACACCTAAATTATAAGCTTCTAAATTGTCTGTTCTTGTTGCATATTCAAATGAAATAACTGTTTTAGTTTCATTATAAGAAATTTTCGAAGGGATTAAATTTCCATCAGAATTCAAATATTCTATAGAATAACCATTTCCATACGAATCGGCTACTTGGTTTAATCCCCAAATTACTGTATAATTCGAGTTAGAAATTTTACTGTCAACTGTACTCCCATAAGAATAAGTAATCTCTGATTTATCTTTTACCGTCCATTTAGTGGGATTACTATTATTATCCGCTGAAAATTTACTAAAAGAATCTGGAATAGTTTGGTAAAATCCTTCCGTTGCGTTATATTTTAATTTGCCTCCCTCGGTGCTTATGAATTCAGCCGTACTAGAGTCTTCGCTGGAACGATAGATTGCATTCAATCCGAGCAAGTTCCAGCCTTTACCTAAAATTCCATTATTAGAGGCTGAACTATAAACAATCTGGATTTTGGGAACAATGCTTCTTGTCCCGGGAGGAAGTTCAATATCAATAATCGCATTAGCATTTCCTAATGAATCAATCTGGACTTGGGGTAGTTTTTGCGGGATGCGCGGAGCTTCGATTGAACCATAGCCTAATCGCATTACGCAAAAAATAATCATTAGAAATAGAAAGTATTTGAGTTTCTTTGATGATCTAAGATAATTACTGACCTGACCTGACCTGAGTATTCGACTAGCTAGACTTCTCATTGGTATCCCCAGACTATGAATAGTTTTTTACCAGAGATTACTTAATAATCCTTTGGATCAATCTTTTTTTCCTGAGGGTTGTAAAAAAGAGCAATCTCTTGGTAAATAAGAGCTAGGGATTTAACTTTATAAGCTCGTTGCATTTGTAGTTCTCGAGTCCCTCGAACTGACATGGCTATACACTTTATTATGGAAGACTATATACTTACTGGCGCTCAGAAGGCGCACCACATAGCGGGTTCCTTGCGAAACCACCCGCCGGATAAGCGCCAGTAACCCCCAAGGCGCACCCCTTCCTGAGCGCCAGTAAGTATATAGTCTTCTTATAGGAAGTGTATACACTGCGTTTGTGTGAAACTGAATATCACCGATGGAAGATACGATGCAAAATGTTATGGTTGAGTTGCTTAGAATTAAATCGGAATTTAGTTTTGGTAATTGGTAAAACGTGTCATTCCCAAAATTCCACCCTACGAAGGTGCTGGATTTGCGACCAAGCGAAAGGGTGGAATTTAGGGGGTGACAGAAATCTTATACCATACCAATTCCGTAGTGAGTAAATCCAAGGCGGTTCATTTGTTTTTTCTTATATAAATTTCGCCCGTCAAAGATGACATGCTTGGTGAGAAGTTTTTTTACACGGTTAAAATCAGGCTCTCTGAATTCTCTCCACTCGGTAAGAAGTAGAAGTGCTTCTGCCCCGTCTAAGGCTTCATAGGCATCAGAGGCATATTTCACTTTGCCGTTAAAATAGTATTTAGAAGTTTCTACTGCTTCCGGGTCGTATACTTGGAGGTTAACACCGAGTCGGTGCAGTTCAGTAATAATTGGAATAGAGGGAGCTTCGCGCATATCGTCTGTATCTGGCTTAAATGCAAGTCCCCACACGGCGAAAGTTTTTCCACGGAGAGATTCTCCTTTGAAGTGAGATTCAATTTTTGCAAGAAGCTTAGTCTTTTGTTTTTCGTTTACTTCTTCTACCATTTCGATAATGCGAATCGGAGAGCCTACATCTTTGGCAGTCTTGATAAGTGCCCTAACATCTTTTGGAAAGCAAGATCCACCGTAACCAATTCCGGCATAAAGAAATTTCTTGCCGATTCTAGAGTCGGTTCCCATTCCATAGCGCACATCATCGTAATTAGCCCCTACACTGTCGCAGAGGTTTGCGATTTCATTTGCGAATGAAATTTTTGTAGCGAGAAATGCGTTGCACGCATACTTTGTAATTTCCGCAGATTTAACTCCCATTACTAAAATAGGATTTCCATTTAATACAAAAGGCGCATAAAGTTCTTTCATGGTATTACCCGCTTGCTCAGTATCTGCACCGATGACAACGCGCTCCGGTCTCATGAAGTCTTCTAGTGCAACACCTTCTTTTAAAAATTCAGGATTGGATACAACATCAAATGGATGTTTTGTCTCAGCGGCTACTACTGCTTTAACTTTTTCAGCAGTCCCAACTGGAACTGTGGATTTATCAACGATGATTTTATAACCGTTCATCGCTTTTCCAATTTCTTTTGCAACAGAAAGCACCATCGAAAGATCAGCTTCTCCCTCTGCACCAGTAGGAGTTCCAACAGCAATAAAAATAATGTCTGATTTTTCTACGCCGTCTTTTAGCGAAGTTGTAAATTCTAATCTCTTTCTTCTGACGTTATGCGAAACCATTTCTGAAAGACCTGGCTCATAAATAGGAATGATTCCATTCTTTAGATTATTGATTTTTTTCTCGTCAATGTCCACGCAGATAATATCATTTCCATATTCTGCAAAACAAGCACCAGCTACAAGACCTACATAACCACTTCCAATTACACAAACTTTCATGAAACTTTTCCTTTAATTAGAGTTGCCCGAAAATTAGAAGATGCACGAGTTTCACCCGCGCCTAACGCGGGTGAAATCGCTCTCTCTATTTTATTTTCGGGCAACTCTATTGTATTCTGAGTCAGCTTTGCAAATCTGATTTAATAAAAAACATTTTTTTATTTTTTTATTATTAGAATAATCTCCTCTCTAATTAAGCTTCTACCAAAGATACTTGACATTTTAGTTATGTATGTGAACATATGTATATGATTCGAACAACAATTTTGCTACCCTTAGACTTAAAGAAGAAAACAGAAGGAATTGCGCGGGAAAAAGGAATCTCCATGGGCGAATACATTCGATTTTTACTAGATCAATCTTTAACACATAAATCGAATTCTGGTTTAAAGGATGCTTTTTTCTCAGACAAAGCAGTATATACCGCGAAAGCTCCTAATGATTTAGCAAAAAATCACGACGTCTATTTATATGGTTCTGTATCTTGATATTTATTGATACAGGTGCATTCTTAGCCCGATATATCAAAGCAGATCAATTTCATAAAAAAGCAATTGAATTATGGTTAAAGATTGAGAAAAAAGAAAAGAAGCTTTTTACATCCAATTTTATTTTAGATGAACTTGCAACTTTACTATTTCGAAGGACTGACGCAGAATTCGCAGCAGAAAGAATACTAAATATCTATGCCTCTTCCCGATTTGAAATACTAAGACCGACAAAAGAGGAAGAAATTGCAGCTATTTCTTTGATGAAGAAATATTCTGAGCATGAAATTTCTTACACCGATTGTATATCTTTTTGTCTTATGAAGAAAAATAAACTCAATACCGCTTTTAGTTTTGATAAACACTTTACGTATGCAAATTTTCATCTCTTCAAATAAAATGCAACAGCAGCACTTTTTTAGCGGTTAATCGTAATTTTCTTTTAGGCAAATAGTTTTATGGTAACGTTTTTGCTTTTGATCTATACCGATAAATCCCAAACCCTACAACGCCGAGTAAAATAGAAGTGAGTATTCCATCGTTTGACGGAGTGAGGATAATGCCTGTAAAACCATTAAGTTTAATAAACCCGTTCATGAGCAGTGGCATACTGAGTCCATTTATAATATTATGAAGTAGAAAGGGGGACCAGATAGATTTGCTGACAAGTCGAAGTTCACCAAATAAAATCGCAGTGGGGAATAATACGAGAAGGGCGATGAATAGAAAAACAGGAAGGCTAACGTTTAGGAAACTTTGAAGCACTGCTTTGTCTAAAAAATAAAAGTAGTAGGGCAAGTGCCATGACCACCAGAGAATACCAACAATCAAATAGACTTGTTGCGAAATTAAATGTCAGTTCGAGCGTTAGTCGAGAACTACAAGTGCTCTAAGCCTTTATTTTATAAGCAGTTCTCGACTAACGCTCG
>JANMOF010000245.1:0-2448 GCA_031368925.1 Leptospiraceae bacterium
GTAAAAAAATCTACCGTGGATTCTCTTTCTCCAGATAACAAAGAAAAATATATAGGCGCCGCCCTGGGTCAGTTGAAGGATGAACTTCCCGGATCTATTATAACAAGAAGCGTTTTTCTAGCCCCGAAAACTTATTATATAGAATTTATCGAAAAATCTTCGAAAAAACTCAAAGCAGTTATTAGGACAAAAGGAGTGCCACAACCTACCCGTTATTTCCAAAAAGGAAAAGTAGATATTGAAGAATTAGGTAAACTAATATTTAAACCTGACAACGATGATCTAAGAGATATAAATTACTCTCTATGCACCAGAGAAGGGGTAGTATTACATTCGAGTAATTGGGTGAATTTCTCTTATTTTAAATCAATGTGCGAAGATGATAATGTTGTAATCTCCACTTTTGGTAGACTTAACAGATTTTTGGTGACAAAAGATAATCGCCCTGGTATTATATCTATGGATCTCAATTCTAAAAGAACAATCAACAAAACTAATTGGTGGAGTAATGGTAAAAGATCTATTGTCGACTTTTATTCAGTTCCCCGGGGTCATTATCTCGCGAAAAGATTTTAGCAGAATTCTTCAGACTATTCTCTGAAACAGTCAATAAAAAATCGCAAGTCAATTTCATCTCTTCCTTTTTATAAAGATAATAAAATATTTTAACTACGGTTTGGCAAAATAAGATGTACGTATAGTTAGTGGGTTGAATCTTTGCAATTTCGTTGTAAAATAATCCCATTATATTGTTCCACTTCGGATAATCTTCTTCATAAATCTCTTCTAAGAATTCTTCTAATAGTTCGTTACTATAATAGTTTTCGTGAGACCCTATAAATTCTAGGGCGTCCTTTGTACGTTTCCAGATAGAAATAGGCTCTCCCGGTCCTGGGATGGCTTTTTCCCAATCTTTCTCTGTAGGGTAAATCAGTAAGAACGATTTCAATGGTTGACATTCTGTTATCATTTATATTTATAAAATTTTATATTGAACACACATGGCTCACGCTCTATATAATGATAGAATGATTGGATTTCCTAATGTGAATCTACCTAAAGGAAAATATGGAATGGATTTCGGAAAATCGGCCGCCCTTAAAATTTTTGCTCCTCTCTTAGCAAGTCCGGAAAAACAAAGGCTTTGCCTGCATTATTACGTAGGTAGAGAGGACAATGCTGCGAACAATGCTATCGTAGTATTGATGAATACAGATTCTGCGGCCGGTTTGGATGGTCATGCTAATCACGCGGACCACCATATGACTATCCTGAGCCCTGAATTAGGTATGGTTATAGCAACAATAGGCAGAGCCCATTCGAACCGAATATCAAAAAGTAACGAAAATTCTAATTTTTCTGCAAGAAGATATACTCTTCCGACGTACGCCTTGCGAAATTTTAGTCCTTCATCCGCCCCGATTGCAGGAGCGGGAAAGGCTATGAGACATATGGATGAATGGTTTTTGTCTCTCGGGCAAACTTTTGGAATACAACCACAATTTATCAAAGAAGCTTTTGTATCTACTTTAGGAGTCGCTTATGACACACTAGGGGAACCCGTTAAGGCGGCTAAGAACGCCTCAACACACTCCTCTTTAATGAGAGCAATGTTACCTCAGATGTGGGGAGTCTCCGGGACACCTTTAGGATATAACTCATATTTTAATGCTGTCCAACCTGAATCTTCAGGTGTAGAGTCCTTCAAAAAGTCACGAAGATCAACAAAAACTAAAAGCAGAAGAAAAAAGAAAAAATATTATTAATCCTTTTATTAAAATCTTCTTCTCCTGCGTCCTCTTCTTCTTCCTCTTTTAAATCCTCTTCTTCCTCTCATGTTCTCTTCAAACAATTATTAATTTTAAAATGGACGAATTAGCATATATTGATTTCAACCAGTATATTAACAAACAGGCGACGGCTTTTGATCAGTTCGATTTTTTAAAAGCCAACGGGAGCGCCAGTGTCCATTCTTCGGAATTGATATTGCCAGAACTTTCCTCTCTAGGGGATCATTTAACAGGACAATATTCAAAACAAGGAGGGGGATTATACAGCAAAAATTTCTGGAATGAATTAAATTTTGATTTAAACCCAGTTAAAGCACCATGGATGGAATTCTCTTTTTTTTCATTAGGACAACCGGGACTCCCGAGAAGATCCGGGCAAGAGGCGCGAGCTCCAGTCAAGATAAACAACGATCCTCTTATGAAGAAAAAGAGGCTAAAAGCGTTCAGGCAGATGATCTCGGAGGAGATAGGGGCGATTCCCAGAACGCAGCCGATGGCGGTCCACAGAGAATTAATTAAAAAATATTACCCCAACAAAGTTACAATTCCTAGTGAGTATCATAACACGAAGGTTATTCCAAATTATAGAGCGGGAGACAGTATAAAAAGATTTAACTTTCCAGATAAAACTACGATCCCGATGCCTCCAATCGGAGGA
>JANMOF010000252.1:0-8669 GCA_031368925.1 Leptospiraceae bacterium
GATGGGTCAGCAAAGCCGGGAACAAACTCGTTTTTACGAATAACGAAGCCGTAGATGATTTTGATGGAAGCAAATACAAATTAGAAAATAGTTTGTGTGTAATTTTATAAACTATGAAAATAAATTTTAATGATTTAAAAACCCAATATAATTTGCTCAAAAAAGAATTTGATGATTCAATTGGAAGAGTATTAGAAAATCAGAATTTCATAATGGGAGACGAAATTCAAAGTCTTGAAAAGACTTTATCTGAGTTTACCGGCTCGCCTTTTTCTATTACTTGTGCAAACGGAACTGATGCACTTCAAATTGCTCTCATGGCAATAGATATACAACCGGGTGATGAAGTCATTACTACTCCTTTTTCATTTATTTCTACGGTTGAGGTAATCGCACTTTTAGGAGCCAAACCAGTCTTTTGCGAAATTGAGGAAGACACTTATAATATAAATGCAGCTTCTATACAAAAATTAATTACTCCCAGGACTAAAGCTATCATTCCGGTTAGCCTATTTGGTCAAGCACCTGATATGGATGTGATTAATTCTATTGCGGATAATTACGAATTAACTGTAATCGAAGATGCTGCTCAAAGTTTTGGGGCAACCTATAAAGGCAAGCGAAGTTGCAATTTAAGTAAAATTGCCTGTACAAGCTTTTTCCCATCTAAACCATTGGGATGCTACGGGGATGGTGGGGCTATATTTACAAACGACACGAAGATTGCAGCAAAGATTAAATCGATTCGTACACATGGTCAGGAAAAAAAGTATTACTATCAATACATAGGTGTTAATAGTAGACTCGATACTTTACAGGCAGCAGTTCTAAATGTTAAGATGAAAGTATTTGCTGAAGAATGCGTAAAAAGAGAAGCAGTTGGTGCAAGGTATAGTGAATTATTGAAAAATAAATCCTATTTAAAAACTCCTGTTATTAGAGAAGGAAATAAGTCAGTGTATGCTCAATATTGTTTACGAGCAAAAAATAGAGATGAGATAATGAAAGCCCTCGGGGAAAAAGAAATTCCGACTATGATCTATTATCCGCATCCACTTCATTTACAAAAAGCATTTTCCTATCTTGGTTACAAAGAAGGTGACTTTCCGATTACTGAAATGATTTCAAAGGAAATATATAGTATTCCTATGAGTCCGTATATCAAAGAAGAAGAGCAAGATTTTATTTGTAAAAATCTTTAACGTCTCAAAAAACGTTTCATAAGATTCAATGTAAAAAAATATGATAAAAATTATAACCGTCGTTGGGGCGAGACCTCAATTTGTAAAGGCTGCTGCAGTCAGTAGAGAAATTTCCAAACATTCTAATATTAAGGAAATTATCATACATACAGGGCAACACTTTGATCAAAATATGTCAGATATTTTTTTCGATGAAATGGAAATTCCAAAACCAGACTACAATTTTAATATTAATGGTTTGGGACATGGTGCAATGACCGGTCAAATGATGGAAAAAATTGAAGAGGTTCTGTTAAAAGAAAAGCCGAATTTTCTTATGGTATATGGTGACACTAACTCAACATTAGCCGGAGCCTTAGCTGCAAAGAAATTACATATCAAAGTTATTCATGTCGAGGCAGGACTTCGTAGTTTTAATATGAGCATGCCTGAAGAAATAAATCGAATCGTAACAGACCGGATAAGCGATATACTATTCTGTCCTACAGAAGCTTCTCTCAGTAATTTAAAAAAAGAAGGCTTTGAGAATTTTTCCTCTACGATTATAAAGAACGGAGATGTGATGCAAGATGCTGCCATTTACTATTCTCAAAAAAGTTCTTTGCGCTCTAAAATCATTAACACTCACTCATTGAAAGCGGATAATTTCATTTTGACAACGGTGCATCGTGCTGAGAATACAGATGATTTGACAAGGCTCGGTTCGATTATTTCTGCCTTGAATCAAATCCACACAGAAATGGAAGTGATCTGTCCTTTGCATCCTAGAACGTCTAAGATTATTGAAAAGAATAATTTAAAACCTAAATTCAAAATCATAGATCCTATTGGCTATTTTGATATGATCGAACTTTTGAAAAATTGTAAGCTTGTCATGACGGATAGCGGAGGAGTACAAAAAGAAGCCTTCTTCTTCGGCAAACCGTGTATTACCCTGCGGGAAGAAACTGAATGGGTGGAATTGGTAGACAATGGGTATAATATTCTTGTAGGCAGTGATTCTAATAAAATATTAGAGACTTATCAGAATTTTAAAAATCGAAATCTGGATTTTAATAAAGATTTGTATGGAAAAGGAAAGAGTTGTGAGCTTATCCTGCAAACTATTTTAACTTTTAATTAACAAAATAAATGAGGAATGTATGAAAGACATTTTAATAGAAAAACTTAAATCAAAAAAAGCAGTCATTGGTATTGTTGGACTTGGGTATGTCGGTTTACCGTTAGCCCTTCGTTATTCGGAAGAAGGTTACAAAGTATTAGGTTATGACATTGATACGTTTAAAGTAAGTCAAATCAATGCTGGTAAAAGTTATATTGAGCATATTTCTTCCGAGTCTATTGCAAAAGCAAATAAAACTGGTTTAACGGCAACTCTTGATTTTTCCCGAATCGGTGAATCAGATGCGCTCATTATTTGTGTTCCAACTCCTCTCAATAAATACCGTGAGCCTGATTTAAGTTTTGTAACTGATACAGTGGATGCAATGCTTCCTTATTTGAGAGCAGAGCAAGTAATGTCATTAGAAAGCACCACATATCCCGGAACAACCGATGAAGAGTTAATGACTCGAATCGAAAGCAAAGGATTTAAAGTTGGGGATAATTACTATTTGGTGTATTCTCCAGAAAGAGAAGATCCTGGTAGGAAGGACTTCAATACAAAGACAACTCCTAAAGTAATGGGTGGAACCACTCCTGCTTGTGTCGATGTTGGTATGGCGTTGTATGGTGGTGTCATTGATAAGGTAGTTCCTGTTAGCTCTACACGTGCTGCGGAAATGACAAAGCTTTTAGAAAACATTCATCGTTCTGTAAACATCGGTCTTATGAATGAAATGAAAATTGTAGCCGATAAAATGGGAATTGATATATTCGAAGTAATACGTGCGGCTGCTACTAAACCTTTTGGATTTGTTCCCTATCATCCCGGTCCTGGCATCGGGGGTCATTGTATTCCAATCGATCCATTTTACTTAACCTGGAAAGCAAGAGAATATGGAGTTCATACAAGATTCATTGAACTCGCAGGCGAGATTAATAGCTCTATGCCGCAATATGTTGTAGATAAAACAGCAGAAGCATTAAATCTGCATGGAAAATCTTTAAAGGGTGCAAAAATTTTAGCTCTTGGAATTGCATATAAGAAAAATGTAGACGATATGCGCGAGAGCCCTTCTGTTTTCGTAATGGAAAATTTAGAAAAGAAAGGGGTAATCTTAGATTACCACGATTCACATGTTCCTGTATTTCCTAAAATGCGAGAACACCATTTTGAAATGTCTAGTGTTCCTCTAACTGCCGAGCAATTGAAAAAATACGATGTTGCGATTGTTTTAACAGATCATGATGACGTTGATTATGATTTAGTTCGTAACAATGTAAAAATTGTAGTGGATACACGCGGGCGCTACCAAGGCAATTTTGTAAACGTTGTAAAAGCATAAATCACGAGACGTCCGGTAAGGTTAGTTTGAAAATTCAAAAAGAAGATAGCAAAAATATATCAATACTAGCCTTCTGGTCGTTATTTTTATTTTTAATTGCCAAATCCTTTAGAGCTTATTACTCGATGGATGTGCCTCCCGCTTGGGATAATATGGCTTATCAGTTAGAAGCAGTTAAACTCGCCCGTTCCTTCTTTGAAGGGGATAGCAGTATTATCCGCAGTTATTTGGGTGATAATATTCCAATAGGGTATATTTTTTCTCTCGCTTTAAGTTATATTGTATTTGGAATTGTCCCTGCTTCTCCTTATATTATCTCTGCACTCTTTGGGTTTGGGAATTTAGCTTTCACTTATTTGCTTTCTATTGAGTTGAATGTAAAAAGAGGATATGCGTTATTAGCCTGTATTGGTCTTTCTACGCTACCTAACTTTATTTACAATAATTTCTTACAGACTCGAAATGATTTTGCTTTGAGTTTTTTTATTTTACTCTTTTTATATTTATTGATTCTTTCTCTAAAAGAAAAAAGTGTCGCTTTGGTTTTTGTAGCAGGGCTAGTTTCAGGATTTGGGACTCTTTTTAAACTAAGTGCTCCTGGTTATTTTATTTGGATGTATTTTTTGTTTTTAATCATTCCCAATGATCGAAATGATTTTATGACTAGACTGAAATGTTTTTTTATTTCTGGCTTTGCTGCTTTTCTAGTTTGTGGCTGGTTCTATTTACCTGCATTTAAAAAAATATTAACCTACTATTCTATGTGGGGTAATTTCTCGCAGACTCAGTATAAACTAATTACTGTTTCTGATAGAATGCTATTTTATTTTAAGAATTTTTTCTCCACTCATATTGGGTCTATGCCCATTTCTATCGCACTGTTTTCTTTGTTGCTCCTTGGAATTATTTTGAATCTCAGCCTAAAATCTTGGCGAAAGAAACGAGATGAATTAAAGGAATCCTTTCAATCTTCGTATTTATATTTGATTGCCGGAAGTTTTTTTTCTGTAATTGCATTTCTAACGGTAAATCGGTCTTATTCAGAAGCAGGGGATACTCCTGTCATTTCGATTCTTTTTATTTTGATCTTGGTTATTTTGAATAATTTGTATTCCCCCTTGAATCTTAAAAAAGAATTTTTAGTCCTACTACTTTTACTACCACTCTCAATTGTAAATTCTTACACTAAAATATCCAAAGAGAAATTGTACCCGATATCGGACTTCGAATTGTTCACAAATAAAATCGAAGACTTCAGACAAAAATATGCAATGGATGATGCAAAGTTTTTGCAAGTATATTCACATCCTGTTTATAATGCGACTGCAGCTTCTTGGTATTTTCATTTAACAAGTCAAGTGGCATTAACAGACTTAGTAAAAGCCACACCTGATAGTCAGGATTGGGGATTTATCTCTACTAGTTCTAGTGTTCTAGAGATGGGAGAAGTTATAAAGAGATATCCTTTTCTAATTTTCGCTGAGGAAAATCCAGTTAAATATGGTGGAGAATATTTTGTTCAAATCAATATATTAAATAGCGAAATAAAAAAAATACTTTTAGAATCAGGCTTATACAATTGTGAAGAACCTTTTTTAATCGGAAAATTAAAATTTCCCATTCGATTTTGCCTAAACAAAAACTATCGACATTTTAAATTTCTAAATAAGACTCAGGATGGTTGGCTTGAATGGGGTGCAGCGGCTAATTATTATTCTCTGGTTGACGCAAAACTTAAATTAAAAGGCATTCCTGCGAGAGACTTAAAAAATTTTTATCTAGAAGATTCTGTTACCAAAGAAAAATTCCAAGCAAACTTTATTTCAGTTGGAAGCAATTCTATTTATGAATATGAAATCCTTTTGCCTGCCTCAAAATCTTTTAGGAGCTTAAAATTATTGGCAGACCGCGAACAAATGATTTCTGCTTCTAAAGAGGATACTCGTAAATTAGCGCTTTTGCATGAACGAATCGAATTTTTTGAATAAATGGAAAAGAAAAATATTCTAATTTCCTCAGTTACTCTTGTGATTGTATGCGTTTATATTGCAATCATTGCCAAGTATCAAAAGAGTTTGGATGTAAATGCAATTCCCTGGCACGATGGCTCTCACCATTTTACATTAGCCGCGAATTTATTTAACCATTTGCGAGCAGGGGATTATGGCTATTGGTTAGAAGTGGTTCGAAATTCACCGGAGCTTGTATTTGCGTATACGATTTTTTCCTTTGCATTTGCTCTATTGGGTGGAGTGAAACATGGTGTGATTCCAATAGTGTATGGATTTTTCTTTGTGCTTTTGGTAGTGGTTTACTCTTTTTCTTTACCAGGTAAAGATCGGAGGGTTAAAACGCTGTTATTCACTACTCTTTTAATTCTTTCAGGACTTTATTCAACACATGCTGGTGGGGCGTTTGATACTAGGATAGATTTATTGTCTGCGAGTGCGGGAGCGATGTCACTTATCTTAGTCGTGAATCGAAAGTTTTATTTTGCGATTCTTTTTTTTATATTAGCTGCGTTTCTAAAGGGGGCGGCTTTTTTTCTCATCCTTCCGATTTTGGTTCTTGGTATTTTTGTAGAATATTTCAAAGAAAAAATCGAAGTCAAATGGAATTTAAAATTTGCACTCCAAAGTATTTCTTTAGCAATTCCACTTTTTATCTTTGCAAAGGTGCTACTTGCATCTGTGCTTTCTTATAATTTAATGCAGACCGGTGGAAGTAATTTAGAAAGTCGAATGGAAATTTTCATTTCGAATTTGAATCAATATCTAATTGGTGGATTTAGTTATTACTTTACGGCGTTAAAAGAAAATTCAAAGACGGTAATGGTCTATGGTATCGCCATAGTTTTCTTTGCCGCTTCGGTTTTTTTGAAAAATAAAAAGTTAATTCTTTCTGGTGCGTTTGTTATTCTTTCTTTGGTTTATAGTTATCTGCTCATGACGATGAGCCCATTAAAATCAGTTGTCCTAATTATTTGGTTTTTGCCTTGCACCATGATTGCCTTGGCATTTCTAACGGATTCCATTTTTAAAACTAAATATAATGAGTATATCATCACGATTCTTTTTTTATTAGCTGTAGTAGTTTTATATAAAATTCCTCTGAAATATAAGATAACAGAAGATTATCTGCAAGCAGCAAGGAATAATATACAGCGGCAAACGGGAGAAATCGCAGAGAAGATGGACAAAAAATTTGGGGATCGATTTATGAAAGGAGTTGTTTTTGTAAACTTTCTTTCTGGTCATGGTGTTATATCTTATAATTACGATTCATATACGAGCTTAATTCACAAGAAGATAAAGTTTTCTAAATTGGATCTTGCTGGATGGGAATTTGCTACCTATTCCTATGAATGGAAACAAGAGATCGAAAAGTATCGAGACTATGAATTGATTCTATTGGTCTTGCAAGAAGAGCCTATGGGCTTGCCGGCAGTAAATTCTCCGCAGAAATTTGGAAGAGATGTTTATTTAGAATTTGAAACGAGTATAAAGAAAAACCCTAATTGTTTTGAAAAAGCGGCGAATACAATTGATTTGCCGCATATAAAGAAGCGAGACGTGTATTTATTTTTCAATACTTCAGATTGTAAAACAGTTTTGTTTAAATAACTCGAATGCTCCTTTTAGCTAAATACACTCTTTGTTTTTGGATGCTTTATTTTATTTTTTTGGGAGCGGGAGAGCTAACAAGGCTTAGCCTAAAGGTGAAAGATTCTTCCATTCTATTTGGAAGAAGAATTGAAACAATTCTTTTGGGAATTGCATTCGTTCATTTTTCAAGTAGCATTCTTCAATTATATTTTTCTCATACATATAGCAGTGTTCTTTATCTTTTGGTTCTATCTCTACTTTTTGTAATTGGAATTTTTTTAGGAGTAATTAAAGCAAAGACTAAATTAGATTTTTGGAAACTTTCATTTTTGCATTTAGTTTTATTTCTTTTTTTACTTTTACCTTTTCGTGGATTTGACTTTGAATTTTTGGCATCTGAAGAATCAGGAGATCATACTATTTATCTAGGACCGGTTAAGGCACAGTATGTTCAAAAAGATACAGAGATAACAGATCCAAAATGGAATCTTGCTTTGACAAGAGCAGTCTACGATTCGAGGATAGGAGTTATTATCCCCGTAGTAGAAAGAGTTTTTCCCATCTATGAAGCGGCAAGAAAGGCTAAATGGGAAATTGATCCGATTGACCGAGTGATTCTAGAAGGATTTTCTCCTGCATGGTGGGCGCTACATTGGGGGCTAACGGGATTTGGCTACTACTTGCCAATTCTTCCGGAAACAATTTACTTATCGACTCTCTTTTTTTTGACTTCTCTGCTTTGTTTGCAAATTCTTTCCATTGCGTATTTACTCTTAAAAAATCACAAAGAGTTTAAGGTAATTTTACTATTTCTGGGACTCTTAATTACTTTATCAGCTTGCATTTCCAAAATTACCTATGGAAATTTTTACTTACAATTAATTTCTCTAAATTCTTTACTTTGGATGTTTCAAGCTGCTATTTCTTGGATAAAGACTAGAAACAAAGAGGTTTTTTATTTAGGTTGCTTTGCTTCTTTTATAATTGGTCCCTCTTTTTATTTTATGGGGACTGTGTATTGGGGGCTAATTCTTGTTTGTTTCTTATTGGTATTTTATAAAGCTAAGATTCTCAGCGGATTATTTCGTTTTATCTCTAAGCCTGTGATTTTAATCGGGATTCTTTTTTATTTACCAATTGTTCTTGTAAATATTGGTTCTTTTTTGAAGTTTCTTCCTTCTAATTCGAACTCTATTCAGGATAAACAGTATTGGGATCAAGTTTTGGGAGGAACGGTTGTAGGAGACGGTGCGTATTGGAATCCGATACTTGGAATTGTAACTTACTTTCAATTTTATCCCAAGCTTCCGTTTAAAGAGCAAGTAGATTCATTGACATTTTTATTAAAACCTTTTGGAATTGGAATCTTTTCAGACCAAACTTCAACCTTATTTTTCCCGACAATTTTTGCTTCC
>JANMOF010000296.1:0-2767 GCA_031368925.1 Leptospiraceae bacterium
GCGGACCCGCCTATTTCACACAACGGAAAGGTCATCCTGCTCTTATGGGTAGGCATATGAATTTTAACATGGCAGAAAAAGCAGCTGAGCGTTGGCTCTTTCATATGAAGGCTTCTATTGCAGAGACTCCTGAGATTGATGAGGATTCGGCTTCTCGCATGATGGACTACTTTACGCATACTGCCTATTTTCTCTCGATTGGTGTTTCGAGGCAACAGAAGATGTAAAGGGGTTAATACCCATTTGTTTCAAACTTATAAAGTTTTACATTTGAGATTGTGCCTGTTGTTAGATCATCGCATTTAGTAGTAGAGCTTGTTACTTGAGAAGCGGGGATAATACTACCATGCCCCTGGTAGGCTCCGATATTTGGTGTGTAGATGCAGGATTCATTTGATTCGCAAAGCCCATCTTCATCTCCGAGAGAATCTCCTAGGATTTCATAGGCTCCTCTTAAAAAAGTAATAGAATTATGTGTAATCGTAGAAGAGCTAAGCGGGCATGAATTGACGTTACGCGATATAGTGTCTGATTGTTTTAAGGACACGTCCCATAATTGGCAAGTGTCACCTGTAATACAATTTCCTCTCTGCGCAGTTGCTAAGTCAGGAAATGCACCGCCGGATTTTCCGATGAAGCGAAAATTATTTTCAAAGCTATTCCAATTAAGATTAGTTGCATAAGTTGCGCTTCCAGTAGAGAAACTAGAATTGGCGGAATCAGAAGAAGACTTACCACCGTTACCCGCAAAAATTCCTGTTATAGAATCAACACTAAAACTAGAAACAAAATCGGAAGCACCTTCTTGCGAACAGGTATTCGTAAATCCGATTCCGGCTGGAGTGCCTAACGCATTACAGGCTATATTATTTAATCCGGAAACTTTAAAGACTCCAGTTACAGTATTGCCTGAATAAGATGCTACCGTTGCAACAAGCTGAGCTGAATTAGCCGCTGTATTATTATTGGAACTGATTTGATTGTAAACCGTGTTATTATTAGATGCAGAATTTTCTAAACCTGAGGTTGCATTGTTTAACGAGAGAATATTTCCCACGAAATTTTGATTGCAATTGGTAAAGAACATCAGTCCACTTGCGTTATTATTGATTGCAGTTACATTCATGAAATGATTATCATTCGCTCCTGTTTGGAATAAAATTCCCCGGGGAGCATTATTCGCAGAAATTATATTTAAGAAAAAATTTCCTGCTCCCGTTGTGACTAAATGTATTCCATTGAGTGCATTATTAGCGGATGCAAAATTGATAATTAGATTACTCGTGGTAGTGGAATTTAGTGTAAGTCCTTGGTGTTTACCATTCATTATTCGGACGTCTTCAATTAAATTCTTTTGCCCATTGAGCGCAAGAGTAGCATTAGCCGGTGTTCCTCTCGACTGGGAGCTATTTTGAATTACAAAATTTTTTAATACGAGAAATTTAGTAGTAGATCCAATTACCAGTCCACCATCATTATTATTGGCATCGTATATTCCTTCTATCCATACAAACTTTTGATTAGCGAGATTTGCTTGTAGTAAGGCAGTAGCATTTGAAACATTCCTATACATAGTTAAGCCCGGTTTTGCGACTAACGCCATTTTGCTTACAGATAAAAATACAAAGTTTAAATTGGCAGGGGCATTGATTGGAGCTGCATCTAACTGGGTTGCGGTATATGTATGTACTGCGCCCGAAACAAAGGCTGTGTCCTCGTTATTAATAATCTGGTTTGTCCACCACTTAGAAGGAGTTGATTCAAATAAAGTAGTTGATCCCTCTGATACGACTAATTTCATTTGTTTCCAATCGGGAACGGAAAGTGTCCAATCTAGTAGATCAGAAAGGTATTTCCCTTTACGCAGATTTGTGGAATAGATAATGACCTGGTTATTTGCGCTATCTTCTTTACAAATCCAATTGAGTGCACCACCTGAAGATGCGTTATCCGCCATAGTAAGACCTGTGCAGGATGTTCTACCAGGAATTTCTATCTTACGAATTTCTCCGGTATGAATACAAGACTGGTAATAATTTCCGGTTTCGGTTCCGTCGCATATGGTACTACTCGCTGTTAGCCGGTCTGCTCCATCATTTTTTATATAGTCGTTCCAGTTTCCTGGACTGTATACTAATTTGGGAGTTGTGATTTCTGTGCAGGTAATATTTGCGTCTGTTATATTCGTAGTTGCAATACCGGTTGCATTTGTTAAGGAGCAAGCTAAGCCAGACGGGTTTGATTTTAAGCTAATTTTATAAGAACTATTTTTTGTGATTGAAATTGAATACCTTGTGCCGGGTTGAATAGAAAATTCATCTTTTGCGTTATTTAGTAGAATCATAGAGCCTTTGGTAAATCCAATAATGTTTCCAGAAATAGTAACATTAGAAGATGTGCTTGATCCATTTAAAAAGCTTAATACACCAAATCCGAATAAACTGCTAGGCTTCGATATGTCGAAGGGAGATTTTTTAGCTTTTAAACAATTTGAGGTAAAAAGTAAGAGAATTAATAGTGTTATGATTTGTTTCATTTTATGCTTTATTCCAAAAAGTCCACATTCTGGTTATACTATTTTAAACAAAGGAAAGATAGAACTTTTTCAAATGTATATCTAATAACTATTAGAGTTGTTGCAAAATTCATAATAGTGAATAATGTCAGTTCGAGCGTTAGTCGAGAACTGCTTATAAAATAAAGGCTTAGAGCACTTGTAGTTCTCGACTAACGCTCGAACTGACATTTAATTTCGCAACAAGTCTAT
>JANMOF010000334.1:0-11218 GCA_031368925.1 Leptospiraceae bacterium
AAATGCAGGCTCGATAAATAATCCGCCTCCATATGTAGAATAATTTGTCAGACCAACTTCGCGTCCATTTTTAAATCCGGATGCGTATAATCCGATAGTCCAAGTTGGGTTTGGGTTTTGTTTTTCCATTATTTTATAGGATTCAGGAAATAAATAAGAATTAGCCACTGGTCTTTTAATGTCTTGAATCGTATTTTTAGGAATGGCAAACTCATCTTTTTCTTTTTGGATAGTAATCATTTCAGGAGTTTCTTCGGTTAATCGTCCTTTGACGACAGACTTGTCTTCGAGGGTAATGATTGTATTCTGGTAAGAACTATGCTTTCCCGATAAATCAGAATTAACCGTAAGAATTTCGCTACGGGGAATTTTATATTTTTGTTCTTGGTAGAGAATCGTGATAGACGTAGAATTTTCGTCAACGATGTCACAAATAAAAACATTTTCCGACCGAAGGGTAACTTCGGCGGAAAATAAAATTTTACTAAAAACAAGGAGAATAAACAGGAGAAACTTTCGAGCCATAAAACTATAAGACTTGAATGGAGCTATTATAGAAGTCAAAAAACATTGTCAACTAAAATTAAGTGATAAGTTTTAAAAATTTTCCTTTTTTTCCCTGCCTCACTAAATACTCTTTCCCCTTTTCGACAACTAACTTTTCATCTGAAAGTTTTTCTTCGTTTAGATAAAGTCCACCAGCCTTAACTAGTCTTCTCCCCTCTGATGTAGACGGAATGAAATTTTGCTTTGCGAGTATTTGTAATAGCTGTGTTTGACCTGCGGCAAATACGCCTTCGTCAACTTGGACTGTTTCAATTTCATCTGGAATGGAGCGGTTCTTTGTATTATGCACGCGGTTCCATTCTTCTATCGCTTCAGAATTTTTTGCGGGTAAATGAAATTGATCCATAATAAGTTTTGCAAGCTCTGTCTTTACTTCTTTAGGATGCGCCTCTTTTTTTGAAATCGCAGATTTACGATTTTCGATTTCGGATTTTGGCAAGTCAGTGAGTAATTCGAAGTAATTCCACATGAGCTCGTCAGAAATAGACATGATTTTTCCAAACATGTTAATCGGTTCTTCGTTAAAACCTATGTAATTTCCTAGGGATTTTGACATTTTTTTTACGCCATCGAGTCCAACTAGAAGCGGGAGGGTAATGACAGTTTGTGGTGTCTTGCCGTAATCCCTTTGTAATTCGCGACCGACGAGTAGATTAAATTTTTGATCAGTGCCGCCGAGTTCTATGTCTGCTTCCATCACGACAGAGTCATAACCTTGCACGAGAGGGTATAAAAATTCAATTAGCGAAATGGGGCTACCCGCTTTATACCGCTTGCTAAAATCATCTCGCTCTAAGAGACGAGCCACATTGTATTTAGAACTCAAAATCAACACATCTTCGAAGTTCATTTTAGAGCACCAATGAGAATTAAAAACGATTTTTGTTTTATCTGGATCTAGAATTTTAAAAACTTGCTCTTTATATGTTTCGGCATTTCTTGCAACGTCTTCTTTTGTTAGCCGCTTGCGAGTTTCTGATTTGCCAGTCGGGTCTCCAATCATTCCAGTAAAATCGCCAAGTAAAAATTGAACCTCATGACCTAAAATTTGAAAGTGTTTCATTTTTCTAAGTAACACTGCATGACCGAGATGTAAATCTGGAGCGGTTGGATCAAATCCTGCTTTGATGATAAGCTTACGATTCAAATTTAATTTGTCTTTTAATTCCGCTTCGGGGATAATTTCTACTGTCCCACGCTTGATTAATTCAAAACTTTCTGATGGATTCATACTTCTGGACTTTATTTTTTTTTGTCTTCCTTGCGAAACTCATTTTTATTAGTTGCCAAATCTTAAAAGAACTTTAAATAAGTGTATTCCATTGAAATTAACTGAGTTTACATGAGATATTTATACATAATTTTACTAATTTTAGTCCAACTCCTATTTCTAGATTGTAGATCGAAGAACCAAAAACCTGCACCCAAAAGTGTTAACGGTCATTTAGATTTGGCTACCGAGCCATGGGATTTCAAGCGAGATGGAGTAATTAATCTCGAAGGCGAATGGGATTTTTTTTGGCTGCGTTTTTTGCAACCGGAAGATTTTCTCGCCGAAAACCCTCCTGTAAGGTCAGCATTCATACCAGTCCCAGGAACTTGGAATGGTAAAGATATAAATTCAGAAATTCTAAGTGGGGAAGGTTATGCGACATATCGGCTAACGATTCCAATTCATCCTTCGCAAGTAGGACAATCTCTTGCGCTTAAGATTAGTTATGCGGCAACAGCTTCAAAAGTATGGGTTAATGGTAAATTAATTTCCGAGGACGGACACGTTGGAGTTTCCAGACGTGACATGGAGCCACATTACAATAGCCAAATTCACAGTTTCATTGCTGAAAATCCAATTGAAATCATTGCACATATATCAAACTTCAATCATAAGAAGGGCGGACTCTGGCAAAATTTATACTTAGGATTAGAAGAAGACATTATCAAACAAAATAGCAATGCTTTATTCTACGATTTTTTTCTATTTGGTGTTTTGTGTATAATGACTATATACCACTTCGGATTATATCTTTTAAGAAGAGAAGAGAATACCTATTTATTCTTTGGACTTTTTTGCCTAATCATATCTGTTCGAATTTTGTTCACGGGAGAGACGTGGATAACAGCTATGATTCCCAACATCAATTGGGATGTTCAAATCAAAATAGAATACACTACTTTTTATGCAAGCACGCAGGTTTTTGCTGGCTTTGTATTTTATTTATATTCTACAGAATTTAAAAGAAGAGTCTGGGTCGTGATGAATATCATTGGGACTACTTTTGTAGGTATTGTATTATTAACCCCGCCACTCTTTTTCACTCAAACACTACCCTATTTCCAACTATTCACTCTATTCTGCGGATTCTATTGCATTTACGTACTGATATTATCCATTATCCGCAAACGCGTAGGAGCAATTGCTGCCTGTGTGGGTTGGACGATTTTTTTCATAGCAATCATTGGAGATATTATTGTAAATGAAATTTATGGTTCTAGCTTTCTGACCCCGTTTGGTTTATTTATTTTTATTTTCTCACAGTCTTTTATTCTATCGCTCATTTTTTCAAAGACATTTCAAAAGACGCAATCTCTTTCTATCCATTTGAAATCTACAAACCTCGCCTACAGTCGATTTGTCCCAGCTGATTTCATTACATTTTTACATCGTGATGATATAACACAGGTATTACTGGGAGATCAAACAAAAACAGAAATGTCTGTGATGTTTTGTGATATTCGAAGTTTCACCGCGTTATCCGAGACGATGACACCGGAGGAAACATTCAAATTTTTAAACGCCTAATTAAAACGAGTGGGACCTATCATTCGAAACAACCAGGGTTTCATTGATAAATTTATGGGTGATGGGATAATGGCTCTTTTCCCCTTAAACCCGGAAGACGCAGTTCGCGCTGCTATTCAAATGCAAAATGCAGTTCGTGAATACAATGTACTTCGAAATAAATCTAACTACCAACCAATCAATATTGGAATTGGAATTCACGTAGGAAACCTGATGCTTGGCACAATCGGTGAGGCTAATCGCATGGATGCCACTGTGATTTCAGATGCAGTGAATCTCGCTTCCCGTCTCGAAGGTTTAACAAAAATCTACGGCGCACCAATTTTAATTAGCGATGCAACCTTTCAAAGAATTAAAAACCAGGATGACTACCAATATAGAATGCTTGGTCGCGTTCAGGTAAAAGGAAAAAAAGATTCCGTTGGAATTTTAGAAATCATCCACGATCCGTCTCCCGATAATGCCGAATTCAAATCTAAATCTAAGCCAATGTTTGAACGCGGAATCTTTTTCTATTTGCAAAAAGATTTTGAAGCAGCAGCAAATATCTTTAAAACTGTAGCACAGGCAAATCCAGATGATAAAGCAGCATGCCTATTTCAAATCAGGTGTGAATACTACCTAAAGCATGGAACTCCAGAGGCATGGGATGGTGTAGAAGTTTTCGAGGTTAAGTAATTTTCCACTCTTACAAAAAAAGGATTTTGTTTTTTAAAACATCAAGAATGATGCATTTATTCAGAGTATATTTTTTGAATTAGGAAATGAATCATGGCAGTACAAATCGAAAGAAAAAAACAAATAGATAGACTGGGCAAAACCCAATTCGATTGTTTAATTGTGGGAGGTGGAGCAACAGGCGCAGGGACAGCACACGATGCATCTTTACGTGGCTTAAACGTCGCGCTAATCGAACGAAAAGATTTTGCTGCAGGAACGTCTAGTCGCTCTACTAAATTAATTCACGGGGGTGTTCGATATTTGGCGCAATTGCATTTTGGATTAATCCGCGAGGCATTGACCGAAAGAAAGCGGTTACTGGCAAACGCGCCTCACCTGGTAAAACCACTCAAGTTTTTAATGCCCAGCTATAAGATTTATGAAAAGCCCTACTACTCTATTGGACTAACCATCTACGATGTTTTAGCGGGTGACAGCGGTTTGCCGGGACATAAGAGAATTTCTAAAGAAGAATTCGTAAAAGAATTTCCGGCAGTCAACACAATGAATCTACGAGGCGGAATAGCTTACTACGATGCACAGTTTAATGATGCGAGGCTCAATGTGTTACTTGCCAGAACTGCCGAAATGGAAGGAGCCTGTGTCTGCAACAAAGTGGAATTAGTCTCACTCATCAAAAATGATTCAGGAAAAATTACCGGTGCGAAAGTTAAAGACCTATTATCCGGCAAAGAAATTTCTGTAAACACCAAGCTAGTTATCAATACGACCGGTGTATACATTGACGAAATCCGTAAAATGGATGAAGCAAACGCAAAACCAATATTAGCTCCTAGCCAAGGAATTCACTTAGTATTCTCTAAATTGAAAGTTCCCTGTACTAGTGCGATGATTATTCCAAAGACAAGCGACGGAAGAGTCGTGTTCCTTCTTCCCTGGGAAGACCATGTGGTCATGGGAACAACCGATACTGCAATTGATAAAATTACCCAAGAACCTATTCCACTCGAAAATGAAGTAGAATTTCTATTAAAAACAGGAAATGAATACCTATCGAGTGAACTTAAAAAAGAAGATATTCTGTCTGTATTCGCGGGGCTAAGACCACTTATCTCTACGAATGGGAACTCGGATACGAAGAATATTTCTAGAGAAGAAATGATGTTAGTCTCGGGCTCAAATCTTATAACTATGAGTGGGGGCAAATGGTCTACTTACCGCAAAATGGCAGAAGACCTGACAGACAAAATGATACAGGTTGGAAAATTAATTCCTGTGCGAGCCTGTGAAACCTATAATTATAACTTCATAGGAAAAGGTGGATACTCAGAGAATATGTATTTGAAAATTGCTCAGGATTATAAACTAGATATTGAAACAGCGAAACGCTTGAGAAATTATTATGGTGGCGAGGTTTTTGAAATCCTGGGAAACAAGCCCAAAGAAATACTAAAGGAATCAGGCTATTTTGAAGAAGAAGTCCTACATGCGGTCAGGAGCGAATTTGCCTTATCCGCTCTAGACGTAATTGCAAGAAGAATACGAGTTTTATTTACTGATTTAGAATTAGCGCAAAATATCATTAAGCCCGTAGTAGCGATCATGGCAAAAGAATTAAAATGGACTGCTGCTAAAAAATTACAGGAAGAAAAAGAAGCACGAACACTTATCGAGACTTTAAAAGCAAGTATCTAATAGGAGAAAAGCGTGAGCGAAGAAACCAAGATAGGGAAGCGAGAATCAGATGTAATATTTCGAAAATCATACGAAGAAAAAAGTTTAGAAATTGAAAAAAAAATTAACCGTATTAGATTTATCTTCATATCCTTATTTTTATTAGTAAGTTTTTCTTCCTATAAATCAGGAAGCACTAAGCCTGTTTATATCACCATGTTTTTAATTACCGGCACGCTTTTAGTAAGCGCAATCATTTGGGAGATTTTACTTCGCAAAATTTCTTACTCCTACTGGATAAAATACATTTCAACAAGTATCGATTTACTTTCTGTATTCGGACTTAAATATGGGATGCATTTCGACGTAAACCTGGGATGGGCTCTCACAATGAAAGAGCCTGCGACGTTTGATCTTTTCTTTTTATACATATGCTTAGCCGGTCTAAGGCTTGACAAAAAATTTTCTTTATTTACAGGTTTCTTCTCAGTAATTTTGTATGTACTCCTGATTATCCTCTCATTAAGTTCGGGCTGGATGTCATTTACCTCTGATCCGAGTAAATTTTTAGATGTACATTTTTTACGTTTCCCGACTGAATTATCAAAAATACTATTTCTATTGGGGGCAAGTTTTACTATTGCGTACCTTGCAAATGATACCCGGGCATTTATGGGAATGCTTTCGGAGTCAGAATCAAAATATAAATTCAATACAACTGTGATGGAACAGTTACTTCAAAAGATAGAGGAAATTTCGATTAGCCTCACTTCGATGATGGGACGGCTAAAGGATAACTCTGGCACAATGGAAAAAACAGTTAAAGAACAAGAAATGTTTTTTCAAAAAGATGCAATCGTTATTGATAAAATAGTTGGTGATGGAGAAGAAATTAATACAATTTCCAACGCACAGCTTCATATGATTTCAAAAATTTTAACCCGAACACAAAAAATGGCTGAGTCTATCGACCTGATTTCAAAGGGCGGAAAGGAATCTTCGAAGCGCGCCACTCATGCAAAAGAAATTTCAGCCGAGAGCGTAGCATTTCTAAATGATACGATGAAAGTGGTTAATGAAATGAAATCTCAATCCGAAAAGATTTTAAATATTTCCCAAACAATAAACGATATAGCTGATAGAACCAACCTTCTTTCGCTTAACGCATCTATTGAGGCAGCCAGGGCAGGAGAGCAGGGAAGAGGATTTTCTGTCGTAGCTATGGAAGTGCAGAAGTTAGCAGAGCAGAGCTTACAATCCTCTAAAGAAATTCACCAGATAGTAAACGCAACTGTAAAGAATATTGAAAAAAGTTCTACTATGATCCAGGCAACTTCAGGAAAGTTAGAAACGGTTTCAAACGTAGTCGAAGAAAATGAAACTTTTTTAAATGAACTCAGTGCGAACATTAAAGAGCAAGAAAAAGCAAGCTTCGCGATAAATAGTGACGTAAAAAATATAACAGAAATTGCAGAGAACATATGCGCGTTAGTCTCAGATGAAAAAAATGCGCTCTCTGAATTTCAAACCAGGAATAAAAACAAAGCAGACCTCACTCTTGATTCAGTTCGTGCCGCCGAGTCTTTACATGAGCTAAGTGAAAATCTAGGAAAAATTTCTAGTCAACTACTAGACCTCATTCAAAGAAAAGAAAATACAATTGCACAAGAGAATCGTCAGCCGCTTAAAACTTTCGAAGAGAAAGTAAAAGATATTCGTCGAGATAAAATATAAAAGGAATTCCAAATGGAACTAAAGCTAATTACCCTCTACCTCATGTCTCTCCTCTACACCGCCGCCGGAATTACTCATTTTTTAAGACCCAAGTTTTTCTTACGTATCGTTCCTCCTTTTCTCCCTATGCGACTAATGCTTGTATACCTGAGCGGCGTCGCTGAAATCATTTTAGGAATTGCTCTTATCCCCGAAGCCACAAGAAGGCTCGCTGCCTGGGGAGTTGTCGCCCTACTCATCGCAGTATTTCCTGCCAATATCTATCATTTTACCTCTAAAGGCGCCGGCATGAAAACTCCAGTGTGGTTACTCGCCATTAGACTCCCGATTCAGTTTTTGTTAATCGCTTGGGCTTGGTGGTATACCTAGGAATTTTTTTGCCATGCTTCGACGCTGCTCAGCACAGGCGCCGGCACTGAGATGGGAGGTTTATTTTATCTTTCTAGCGTGTGCCTCGCCAAAATGCAATCCGCAATGATTAGTTGGCGGTATGCCATTGGTAAACATCACTATATGGACAAAAAAACGATTGCTTTTTCTGAAATAATAAAGGTAATAGAAGCATGGGACTTATTGTTTTAGAAACTATCGCAAAATCAAAGGAAGCCGGAAAAATCGAACTCGAAATTCCGGAATATATTTCACAGGGCAATCATAAAGCACTCCTATTCATGCAAGAAGAATTATCCGAAGAGTGGGGAGATTTTTATCAATTCTTTGGAGATTTAAACACGCAAGAAAAAAAAGACTTAGAAGAATCTGTAAAATTCTATGAAGACCGAAAGCGGTGATGAGGACGGAATTAAAAAAGCTGAAGTAAAAGTATTTCCATTCTATATCTACTATATTTTCAGAAACCCTATCATTATAATTATTGCTATATGGCACGTTGCTCGACTTCCTTTTTCAAGAAAAGATAGAATGAAAGATATTGATGAGCAGTAATTTTTCTTTCTATCCCGCAAATTAAAAGCTTAACGCAAAATCGGATTTCTTTTTATTTAAAAACTTATTACTACCTCAGTGTGTGAATAAATCGCTTGCCAAAAAAAATAGTATAAGTGAAATTCACTAGCATAGGAGTCTCCCTTGTCTAAAAGTTTATACATCACTACAACTGAGCCGAAGAGCGGCAAATCACTCGTTGCCCTAGGAGTCATGGAATTATTAAATAGTGGGCTTTCGAAAATTGCCTTTTTTCGTCCTATTATAAAAACAAGAGAAGCTGGTGCAATTGATCCTGATATAAATTTAATTCGCACTCACTACAATCTACAAATGAAGTATGAAGATACATTTGGGATGGAAATGGACAAGGCACTCGAGTTGATTTCGGAAGATAAGAAAAGTGTTTTAATTGATACCATCATGGGAAAGTATAAAAAGCTAGAAGAAGAGTTTGATTTTGTTTTGATGGAAGGCTCTGATTTTACAGGCTCTACTAGTTCTTTCGAATTTGAAATCAATTCAGAGTTAGCGAAAAACCTCGGTGCTCCGGTTATGCTTGTGTTACCTGCAACGCATAAGGATAATGACGATATACTTTCTGACTTAAATCTTGCGATAGAATCGTATTCCAATTCCGGTTGCACGATCATTGGCTCTATCGTAACCCGTATCACAAAAGAAAATTTAGACGACTTAAAAAAAGCCTTCGAGCAGAAAACTTCGAGTATCCCCGCTTACTTTATTCCAGAAAATGAAATTCTTAGAACTCTAACGATGAAAGAAATTGCAGAGTCACTCGATGCAGAAGTCTTATATGGAAGCCAATACTTAATGCGTCATGCCTATCATAATACAGTAGCTTCTATGCGACTTGAAAATTTTTTGAATCATATTAAAGATGGAACGCTTGTAATTGTTTCGGGTGACCGCGCGGATATTATTCTAGGTGGATTTCTTTGTTCTGGAAATAAAAACTTCCCGAGGATAATGGGTCTTGTTCTCACTGGTGGAATTCGCCCTGACGAAAATATCCGAAAAATCATAGACGGGTTAGATGCGCATATACCGGTAATTCTCACAAAAGAAGATACACTTCGCACTGTTTACCAGATCAATAGCATTGATTCTAAAGTTGCACCGGAGGACAAACGCAAAATTGACATTTACCTCGGATTATTTGAATCCAATGTAGATACAAAAAAACTGAAAGAAAAAATAATTGTTTATAAATCAAAATTAGTTACTCCTAAGATGTTTGAGTATGATTTAATCCAAAGAGCGAAGTCGCTTAAGAAACATATTGTATTACCGGAAGGAATAGAAGAAAGAATTCTCCGTGCTGCAGAAGTCTTAATAGATAGAGACGTTGTGCGCGTTACCCTACTCGGAAAAGAAAAAGAAATTAGAGAAAAAATTAAAAGACTCGGGTTAAAGCTAAAAGATGTTAATATCATTGAGCCAACTGCGTCAAAAGACTTTCAAGATTATTATGAGACTTATTACGAACTGCGCAAACACAAAGGCATTACAATGGACAATGCAAAAGATGTGATGAGTGACGTTAGTTACTATGGCACGATGATGGTTTACAAAGGACATGCAGATGGAATGGTATCTGGCTCTGTCAATACGACCCAGCATACAATTAGACCTTCGCTGGAGTTTGTAAAAACAAAACCTGGATTTTCGATTGTATCGAGTGTATTTTTAATGTGTCTACCGGATAAAGTTCTGGTATATGGCGATTGTGCGGTGAACCCGAATCCTACTGCTGCCGAGCTTGCCGAAATTGCAATCTCCTCAGCGATTACTGCAAAGCAATTTGGAATTGAGCCGCGTGTGGCTATGCTATCTTATTCGACAGGCGATTCAGGAAAAGGCGAAGAAGTAGAAAAAGTGCGGGATGCAACTAATTTTGTAAGAGCAAAAATGCCGGACATTTTAATCGAAGGTCCGATTCAATATGACGCAGCCATTGACCCGGAGGTTGCTTCCACTAAAATGCCAAATAGCCCTGTGGCGGGAAAGGCAACTGTATTTATATTCCCTGATTTGAATACAGGGAATAACACGTATAAGGCGGTGCAGAGATCTGCAAATGCAGTTGCGATTGGTCCCGTACTACAGGGTTTAAAAAAACCTGTCAATGATTTAAGCCGCGGCTGCACTATTCCTGATATTGTAAATACAGTTGTGATTACAGCAATCCAAGCCCAGGAATAAAAATGAAAATACTTGTAATCAACACAGGAAGCTCTTCTCTCAAATACCAACTTTTCCAAATGGAAGACAAGTCAGTATTAGCCACTGGACTCATAGAAAGAATCGGAGAGAAAACTGCAAAGCATAAATTTAGCTCTGTAAATCTAAAAGAAACTGTCGTCATAGAGAAAAATATTCCAGACCACGAAACTGGAATTCACGAAATGGATGAACTTCTTACAAATGCAAAGGAAGGAGTTATTAAAAATTCGTCAGAAATTTCTGCTATCGGGCATAGAGTAGTTCATGGTGGGGAAACATTTACAAGACCTACAATCATCGATCAAGATGTAATAAAAGCTATAGAGTCTAACGTTCCACTAGCCCCCTTGCACAATCCAGGAAATCTCTCAGGTATTTTTGCTGCACAGAAATTTTTCAAAGGAGTTCCGAATATTGCCGTATTTGATACAGCATTTCACCAGACAATGCCTGAGGGAAACTATCGTTATGCGATACCAAATGAATACAATGAGAAATATAAAATTCGCCGTTATGGATTTCATGGAACTTCTCACCAGTATGTTTCAAAGCTAGCGGCGAAATTTTTAA
>JANMOF010000342.1:0-9247 GCA_031368925.1 Leptospiraceae bacterium
CTTGGCGACTCTCAAAGAGCCAGTAACAACAAGCTATTATTGCGCAAAACATGGTAAAATGTGTAAGCCGCTATTCTCTATTTTAAAATGGTGGGAAACTTATTCTAAAGACACTCTCAAACGATTGGAGCAATTTAAACATCTCCGCACCAAGACTTTTCAGGCTTGTCTAACGGGAGATAGCCGCGAGATTGATATATTAGATGAATTGGAAAAGGTTAATCAATCTTTTGCGAAACTAGTTAAGAAGCAAAAAATTAAAGGAATTTTTTCTAGTCCTCCTTATGTTGGATTAATTGACTATCATGAACAACACGCGTACGCATACGACTTGTTTGGATTTGAGCGGAAAGATAATTTAGAAATAGGTCCTATGTTCAAGGGACAAGGCAGAGAGGCTAAGCAGAATTATATCCAAGGAATTTCAGATGTATTAAATAATTGTAAAAAATATTTGATTAAAGACTATGATGTATTTTTAGTGGCTAATGACAAATACAATATGTATTCGACTATTGCCGAAAATGCAGGAATGCAAATCGTCAATCAATACAAACGTCCAGTACTCAATCGAACCGAGAAGGATAAGGCGGCTTATGCGGAGATCATATTTCATTTGAAGAGGAGATAAGAATGGAAAACTTACTAGAAAGAGATCAAGTAGAGCTTGATATTACGATTGATGAAACAATGATTTCGTGTGAATACGGTGAATTAGAATATTCCCTTGATGGCGACTATGCATCAGTAAACGCAATCAGTGTTTCTTATTCAAGAACTAGAGAAGGGATTGGAACCCAACTTGTAGACAGGTTTGAATCTTTAGCAAAAGAAAATGGGATACAGTTGGTTGAGGTTCCGTGCTCTCCAACGCAAGAAGCGGTTCTATTTTGGATAAGCTTGGGTTATGCGGCTGCAACTAAAGAAGATAAACGCTGGGCAAAGAAAATTAGTCAAAGCTTTCGAGAAGATGGTTGGGAAACTCCGTCAGGGATAGTGTTAATGTCGAAGAAGTTGAAATAGCTTTTAGAAAATTTATTGAGAGGAGGGATTGAGTGAAATTGTTAATAGAAAAATTAGGTATATCAGTCCTTCATCTAAAATGCTTGGATAGTATATTTTCCGAAAATCATGAAGAGTATCAAAGAATTGATAGTATTTTAAATTCTAATGAATTTGGTCAAATTTATAATGAAATATCAAAACAGTTGTATGCTGGAGGGAAAAAATCGACTGGCAATTTAAAATTAGCCCGTCAAATGATATTAGGCGATGTAATTGAATACATCTTTACGGGTAGAGCCTATTATTATGCTGCCAAATCTAAGGATAATTTTAGGAACTTTCTAAAGTTAATCTTATATTCCGTAAACCAATTATTAATTTATGATTTAATAACAGTTAATAAAGATATTAGAAAATTATATATCAACAAGCTAGAAGAAGAAATTGATTTTCAAATTCTTTATGAAAAAGCTGGAGATAGTGAGTTAGCTAATTCTTTAAAGGAAAGCGAATCTATTTTAAATGATAATGAATGGGAACAGTATGATTTATTTGTTGATTCGATTTTACCTAAAACGTTAGGTTGTCCAAAGGAACTAATTGTTTTTGCTGAATTACTAAAGTCTAAAACTGGAATCATAATTCCTTTGCTTCTAATACAAAGATTATTTGGAACTAAAGATCCAATTGCACCACCCGATTTTTTACTCTTGAAAGAAAATAAAGAAATATTTGGAATTGAAGTTGGCTATCTAAAAGAAGGACAGAATAGAGAATTTTCAATTAGAACTTCTATTCCTACTTTAGCAGTTGATTTAGAAAACAACATGCATAATAGGTGTCCCAAATGTGGTGAGATAATTCTTTATTGTGACCCTATAATAGAAAAATATTCAAATGATACTTTAAAAGATCATCTGAATGACAAAGGTAAATATATTTGTTTTGATTGTCCAAAGTTCGATGAAGGGAATTGTAAATTTTCAAATTATTATGGGAAATGGAATGGAACTGAGTTCAATGGACGCGAGAGTAAAAAAGAACCCCGACATTATCATGCAAAATGTGTTAAAGATGAAACATATACCTATATTAGAAATCCAAGAAATATTTTTGAACATCATAAAAAAGACTTTTTTGCTCAAATACCTCAGATTCAAGGTTTAGAAAGCTTATAAAATAATGTCCCTAACTAAAGCACAAAAACAAGAAGTAGAAGATGTTCTAAAGAATAGCCTCCGGCACAAGTTTCAGAATTACAATCCTGAACCTGCGTCGATGCCATTTCATACCAGGCTTTTAGGCAAAGATAGAATAGCCTTATTTTCGTTTATTCATTCTCTGAATACAAACTTCGGGACAAGTATATTTGAACCCGTAGCATTAGCGTTAGCCGCTACAAGTTTTAAATCAGCAGAATCACAAGCAACAGCGGGAACAGAAATTTCCTCCGAAGCCCATAGAGTCATCCAAGACATTATGGATAAACTAGCTACAGCAGAGGCTACTCCTAATAAGCCAGAAGAAATAGAAGCAATCCGAAAGGTCTGCCGTAAGGGTGAAATGAAAACAGTGAAGCCTACTAAGATAGATGTAAAGCTAATTGGCACGGATGAAACAATTTATCTTTTTGATATAAAGACTGCAAAACCAAATGCTGGTGGATTCAAAGAATTCAAAAGAACTCTACTGGAATGGATTGCCGTTACGTTAGCCATTAACCCCAATGCAAATGCGCAAACGATTATTGCTATTCCTTACAATCCGTATGACCCAAAACCTTATTCCCGCTGGACTATGCGGGGTATGATTGATTTAGAAAATGAACTTAAAGTTGCCGAAGAGTTCTGGGACTTCCTTGGCGGCAAAGGCGCATTTGCCGACTTGCTTACTATATTTGAAAAAGTAGGGCTTGATCTTCGTGGTGAGATAGACGAGTATTTTGCGCGGTATAACAAATAGTTTATTCTCTAAAAGAATTTTACTGAATAAACTATTTCTAAAAAAAAATGTTTTGGGATATTTTCCGTATTGGTCTACTTTTTAATTTCGCCCTGGAAATACTTGATTGTTCTTTTTAATCCTTCGACTAAGGGAACGGTAAATTTGTAACCAAGCTTTTCTTTCGCGAGAGTGAGATCGGGACGACGTCTTGTGGGATCATCTTGTGGAAGTGGGTTATAAATAATTTTAGATTTTGATTTAGTGAGTTTAATAACAAGCTCTGCTAATTCTTTTACGGTGAATTCGTCCGAATTACCGAGATTAACCGGTCCTTGAAAAGAATCTTGATTCATCATGGAGACGATTCCATTTACTAAATCATCCACATAACAAAAAGAGCGAGTCTGACTTCCGTCTCCATAAATAGTAATATCCTTTCCGCTAAGAGCCTGGACTATGAAATTACTTACTACGCGTCCATCATTGGCAAGCATACGTGGACCGTAAGTATTAAAGATGCGGATAACGCGTATATCCACCTTGTGCTGTCTATTATAATCAAAGCAGAGAGTTTCGGAAATTCTTTTTCCTTCGTCGTAACAACTACGAATTCCAATTGTGTTTACATTTCCCCAGTAGGTTTCTTTTTGTGGATGCTCGAGCGGATTTCCGTATACTTCGCTTGTGGATGCCTGGAGAATACGCGCTCTTACCTTCTTGGCAAGACCTAACATATTCATCGTTCCCATCACGTTTGTTTTAATTGTTGAGATTGCATTGTATTGATAATGAACAGGAGAAGCAGGGCAGGCAAAATTATAAATCTGATCTACCTCTGCTCTAAATTCTTTTACAATATCATGTCGAATCATTTCAAACTTCGGATTTTTTAGAAGATGTTGAATGTTACTTTTTCTTCCTGTGAAATAATTATCTACGGATAATACTTCATTACCCTCTTTCAAAAGTTTCTCACATAGATGTGATCCTATAAATCCTGCTCCGCCTGTTATTAAAATACGTTTACTCATGCTCTTTCATTCCTTCTTTTTTTAATTGTGTTGCCCAGTCTTTGGCTAACGGTTTTCCGTTTAGATCAAGACCTCTAGATAAAAACCATTGTGCTACATCCGGCTCTACTTTTGCTTCCGCAAATTGCCTTTTTAATTTACTCATTCTGGCAAAAGGGTCTTTCTCTGTAAAAGTTTTTTTTACGAGAGTCCCTAAAATAAAAAGACTTATAGAAGACCAGATGACTGCAATACAAATTCCAAGTTCTTTTAAGTTTAATCCAAAGACTCTTTCTTTTTTTCCTAGAATCCAGTTTGCTAAAATTCCTGCATCTGTATGCTGGATTTGATTTGTAAAATCTACTAAGTCATATACGCTATATAATGAAACGCCCGTTCCAAGAAAGATTAATGTTAGTGAGGAAATTTCTTTACTTACAAAAGATAGGATAACAAATATTATCCCAAACCTTAGCCCTGTGTTATAAGTAAAATCATGATTAGCCGAATAGAAGTGCGTAAATAGAATCAGAAATATTCCTATAAAACCTAATACTTGTTTTGCCTGTTTCTTATGAAATCCCCGGTTTAGTAAAATTCCACCGAGTAGCGAAGAACCAATATAACCCGCTGAGACTACAAATAAAAACGAGGTTTGCATTTTTCCAGAAATTACAGTCTCGCCTGTTTCATTTCCATGAATAAATATTCTTTCTACTACCCCGCCTGTGAGAAGGGCAGCCGAAGCGTGACAGATTTCGTGGAATAAAACAATGAGTCCTTTTAAATGCAGCATTATTTTAAAATTCCAAAACGCAATTAGTGTAAGAATAATAGATAAAAAGAAAATAATCTTTTGTGACCTCATGCTATTCTCCTACCCCGACTTGTCCGGGGTCATAGGTAAAATAATAGTATCCGCCGGTTTTATCCATTAGCTCTATATGATGAGCCTTATTCTTTTTGAAATAAAGAATGGATTTAACCGTGTAAACTCCTTCCGATGTGTGCAGTTCAGGATTCACTATCTTTTTATTCTCATCGACAAACATTAAGTTGAGTTCATTCTTCTTAGAATTTTTTTCCTGTATTAACTTGACTGTTTCGGAAACCTTTCTATCTAGATCATAACAATCTATTAACTCAATATTTTTGTATTGGATAACATCATTTAGCTTCACACGGCAGAGTTTATATGTTTTTAAATTTATTTTTATCTTGAATGGCTTCGCGGTAAGGTAATAAAATGGTAGTGGGTTTCTTTCTTCAACTGCGATTATAGGAAAAAGAATTATGAAAAGAAAGCTAAATAGTAGACTCGTTAAAACTTTCAGAATGATGGATAATGTCACTTCGAGCAGCGGCTTCCAAACTTGCGATAGTCGAGAAGTGCTAATAGCGTTAGCGAAATAAAGGCTTTTAGCATTTGTAGTTCTCGACCTTGCTCGAACTGACAGGTAATTTTTCAAAAACTCTACTAATGACAACAATTTATTCATGGATTACCTTTAATGCCTTTTTATAAATCGGATCATCCTCTTTTTCAGAAAGATTTATGAGGGAGCGTTTAACAGCTCTTAGACTAGTTTTGTTTTTACAAAATAAATTTAGGATTTCGTCAGACTCCTTTTGAATGCGAATTTTAGATTGAATTAACGAACAGGCTTCCTTTTCAGCACCTATCACAAAAAGAGTTTTCGCTGCTTCTACCATTTCGCCTGCGAGAAGCCCTTCTTCTTTTTTTGCATAGCTCGCACTCATATGAAAGTAGCGGATACTCTGTCTATACTTCTTTTTATTTCGAAGGTAAGTTCCATAAAAATAAAGTATATCAGATTTTTGTTCATCTGTTAAGGAACTAATTGAGGCTGCATCCTTGATTGCTTTCTCTACACTCGTAGCTGTAGTAGAAACTTTAGAAGCTTTCATACTATAAGCCAATTTCAAAACGGGGTTAATGTCTGGTATCTCCGAAAGTAAATAGGCAAGCGAGTCTAAATCTCCCGTTTGAAATTTAATGGTAAATATATATTGTAATAAGTAAGAGCTTGGATAGTAATTATAAATACTCAGTAACTCTTTGCGGGAATTTTCATCTTTTCGAAGCGAAATACTTACCATTTCTAAGAAAGCAGATTCGTCTATTTTTAATTTTAAAGAAATATTGCGAACAAGTTGATCTGTTTTCTTTTGCCTTGTTTTATCAGGTGGATATTTAGAATTAAAAATAAAAACTTCTTCAAACCTGTTATATTTTATATAGAGAAAAAAAAGTCTGTTGATAGTATTGCGCTTAATTTTCTTTGGAATATTTTCTTGTTCTAGAACCTTCTCATATAGATTCATTGCAAGAATTGGAGAAATTTTTTCAATTCGGTAGGCTTCATTGTAAACGCTACTTGACTCTTTTGCAGCTAATTGCGCTAAATTAAAAGTAACCGCAAGGATAAATAAGAAGGTGACGGTATTTCGCATCACTACCTTAGCTTGGGAACGTAGTCATGGGATAATTTGCAAGTCCCATTTGGTCTTCCCTCTTTTGTAAATAATTCAGAAACTCTATCGGGACAAACATCCGAAGCGAATAATCCTGATTCTCTGCATACAACTAAACGTGTTGCTTTTTTAGAGAAGGTAAATTTTTCATCTGGGACTATTTGTAAGTCTTTGATTTTTTTTCCTATACGTGCCCATAGAGGTGCAGCAAGTTCAGCACCCATTCCACTTTTACCCATGCCGTATGACGCATCATCGAAGCCTATCCAGATTGCCATAGATAATTTGGGTTTGGTTCCAACAAACCAGGCGTCTATGTTATCGTTAGTCGTTCCTGTCTTTCCTGCGATTTCACCCGAGTAGCCGTATTTTCTAATTCCACTTGCATTCGCACTTCCCTTCATGAGGCTAACCATTACCTCTGCTGTATCAGAGGCAATCACTCTTCTTTCTTCTGGAATTTTTAATTGAAATTCATCTCTATCTGCATATTTATAGATTTCTTTTCCTTCCTGGTTTAGAACTCGTGAGATGAGGTAAGGTCTTTTGATTATACCATCATTAGAAAAATTTCCAAAGACGGTTGCCATTTCTAATGGAGAAATTTCAAGTGAGCCAAGTGTTACCGAAAGATCATTTCTATAACGTTTACTTTTTTCATTTGGATCAGGAAAGAAAAAAGCAGAATAGTATTTTTCTAAATTCGCAAGTCCCATTCGTTCCCCGATTTGAACGGCAATTGTATTTTTAGATTTTGCAAGTGCGTCTCTGAGATTCATTTCGCCTTCATACGCAGAACCGAAGTTATCCGGTGTCCATGTCCCCTTGCCGTCAGTAGAGGAAAACATAATAGGAGCATCGAGTAAGACACTTGACGCATTAAAAATTCCAGAGTCGATTGCAGATGCGTATAATACCGGTTTGATGGAGCTTCCAGTTTGCCTTCTCATTTGCACAGCGCGGTTAAATTGGTTTTTGGAATTAAATTGTTCGCCCCCACCGTGCATAAATAGCACAGCACCCGTAGATGGATCAAGCGCAATAACTGCGGCTTGTAATTCATCGGATACTTCTGTGTTATCCGGTGAGGCTTTGATTTTGACTCTTTTGATTTTCCCTTTTTCTTTTAAGTTATTCAAGTGAGAAGCTACTTCATCTGACAAAATTTCTTGGATTTCTTGAACAAGTGTGGTTTCTACTGTGTAGCCGCCGATGTCGTAAATGTTGATATTTGGATCAAGTGATTTTAAGAATTCTCTAATATGCTCTGTTACGAAAGGAGCCTTGTCATATCTACTTCCAAATACAGTTTGAGTAGAAGGAGTTTCTAAAGTCTCATAGAATTTATTTATCTTGTTTTGGAATCTTTCACTGATAATATCTCTACCTTCGAGGGTATTTACAATTACGCGCACTCTATTTTCGGAAAGTTCGCGGTTTTTAAAAGGAGAATATCGATTAGGCGCTGAGGCAAGAGAGGATAATAAGATCATCTCCATTGTTTTTAATTTGTCTGGATTTTTATTGAAGTAATACTTTGCCCCATTTTCAATTCCAAAGGCACCGTGACCTAGATATACTTGATTCAAATAGGCTTCTAGAATTTGATCTTTTGAAAGTTTTGCTTCTAGTGCAATTGCAACGAGTGCTTCTCTAAATTTTCTAGATATACTTTTACGACGATCTTTTATCAAGATACGGGCAAGCTGCTGGGTAATCGTTGATGCACCCTGGATATAACGCATATTGATTATATTTTTATAAGTAGCGCGCATTAGGGCAAAGTAATCTATACCGCCATGTTTGTAAAAATTTTGATCTTCTACGGAGAGGATAATTTTAATTAGCTTTGGTGGATAGTCGGTTAGTTTTAGAGAGCCTGTTTTCTTTTGGAAAATTTCAGATACAAGGACTCCATTTCTGTCTAAAATTTTACTCGGCTTATGGCGGTTTAACTCTAAAAGTAATCCATCGACTTCGCCTTTTACTTCTTCATAACTATTTTTAATTGGAATTATAATTGAAATACAAACGATTAGGAAAACAGTCGCTGCAAGCGCATAACGATATTTCTTCGCAAACTGAATATAAGGATTCGATCCGGTGGATTCAGGTAATTGAAATTTTTGCAGAAATTTATCAAACCAGGTTTCTTTTCGTTTGAGTTTAGGAATTGTAAATTTATTGATTTCAATGAGCGGCTTACTGACAGCATCCCCTACAGAAATAATTTGGGTGTCCTGCAAAAATATACTTTCGTATTTTTTGTATTCCTCTTCGGTTAGTTCTTGTTTTGCCTCTGACTTTGCCTTGACCTGAGTCTCTACTTTTTCTTCCGGCTGAAGAATGAATCCTTTGGAGGAATCCTCTTCTTCGACTTTTACCAGGGTCTCATGCCTACATTTATAACATGTAATCTTATAAGTTCCTGGTCTATTGGGAAGAGTAGAAAGTTTTGATTTAGCATGGCAACTCTCGCAGAAAAAACTTCCGTCAGGTAGTATGCGCTCATTAAAAAGAGTTTTCACGCATAAATTATCGGCGTGAAATGAAAATCCCGTTAGAATATACGGGGACTTATGAAGAAATTACCAGGCGAAGGCGTAGGTCGCGAATACATGGAGCGAAGGGTGGAAATGAACACGAATTTGCAAAAATATCGTCTCGTATGCCGTGATCGGGCTATTCGCCGGATTCATCGCGGCGCGGGTGATGAAACTCCGCGGGAACCCTGTCTATTACATGCTGCTGGGAGTTGCCGGGGCGGTCATTGGCGGCGTGCTCTATCAGAT
>JANMOF010000347.1:0-4472 GCA_031368925.1 Leptospiraceae bacterium
TTAGAAGAGAAATACGCCGATTTAGATGGATATGAAGCAGAAAGTTATGCAGGCGCATTACTAGAAGGTCTAGGGATTCCTTCCAATCTTCACCAAGAAAAAATGTCTTTGATTACAGGCGGATTTAAACTTCGCGTATTACTCGCACAAGTCCTCTTTCAGAAACCAGAAATTTTACTTTTAGATGAGCCGACTAACAACCTTGATATCAAGACTATTAAATGGCTAGAAGATTTTTTAAGAAATCATACGGGGGTATTAATTGTTATCTCCCATGATAGACATTTTATCAATTCCATTGCTACAGATATTGCAGACTTAGATTACAATGTAATTAGAGTTTACCCGGGCAACTATGACGACTACATGGAAGCATCAACTATGGCACGTGAGCAGTTGATGAATGACAATAAACGCACGAAAGAAAAAATTGCAGACTTACAAGAATTCGTGAGTCGATTTAGTGCAAATGCGAGTAAGGCAAAGCAAGCAACGTCTCGAGCAAAGTTAATTGATAAATTAAAATCGGGTCAAATCGAAATTAAACCCTCCTCGCGGGTATCACCCTATATCCGCTTTAAAATGTCTAAACCTCTTGGTAAAGATGTTGTAAATGCAGTGGAAATTTCTAAGTCCTATGATATTCCTGTTTTTAAAAATGTAAGTATTTCTATTTCAAAGGGAGAAAAAGTAGGCATTATCGGGACTAACGGGGTTGGTAAAACTACACTTCTGAAATGTCTCTTAAAACAAATGGAACCAGATAGTGGCAAAGTAGAGCATGGCGCAAGTATGACTGCATCTTATTTCCCACAAGATCATAAAGATGGAATCGGAGAAGATGCACCTTCTCTTATCGAATGGCTATATCGTTATGCACCGGCAGGAACGGATACGACTGTTATCCGCAGTATGCTAGGGCGTATGCTTTTCAGTGGAGACATGGCGCAAAAAAGCACAAGTGTGTTATCCGGTGGAGAAAAATCCAGACTTATACTATCTCGCATGATTATGGCTGAGGATAATGTCCTAGCACTTGATGAGCCTACAAACCACTTGGACTTAGAAAGCATTGAAGCACTTAACTATTCTCTTTCTCTGTTCGAAGGAACTGTAATTTTCGTAACACATGACCGCGAATTTGTGTCGTCTCTTGCAACGAGGATTATCGAAGTTACCCCCGGTCAAGTCATCGACTTCAAAGGTACGTACGATGAATACTTAGAAAAAGAAGGTGCAGAATTCTTCAAACGTGCAGCCGGCGGTTCGGTACTTGAAAAAACAAAGTAATTGCAATTAGCCTACCTTATCGAGCGGGCATACTATAAAGTATTTGCTTCGGAAATTTTAACCCGCAAGCAAATACATGATTACTAAATTCAAAAGACCAATCAAAAGACCAATCGACCAACCACCTAGGATGTCAATCAGAAAGTGGTGAAGAGTGATTAGCCGACCGACACCGGCAAAGATAGAAAATGCAAAAAACAACGGAGAATAGTGATATACCGTAACTAAGATAAAAATCGAAACCATAGAATTGGCTGCATGGGCAGAAGGAAAGGAATGCTTCATATCAGGATTTTTATCTTCGCTATTCATTACCTTAATTAAAGGGCGTTTACGGGAAATAGTTTTTTTTAAGAATAAAACAAACCGATCTGCAAGAAATGTAACACCACCCACATGTAAAATAACCCAATAAAATTTATTTTCTGTGTAAAATAAAAAAGAAGCAAGAAGGATTACGCCTAACGTTTCTCCTTTGTTAATCTTGGATAAGACTTTATCTAACTTTTTATTCTTAATTCTATCATGAATAAATTTAGAAATAGCTAAATCAATTTGTATAAGCTTGTTAATCAAAGAAGTAGTTCTTTCTTTAAGTCCTGCGCAAGACTTTGCCTATTCATTGTTTTTTGTTCACCGGATACCAAGTCTTTTAGATTAGCTACGCCTTTTTCTATTTCGTCACCGCCTAATATTAAAACGTAACGGTAGCCTTTTTTTTCGGCAATCGCAAGTTGCTTTCCAAACTTCTGCTTTGCTTCTAGCATTACTTCACAGGCAATTCCCTCGTTGCGCAATTCTCCGGCTAATCGTAATATGTCTACAGAAATAGAATCATCCATAAGCGGGATAAATACTGTTGCGTGTCTTTTTAGATCAGGAATTAAATTATGCGATTTTAAAAAATTCTGTAGCGTAACATCACCCAAACCAAATCCAATTCCCGATAATTCGTCATTAGAAAAAAGTCCGATTAAATTATCATACCTTCCACCACCATAGAGAGAGCGTTTGTTTTCAGGATTAGTATCAAAGATTTCAAAAATAAATCCAGTATAATAATCAAATCCCCTTATAATAGAAGGATCAAATTCGATATAATCAGCTAATCCTAGTTTGCCTAACGTATCAAACAAGCGATTAATATCTGTTATTACATCAGACTCAATTCCGCCTATCTCAGAAATATTCTGAATAGAAGATGCCAGATATTTATAAATAAGTTCAATTTGTTTGTCAGGCTCAGGCAAATACGCCTTAACCTGTGTTTCAAAATCTTCTTTTGTAATTTTATTTTTCTTATCTAATATTTTTGCAATCGCCTGGTCGGATTCACCGCTTAGCCCGAGAGAATTTTTCAAGAAACCGGATAGAATTTTACGGTGGGAAATTTTAACTTTAAAACTTCCTTTGGGTGCACGAAATGCAAATAAAATATCGCAAGCAAGTTTGATGATTTCTACTTCCGCCTGGAAAGAATTAATTCCAAAAATATCTACGTTTAGCTGCCAGTGCTCTCGGAGTCTTCCGTGACCGGGGGCTTCGTATCTCCATAGATTAGGAATAGAATACCAGCGAATTGGTTTAGGCAAATCACGATTCTTCGCAGCTACCATTCGTGCAAGTGAGGGGGTCATCTCGGGGCGAATAGCAACATGCCGCTCCCCTTTATCAATAAAATCATACAACTGACGACCGACAATCTCCTCGCCTGTCTTAGCTTTATACAAATCGTAAGATTCTAAAAGAGGGGCATCATATTCTTCATAACCGTATAGCTGAACAGTGCGTCGCATAATACCAAACATCCACGCACGAAACCGCATATCGTCCGGATAAAAGTCGCGCATGCCTTTGTAATTTTCTGTAGATATTTTTTTTTCTGATTTACTCAATTGATTTCAAACCGAGGAGTCTAGGACTCTTTATTTGAATGCTCTTACAATGTCCTTGTATTTGTCGAATCCTTTTTCATCATTGTTTGAGCCTGTAATCTCTGCTCCGATATACGCAGTATTTTCTATTTTATAAATATGTTTAGCATACAAAGAAAATCTCATAGGCACGGTCATTTTAAAAACAATATCCATAGAGAAGGTAGGCTTTGTTTTGAGAGCTTGTAAAATATAATCAGACGTTACCTCAAGGAGAACTCCATGTTCAGAAACATTTAGAATATTTTGCTTTTCATCTATCGTTGCCGTGCTAGAATCTAGAATGCGCTTTTTAATTGTATAGGCAATGATCTCAAAGTATTCCAAGTTTCCCTGTGTGATGGGACTTTGACCTTCATTGTAGCAATAGCCAATAACTACATCTTCCTTATTCGATTTGAAAATAATCGGGTAATAAATAAAAGATTGTATCATGTCTTTTCGGAGGGCAGCGATTTTTTCTTCTAAAAGAAATTCTTCTTCGTAATAATTCTTTAGATCAAACGTTGGTATATCTTTAGAAGATTCCATGGTAGAAGTATTCGAAATAAAAATGGGAAGACCATGTTTTAAAACAAGTTCCTCTTCCTCTTTTAGATCATGTCGATTAAATAAAGGCACAATCTTAGAGCGCGGATACTTTGTCTTAAGCGTTTTATCCACTTCGCCAAAAATTACTTCAGTAGAAAATCCAAGCGCGGTCTTAATATCTAAGTCTATCTTCGCAACTAAAAAGTTGCCTGCATGAACTGGATTGGTCTCAGTTAAAAAGCGTTCCACTCTACGAGTATGTTTTGCAATCTTTACTTGTCTAAGTGTGCAAGCGTGAGCTTTATCCCTTGAACTTACTCTTTCAAAAAGTAACTCAAAGTATTTTTCTCTTGCATACTTGTATAAAATAATTTCGCGATCCTGCGAAAGTGTGTTTTCATTTAAAACTTCAATTACAAAGGAATTTTTTACATTGGTTGGTTTAACGGCAATTGTTGGTTTACCGCTATATTGTTTAATGAAAGGATCTTTCAAGAGATGGTTTTGAGATACATGCTCTAACATTTTATCAACATTGGTTTCAACAGACTCCCATTCTCTAGGAGCCTGATGAATCGTTGTCATTTTTCTGAAAGAATCTTTTTTTGCTGGTTTTGTATCTGTAGCCAATGTCTTATATCCTCTAGTTTAACTTTCTAAAATTTACCCTTCTGTTCTTTGCACGATTTTCTTCCGTTTCATTGTCCGCTTGAGGTT
>JANMOF010000357.1:0-27805 GCA_031368925.1 Leptospiraceae bacterium
CCGTGGCTCATGGCATGCGCTGCTGGCCAACGGCGTGACACTCGAACTGGGCCGCCCCTGCCCCGATAAGTGCATATTCCCCTATCGTGACACCACAAACTACAGTTGCATTTGCACCGATGCTTGCCCCTTTCTTGATCAGAGTTTTTTTAAATTCTGTTTTTCTAACAATAAAGCTTCTCGGATTTATTACGTTAGTAAATACCATTGACGGTCCAAGAAAAACATCATCTTCACATTCAACGCCCTCATAAATGGAAATATTGTTTTGCACTTTTACTCCGTTTCCAATTTTTACATTTGGACCAACAACACAGTTTTGCCCAAAGGAACAATTTGCGCCAATAGAAGTATTTTTTAGTATATGGGAAAAATGCCAGACTTTAGTATTTTCACCAATGATAGCAGAATCATCTTTAAAGCTGCTCGGATGAATGAAGTATTCTGCCAACTTAGGCTCCCTTTATAAATGGGTGAGCATCACTGGATTTGACGATAGGCGCATATCGAATTGCTTCTGCAATGACAATTGACTCTCTGGCATCTAATATCCCGTATCCCCTACCTTCTAAAATTTCTTTGTAACTTACAGTATGTAAATCAGTAAAGCCCTCAGAAAATTCTAATTCTTCGTTGTCAATTGTAATAGAGCGAAAAGTTCTCTGTCCTTTCTTTTTTACAGTTTCAGGATTATCGTTATAATCCACAGACAAAAACCATCGGACTCTAGCCTTTTCAAATTCCATATAACCAGCACACTTAGATGACTCATTCATATGAACTTGATTAGTTTTTACATTACCAAAAATCCAACTAAGCATATCAAAGAAGTGAATTCCAATATTACTCGCAAGTCCACCCGATTTTAAAATATCTCCCTTCCAAGAGACAAAGTACCATTTGCCGCGAGATGTGATATAAGTTAAGTCTATGTCGTAAATTTTTTCCTTAGGAGCCTTACTAACTTTTTCTTTCAGCGCAATAATCACGGGGTGATGACGAAGTTGCAAAATTGTACTAATTCGTTTACCAGTTTCTTTTTCAACTTCGTGTAAAGCATCAATTTGTGATGCATGAAGAACAAGCGGTTTTTCACAAATTGCATTTGCACCCAAACGAAGTGCAGTTCTCATATGCGAATCGTGTAAATAGTTTGGAGATGTAATACTAATATAATCAACAGCATCTTTACTTTTTTGTCTCTTCAGATTTTCAAGATAACTCTCAAATCTTTCAAACTCAATGAAGTATTCTGCTTCTGGGTAATGGCTATCTATAATCCCTACAGAATCATTTTTATCGAAAGCTGCAACAAGGTGATTTCCTGTTTCCCGAATGGCTTTAAAGTGTCTAGGGGCGATATAACCGCCGGCACCAATTAGAGCAAAGTTAAGCAATTTATTATTCCTCTTTTAGCTAAAATGTATATATATATTTGTGAGTCCAGAACTTTTATACCTAAATTATGAATAGAATAACCGAAGATATCCTTATTTTTTCAGAAAAGCCCTTATCAATTTTTCCAATACAGGAAATTTTCTTAGCACAGATATAATTTTACTACGTAATTTTAATATAAAACTTCTAGTCTTCCTTGCCAGACTTAATAGCAATTGGGAGCGCTCAACATTGCTAATTAAAAAATATTTACATTTATACCAAAATTTATATTCAGAAAGAAATTGTCGAACTTCCTTACTATCAGCAGTTAAAGTGAACTCCCTAAAATAATCAGATTGATTTAGTTTTCCAATAGAACCATAATACTTTTTTATAATACTTAAGGCATTTAATGCTGTCGCCTTTCGGTATTTTATACTTTTAGAATTATCTTGAATTCTTACATCAGCCACAGAGTAATCGACATACAAAAATTTATAATTTTCTGAAAGCATTTTTATAAACAAATCCAAATCCATTCCTAGATGAAGAGACTCTACTACACCACCAACTTCTTCAACTCTTTTGCGAAGCAAAATAGAAGAAGGTTGAGAAAGAGGCCAAGTCATCTTAAAATCTGCATATGTAAGATCTCTACTTAGAGAGTAGTAATCTCCTATAAAATTGCCAGACTCACTTATAAAAGAAGCCTTTCCAAAAACGCCTACAAATTGAGGTGATTTTTTTTCTTGGATAGATTGAATCAATTTTTCCAAACAGGAATGATTGCTATACCTATCATCTGAACAAATCCAAGTCCAAAATATTCCTTTTGATCTTTTCAGCCCTCTATTGATTGCATCAGACTGACCCGAATCTTTTTCTCGAAAATAATTTATTCGTTTATCACGAGCAGCGTATTCCTTGCAAATACGCTCTGTCTCATCCGAAGAATTTGAATCCTGGATTATTATTTCGAGGTCTTTGTAAGATTGATTGATGATCGACTCAATACAATCAGCGATGAACTGCCCTTGGTTATAAGTGGGGATAACAATACTTAACTGCATACACTACTCGCTAGGCCATTGCGTGGAAAATTGTATATTGCGATTTTTCAATTCATCCATTAATTCATGTGCAAATTTATGGTGTCTACGAATGAGTGCATCCTTTTCTTTTTGGTCTGCATCTTGCTTTTTAATCAGGTCATCCTTTTCTTTTAATTGTAAGGCTGCTCCATCAAATTGGGTTTTTAAATTATCATAGTCTCTTGACTTATGCAGTATACTTAGCCAATCTATCGAGTGACGATGCGCATATTCATAGATTAACGCTTTCACTGCTTCAGGGAAAAAAATAATGTTATCATTTAATACCATTATTTCATGCCCTGAACTCAAATTTCTTAAGGTCTTAATTATTTGATTTAGGCTTGGCCAATGAGAAACTTCATGCGGGTAAGGTGGAACAGTCAAAAAAAGGCGAGCATCGTCGATAATAATTACACTTTCCTCGTTTAATACTCCAATGGCTTCCAACTCTTCAATCAGCGGACACTGAGATTCTTCTCCGCCTGTATGATCTGCAACACACCAATGTGCATCAAGCCAGAACAATACAGATTTATTTATAAACTCATCTTTCAATGATTTTATAAAGCTAGGTGAATTAGATTCAAAAATTTTTATATGCTCAAATGCTTTAAACTTTTCCGATGCCAGCTTAAAATATTCGTTTGAAATTTCCGCAGAGTAAATACTTTTAAAAATATCCTTAACATTTTCAATCGTGTCACCTTTAAAAGTTCCCGTCTCAACAAAAACATCTAATAAAAACTTCTTTTTTACTTCTTTAACTAAATTAATGTCTAGCGAAAAATTTACTGCACCCATTTCATTATCCTTTCTTTTATTTTTTCTAAGAATGATTTCGATTCATTATTAAAATTCTTCTTATAAAAATTTAATTGTAGACTAAGTTCATTTATTACTTCTTCTCTTTCTTTGCACACATTCGTTAAGTTTTCAATTAGCTGTAACCTCTCGTCAGCAGCTTCTTTAAAAATGCTAATATTTTTTTCCTTTTCTTCAAGCTCTACGCTGTATTCATTAAACTTTCTAATTAATTCTTGTTCACTGCTCAGAACGCACTCTGCAATGGTTGATTTAGATTTTTCATAAAAATCATCACGAAAGAAAAATAAATTTCCCCATTGTTTATCATCATACAAAGCCATACCTATCCCCATAAATTCCAAATCGCCAATGCGTTTGATTGTAAGAAAATGTTTATATCCTATTCCAAACATATAATCAATAATTAATTCCGGGGAACCCTCAGACCAGCCATTATACAATCCTTTGGTAAAAAACTCACAGATTATGACTTCAGGACGAAGCTTTCCTAAACCCCGAAGTACGTTTAAATCATTTCCTTCCGTATCGGTCTTAAGAACTCCAATGTCTGATGGAATTTCTGAGTGGTTATTTAAACTTTCTAATGAACGACATTGAACCTCAAAAGAGCTACTGTGTGAAAAAATACCGTTAGCATCCGCTTTTTGCAATGAATGAAAATAATCCAACTCTTGCCCAGCATCATTCATTGCAACATTGAAGCTTTGCCTTGTGTCAATATTTGTTATTGCACAGGTATACAATCTAACATCTTTATAGTTTTTAACAAGTATCTCCAATGTAGAAAAATGCCGAGGCATCGGTTCAAATAAAACTCCGCTCATTCCTAGCTCCAACATCGAGAGTGAAAAAACGCCATTTTCAGCCCCAATGTCTATGAAGTTTTTATTAGATAAATATGGAATAAGGCGTTTTAATAAATCGATTTCTGTGTTCTGAGAAAGATAATTACTTGTCATATATAACCTTCTATAATTTAAATGTGATCTTATGCTTTTGAAAATGTATAAGGTGAATACCATGCATTACCAAAATGCCATACTTTGTCTGGTAACTTTCTAAAGCCAATAACCCGTCCCGGCACTCCAACAACTATAGCACCTTCAGGAATATCCCGAACTACAACAGAACCAGCGCCAACAATTGCATTATTACCAATTTTTAATTGTCCAATTAATTTTGCTCCAGTACCTATCCAACATCCATTACCTACAATTAATGGACCGGAGAATGGAGAAAAATTACCTTTATCATGACCACCATTGCTAATGAGAACATCCGCCGCAATCATGGTGTATGCCCCAATTACTATGCGATTAAAAGAATATAAACGAACATTATAGCCTATTGCTACTGAATCGTTTATTTCAACATTTTGTTCATGCATTGGTAAGCAAAAGAATCCCTTACCAATAGCAACACCTTTTCCAATGTGAAGACCCGCACGCCTCAACCAAACATTTTTTTTTTCCCATACTTTCATATTCTTAGGATAGAGAAACAGATAATTTGCAATCCATAAACATAATGAGCGATAAAAATAACTTTTAAAAACCATTTTTAACTCCAAAATTAAATACTTTCTGTAAAATTAAATTTACGGCTTTGTTATTAAACATCATACTTTAGTCCAAATATCCCATAAAAAGGAGGAATCTCATTTTCATAGTCCCATTCAACTGTTAAAGGACCCAACTTGGGTGAGGCAAATATGGTTAAACCTCTATTCAATTGGTTGGAAAGCGGTTGTCCGATTTGAATTTCCAAAGTATATAAACCAGCTTCAATACTCAATTCCACTAACATTTTAAATTGATACACTTTATAGATTTCACAATTTAAGGCAGTGACTTGCTTTGTATATGTACCACCCGAAAAAATAATCTGATCAAATCTATTCCTTATTATAAATGCACTGAACAAATTAGTGAGTTTCATTTTAGATTGAAAAATAAGATTAAACATTACTTTTTCTCCAATTTCAAAATTTAAACTAGGAGTCTCACTCAAATCTGTAATATTGATAGCCAAAACTTTTAAAAATTCATTCTCTATTAATTCCTTAAGTAAAGACTTTTCTTGGCTTTTTTGAATATGGTCAATGGAAATGGATTCAGAATTCGCAACTTCTTCTTTTGGGCGAGGAGTGCTTTTGGTAATTTCTTCTTCTGGAACCTCTTTATAATATTCAGCAATCATTTTACTTGACTCCCCCACTCCAAAAACAACTCCATTTTTTAAATAAACAACCTGATTACAGAGATTTAAAACAGAGCCCATATCATGAGAGACAAAAATAATAGTAACACCTTTTTTTTTTAAGTCGCTCATGCGTCTGGCGCACTTCTGTTGAAAAAAAATATCTCCAACAGAGAGGGCTTCATCTATTATTAATATCTCAGGGTCAATTTGAATAGCGACCGCAAAGGCTAATCGAACATACATCCCGCTAGAATAAGATTTTACAGGTTGATAAATAAACTCGCCAATATCAGCAAAGGCAAGAATAGAATCCAATCTAGAATCCATTTCTTCTCTGGAAAATCCATTAATGGTTCCGTAGAAATAAATATTTTCAATTCCATTGAGTTCGGGATTAAAACCGGCGCCAAGCTCTAATAGAGAGGATACTCTTCCATTAACCGTAACATTGCCAGAGCTAGGAGAAAGAACTCCTGTGATGATTTTTAGAAGTGTAGATTTTCCGGAGCCGTTTTTGCCGATGATTCCAAAGGTTTCTCCTTTTTTCACTTCGAAACTTATATCTTTCAAAGCAAAAAAATCTTTGTGATACTTCTTTCGAAAGGGATGCATCGTTTCTTTTAAACGATCCATTGGCGTATTATAGAGCTTATAGATTTTACTTAAACTTTCTACTTTAATGCTTACGTCGGAAAAATTTAAGCTATGATGATTTAATTCTTCTGCACTCTCGGAAGAAATATTTTGATAATCTATATTATGATTTGTCATTACAATACATCCGCAAAGTGCGGTCTTAGTTTTCTAAATAGAATATTTCCGATGACTAATAGAGACGCAGTGAGGGCAAGAAAAAAGAAACTAGAAAAACTCTTATTCCAAAACCAGACTTGATTGATAAGTGCATCTCTATATCCTTCGGTGATATAAAAGAAAGGATTCAGATTTAAAAGGAATAAATATTTTTCCGGTATTGCTTTATAAGACCAAAAGATAGGGGTGAGCCAAAATGCAAACTGAACCCCGATAGAAATAATTTGTCCTAAATCCCGAAAGAAAATGATTACAGAAGAAGTAATCCAGGAAAGACCCAGAACAAAAAAAATCGTTAGTCCAAAATAATAAGGAATTTGCAAAGAGTGAATTGTAATGGGCAATCCATTCAAAATAAAAGCGAGTAGCAATACAAAAATAAAAAAGAGATGCACGAGGCTAGCCGACATTACCTTCACAATAGGAAGTAAACTCACTCGAAATACTACTTTCTTCACTAAAAAGCTATTTTCTAAAATTGAATTAGTAGATCCCAAAATACTTTCGCTGATAAAATTCCAAGGAAGAAGTCCAGTCATAAGCCAAATCACAAAAGGAACTTCTGACTCCGGTCGTGCTTTTAATCCATACGTAAACACAAACCAGAGCAAGGCTAAATTAATCAAAGGCTGTATGAACGCCCAAAAAAAACCTAAATAAGAACCAAGATAACGATTTTTCACATCTCTCTTGATTAAATCCCATAGAATTTCTCTAAACTTGTAGATATCGAATAAGAAATTAAAAAACTTATGCAAGCTATCTCTCTGATCCGCCAGTTTTTACAAAATCATCATACGCTGCACGAATTCCTTCTTGAAGTTCAACCTGATGCTTCCATCCCATCCTATGTAATTTCGAAACATCTAATAGCTTCCTTGGAGTACCATCCGGTTTTGTAAGATCAAATGTTAATTTGCCTTGATAACCTACTACATCCTTAATGGTTTCGGCTAATTCCTTGATACTTACTTCAATCCCAGAACCAACATTTACATGCTCTCCACCCTTTGGATCATTTGCTATTTCGTAATTATTCATTAGATAAACGCATGCTCTTGCCATATCATCAGAATATAAAAATTCTCGTAGCGGTTTTCCGGTTCCCCATACAACAACTTCAGGAGTGTTGCTCACTTTGGCTTCATGAAATCGTCGGATTAAAGCAGGTAGTACATGCGAGTTTTGGGGATGATAATTGTCGCCGGGACCATAAAGATTAGTAGGCATTACAGATATAAAATTTGTTCCATATTGCCTATTGTAGCTTTGACACATAATGATACCTGCAATTTTTGCTACTGCATAAGGCTCATTAGTTGGTTCGAGCTTCCCATCTAGTAGCTGGTCTTCTCCCATCGGTTGTTTTGCAAATTTTGGATAAATGCAAGAAGATCCTAGAAAAACTAACTTCTTAACCTTATGACGATAACATGCGTCGATTACATTATTCTGAATCTGAATATTAGAAAAAATAAATTCCGCTGGAAAAGTATTGTTCGCATGAATTCCCCCAACTTTGGCAGCAGCCAAAAAAACATAATCAGGCTTTTCTTTGTCAAAGTAAGCATCTACTTCAGGTTGCTTGGTTAGATCCAACTCTGCTCGAGTCTTTCCAATGATGTTATGAAAGCCATCCCGAAACAATACGCGCTCAATTGCAGAACCGACTAACCCTCTATGTCCAGCTATATATATTTTTGAATCTTTTTGCATTATTTAAATGATTACCTCCGCTAGGTTTTTTAATTGATTATTAGTGCAGAATCTTCTACTTCTTTAGTAAGCTCAAATATCTCTTTCTTTAATATTTCATATTCTTTCATTTTAATTTTCAAATAACGAACCGTTAGCTTTGCTTTTTCCTCTATACCAACAGGAGTCAAAAGGTAAGCATAAGCCAATTTATTTTTGTTATTCTTAAAATTTTGAACTTTTATCCAACCTTTCTCCATGAGAGCCTGTAAGCAAAAATTAGTCTTACCTAAGCTTATACCCAAATGAATTGCTAGGTCTCGTTGGCTGATTCTTGGATTTTCTTCAATCGCTTTAAGTATTTTATGTCGAATATCGTCGGAGAGCATGATTTTTAGAACTTGATAGTCTTTAACTATCGCTACGAAGAACAAATTTTTGCGACTTTACATAGCTTCGCCGCATGAGTCACATATTATTTCAATATGTTCAACTATTGAACAGTGAAAAATTGGAAATACTATTTGGCAAGCAATTTTCTCGAGGGAATGGAAGAGGCAAAATAGTATCTCTTTCTTATTCCTGGTATTTGTATTCCTCAATTGGAACTTCATTTTGTAAGGATTCATTCTTAAAGAACCGAATTAAATCTTCGGCAGCTCCTTCTTCCATAAGCAACCTACAATCATAAGAACAAGAACCCATGTGCTCTGTTAAAAGTATATTTTCTAATTCACAAAGTTTTCCAATGTAAGGCTCTACTTCAAATACATCAATTGCTGCTCCCGCAATGTACGAATTTTTCAATGCAGTGTATAGATTGTCTTCATTCACAAGCTCTCCGCGGGCAGTATTAATTAAAAAAGAATCAGAACGGAACATTTTCAATTCAGTCTCTGTAATCATATTTCGAGTTTGTGCAGTTAATGGCAAATGAAGAGATACGATATCAGATTCTCTGTAAATTTCTTCTTTTTCTACCAACTGGTATTTAACATTTTTATGCTTAAGTAACTTTTCTAATTCTTCAGACTTATCCTTCAGATCATTGATTAGAATTAATTTAGGCTTAAACTCTGACAAGAGGCGAATCACATTTAGTCCAACTCTTCCAGCACCGATAATTCCAATCGTAGACTCGCCAAGTCTTTTGCCGGTAAACCTTGTCCATCTACCTCTTCGAATTTCTCGATCCGCCAAATGGACTTTACGTGTAAGCGATACCATTAATCCGATTGTTAATTCCACGACTGCCATCGTAACTGCATCAGGAGTATAACAAACCGTAATTCCTTTTTCTTTGCACAACTTAAGTGGCACTGAATCCAGACCAATGCCTACTCTGGCAATCATTTTTAAGCTTGAATTTCTATGAATAAGTTGTGTTAAATCTTCTGTACCTGCAATGATCCCATCTACATCTTTTGCATATTCTGCAACTTCTTCTGGCTTTAATTTTCTACCGAGGGTATTCTTTATTATCTGCCAGCCCATTCTTTCTAATAAATCTAATGGCTTGGAATTATGTACCGCAAATGGAAAGGTCGAAATAAATATTTTAGGTTTCTTCATTCTAGTTTTTAGTATTGTAATTAAATGAGTTAATTACAATACTAAATCTTCTTTTTTTACTTCCATCAAAACAGTTCGGTTTAACATTGGAAGTTGGACTACTACATAGTATTCATTTTTTACTTTATCTATAATAACCTTTCTACCTGCAAAAGGTCCTTGTTTAATTTCTACAATATTTCCTTTTCTCAATTTTGCATCTTGCTCAATTTTTATCTTATCAGGGTATTCCTCTAGAAAAAGTTGAATCATCTCAATCGTATCTTTTTCAATCGCTGCAGGCTTACCATTGTAGTGAACAAACTGAACAGAATTAGGCTCTTGCAAAATACGAAGAGAGTCTTGTTGAAAATCAATTTTTACAAAGAGATAAGAGGCAAACAAAGGAGAAGAAATAATTTTATATCTGTCTGACCATTTCTTTTTTTCAGAAAGAAGTGGGAGGTAACTTTCTATCGACTTTTTTTCCAAAGCCTCTCTTAGTTTTTTTTCTCCGCGAGGCTTTGTGTAAACAGCATACCATTGTAATGTAGTAGACTTAGTATCCGGCGAAGATTGGATTTTTTCTTGTATCATAGAACAGATTTGGCTTCTTCAACCAAGATTAAGCTGTAAGATAAATCTTGAAGTCAAATATTTTTTGTATTTATTCAAGAAAGATTACAACATCATTTCTTCAATTCTTTCACAAATATAATGATACAACATAATATGCATTTCTTGGATGCGTGGCGTATGATTGGAAGGAACCTCAAGTAAAATATCACAAAGTCCTGCAAGCTTTCCCCCACCCTTTCCTGTAAGTGCAATTGTTTTTACATTTAGAGATCTTGCCATCTCGAAAGCTTGAAGCACGTTCTTTGAATTTCCACTGGTAGATATTCCAAGGAGAACTCCTCCGGATTTTGCATAGGCTTCCACTTGTCTTGCAAAAATATCTTCATACGAATAATCATTAGCCCATGCGGTTATAACGGCTGAATTAGACGAAAGACATATTACGTTTAACGCTTTTCTTTCTTTTAGAAATCTTCCGACAAGTTCTCCTGCAATATGCATTGAGTCAGAGGCAGATCCCCCGTTGCCGCAAATCATAAATGGATGATTTTCTTTTAGAGAATCTACTATGATTTTAGTAGCGGAAGTAACTTTGTTTTCTGTTTCTTCATCATGCAAAAGAATATTAAGTAAATTATAAGTTTCAATGAGTTGCTCTTTTAAACGTTTCATAGGTGTAAATGTCGAATTAGATTCGTATTTGTAAAGAAATAAACTACTTGCTATCTAATTTCCAGGCACCTTCCCAGTTTACAGGAACGCCATGCATAGTGTAATACTTGGCTCTTTCTAAATATAAGGATACTGCTGTATCACGTGGGTCTTTCTTGAGAATATCTTTAAAGATAACACTTGCTTCGTCAAATTTTTCTTCCAAGTATAAATCTACGCCTTGTTCGAATTGCTTTTTAGTTGAGAGTTTTAACTCTATTATCCGCTCTGAATTTCCATTTAAAATTTCGTAAATAATTACTGGTTTATTCTTACCCTTTACTTTAACTTTATCTACCATTCTATAGAAATACTTTGATGCATCGCTTAAAGAAACTAATGTATCCTCCGAAATTAAAATGGAAGCAGAGTAAGCCTTTGTTAGCCCCTCAATACGAGAAGCAAGGTTGACCGCATCCGAGATTACTGTAAACTCAAAACGTTTTTCTTCTCCGATGATTCCAAGCATCGGCGCACCCGTGTGAATTCCAATTCCTATTTGAATCGGAATTTTCCCCCACTCATGACGCTTAACGTTTAGCTTATGAACTTCTTCAAGCATTTCAATTCCAGCATCGACTGCATTCATAGGCGAATCTGGAAACAATGCCATAATTGCATCCCCAATGTATTTATCAATAAAGCCTTTATTCTTTCGAATAACAGGTCCAGTCACTTTAAGATACGAATTTAAAAAGCCAAAATTATCTTTTGGAGACATGGTTTCTGAAATTGTGGTAAATGAGCGTATGTCTGAAAATAAGATTGACATGTCCTGTTGAACAGAATCACCGAGACTAACTTCTGTTATGTGCTCTTTATTAAGAAACTGTATAAAATCTTTTGGAACAAATTTCTGTAGAGATTTATTAATCATCGTCAAATTGAGATTAAACTCTTCTAACTGTTTAAACCTCGCTTTCTCAGAATCTTCATAAAGCTTTGAGTTTTTGATTACAACAGAAATATGATTCGCAAATTTTTTGAGTGATTCTTTCTCTTCACCCTTTAGAGAAATATTTGAATGATGAATCAAACTAAAAGCACCAATGACCTCACCCGTAATACTAATCGGCATCAAAAAAGCTGTTTTAATTGCTTGCGCAGAATCGGACTCATCAAAGATATTTTTATCCTGGTAAATTCCGATTTCATTTTTTACAATACACTCAGCGATCAATCCCTTTCCGGTTTTTAGAGAATAAACAGCACCAATGTATGCATCTACCATTGAGTCAAACACAGGAGTTGAAATAAATTTTTCATTTTTGCACTTAGTCTTATCATGGCTAACGAGTGTTAGACAACAACCTTCAAATCCATAACTACTCTTTAGGTATTCAAAAATACTTCCAAATACAATATCAAAATCCAGCGACATGCTAATCTGGCGCGAAATTTCATTTAGATTTTCTATTTCATTCTTTGCTTTCTTAACTTTGTTCTGAAGACCATCACTAATCTTAATTAGTTTTTTATCCTGGTTTAAAAGTTTACGATAACTTTCTGTAAGGGATTTGTATTCTATAATTAAGGAATTGTCTACAAACTTTGAATCTTGCAAAATTAAATTTGCTTTTCGTAGAATCGTCTCCTCTTTACTAAATAATTCTTCTGCTTTATCAACTTCACTCATGGTTTATTCTAGTGGATAAGAAGGATTAGTCATCACCGGTATCCAACTTTTCCCTTAGTTCATCGAGTGCTTTTTTAGTATCTTGCTTGGACGTTATTTTTTTGGATTTAGAATATTCTTTTAAAAACTTGAGATCGCCATCTCCGCGAACTTTGTACCCTTTTATTAAATCTAGAACTTGAAATCTTTGCGTTGTGCTTAGTCCCAGGTCTTCACTTAGATCTTCAAATATTCTATACTCACCTGAATCTAAAACTTCCGCATCTGTGGCAGTAGTAGATTGTCTTTTTCTTGATTGATTTAAGACAGTAATTATATGAGGGATATTCTTTTCTACAATACTCTGGATAAATGCACCCGTAAATTTTTCACCGCTCAAATGATCGGAGACTACTTTGAGAATAATGATATTATGCGATTGAACGAAGGTATTTGCAGATTCATAAAACCCGGAAACTTCCATATCTACAAGACCTGCCGTAGAAGGATTAGTTTTGGATTTAATCACCGGCTTTTCGTGTGTGATAATTCCAGCCTCAAGAAGTAAATGACTAAAGAGTATCTCCGGATAATAGGTCTTACCCGAATTTAAATCTTCTATTTTATTAATTAAAAAAATCTGTCCGCTCTTGTGTTTTTCAAGACCGGATCCACAAATTCCAAAATTTAATATCTTGTCAGATTTTTTAGGTGGCTCTTTCAAAAGTAAATATGTAGTAGCAACGGCTGATTTTAATTTGCCGGTGCCGGACACAATTAGTTTAATCATATCACTACGGTAAATATCAAACTTAGTATGTGAAAGATCTTTCTTTAATTTAAAGTGCTGAATTAGTGGAATTGCTTCTTGTGCTAGTGCTGTAACTATATAGATCATATTAGTGAATCCCTTCTCTTTTTAAATCTCTTCCCATCAAATCCCGCAAAACTTCTTTTGGTAATTTATCTTCGTAGAGCATTTTATATATTTCTTCTGTGATTGGCATAGATACTCCCAGTTTTTTGGAAAGATCGTATGCGCTCTTTGTAGTCTTTACTCCCTCTGCCACTTCATTCATCTCTGAAAGAATTTCAGCCAATGTTTTTCCCTGACCGAGTTTAATTCCAACTGTGCGGTTACGCGACAAATCCCCGCAGCATGTTAAAACCAGGTCTCCGATTCCAGAAGGACCAAGAAAAGTCATAGGATCTGCCCCTTTCTTTACACCCATGCGGGTAATTTCATTTAGCCCGCGAGTGATTACGGCTGCACGGGAATTTTGCCCCTGCCCGAGTCCGTCGACGACGCCTGCGGCAATCGCGATTACATTTTTCAGTGAACCACCAAGCTCGACTCCAACAACATCGGGAGTCCAGTAAGTTCTAAAGTAAGTAAAACTAAAAATTTCCTGAACTGTCTTTGCGGTTCCTTCATTTTTGGAGGCAATGCTAACAACAGTCGGCACTCGACCAATAATTTCTTTTGCAAAACTAGGACCGGAAAGATAACTTAAATTTTTATGAAGCCGCCCTGGTAATTCTGATTCGAAAATTTCTGAAACCATTCGGAGTGTGCCATTCTCAATTCCTTTTGTTGCAGAAACAATAGGAGCATTCGGCGGGAGATAGTCTTTTATTTTATGAATAATTTCTGTCAGCACATGAGATGGCGGTGCCGATAAAATCAAATCTTTATCTCGAACGACTTCTTCAAGACTTGTGCTTGCACGAAGCCTATCGGGAAGAATTAAATCAGAAAGGTGCTTTGCATTCTTATGATGGGAATTAATTCCCTCTGCTTGCTCGGATGAACGAGTCCACATCAGTACATCATAACCCTTATCAGCCAATAAACTTCCAAGTGCCGTCCCAAAACTCCCAGATCCAATCAAACCTATTCTCATAAGACCCCTTCTATCTGATTATCGTATTAAGTCTAGGGCAAATAAAATTACAATCTAAAATTTTCGTAACTACTTAGATTGCCACCGAGACGCAATACTATCAAATTAAGAAGAAAAAGAAAGTTCACGCAAAGGTGCAGAGACGCAAAGTTTTTTTTTACAGTTTTTGTATTAATGGAATAACGAGAATGATAATAAATGCAAGAATAAATGATATTTTGAAAACCCTTAGCGACTCGAAACTCAATTTCGTTTCCATTGGTCACTCAATAATGTCTTTGCGTGAACCCAAAAATAAATTTCTTAATTGTGCAACATTAACCGAGGTTGGAGTAGCTCCCATTAAATCAATGCTTGCCTAAAAAATCTCCAAGAGATGACAATTCATCAGGAGTATTAATGGATAAATCACAACCGATTGCATAATCTTTTTGTGTAGGTTTAATTCCTTTTACCACTCCTCGGACAAATTTTCGATGACCGGATTTGGAAATAAGATCAAAAATTACAGTCCCGCCCATAGAAAAAATTCGACTGGCAAGTCTCGTAGGGGGATGTAAAAAACGAACAGAAGTTGTATTTGCTTCTAGGACAGTGCAATTCTCTCTAGATTCTTCAAAAACTCCCGAGCTATGAACATCTTTAATGATAGAGGATGCTACTAACTTAAATGTATTATAGGAATTTGAATCAAGCCTCGTAGAATGCATCGCATGAACATAACCTATCATGATAAAATTTTTATACTTAATGGGAACGCAAATTTCAGATTTGTATTTATCTAAAAAATTACTAGATTTTGTGATCGCATAATAGTCATTAAACGGAACAAACTCGGGACGAACTAATTCGGGTTGTGCAATGTTTGGAATAAAGATTGATTTTTCATGAGAGTTCATCAAGCGCATACGACTATTCATCCGCTCATTTACATACACTTCAAAAAAGTCAAACATGAAATTAACCTTGGGTGCACGCTTTATGAGCTGACTAATTCTATCATCACTTAGGGATTTAAAAATATCATTTTGATTAATGATATTCGAAACAGTATAAGCATTTGGCTCGGCTTCTGCTAAAATATCTTTAATAAGAATTTTTAGAGGCTGTAACATTGAGTTGCCTAATTCATCTACACCTATTTCTAAAAATGTGCTCACAAAGATATTATCCTTACTTCTCATTGTAAGAACTCTCTCCCTTGTATGCGAATTCACCTTAGGAGTTCTAACAGTTACGAATTGCGGTTTACTGTCAATTACCTTTATAGGAATATCTTCCCCATCCACTTCCATATACACGGGGGTGACTCGGTACAAAGAGTCGATTAGCTGGTGAATACTTTTCGGGTCTGTGACTTCTTTATTCATAATAACTCAGTATTTTTTTCTAAGTTTTACAGTCAAATTTCTTCTTTTGTCATCCCCGAAATTTTCTATCGGGGATCTCAAGAAGTAGATATTCCCGATATCGCTTGGCGGAAGCGGGATAATGCTGTCAACTTAAGGAAAAGAAAAAAGAATTAACCACGAAGGGCACGAAGAACGCGAAGAAAAGACAGGATTTCATTACAAAATCCCTTCGTGATCTTCGTGCCCTTCGTGGTTAAAAAATCTTAAGTTGACAGCATTAGGAAGCGGGTGGAATTTCGGGACTGAAACGTTATCTGCGAATCCATCTATAACCCTTGAATAAAAGAAATACAACGAGAGCAATTGGCACGATCCAAACAAGATAATAGGTCAACTCCAATAAAAAATTGAGAGCACTTACAAGAGCATCTTTGTAATTGGGAAGATGAATTTTTGTTGGGAGTTCTTTTCCAGAAATAGAAATGTTTACTTTTGCCCAGGCAACATGGTCTTTGATTTTCCATGATTCTAATTTAGCAGCATCGGAAGTATCTTCACTTCTCTCCAATGCCTCTTCCCTATCTTTCCAATTCCATGTTTCCGCAGAACCTTTATTAGCCGCTTTAGAGCGCCTAACTATACGAAGCCCTTCCCTGGTTAATTTTATTTTTTGTAATTCATTATGCTCTGTCCAATCCTGAGTGCGAATATCTTCATATGTCAATTGTCCAATCTTATCCATTTGTAAGAGAGTATCATACATAGCAGTAACTGGAATTTGGACTTGAAGAGCCATGCTTTCATATCCACTGGAAAGATTCGTTTGTGAGTTTGCAATATAGGATTCTTTTTTTACTACATTCAGTAAAACTTCGCGAGCTTTCTCAATGCTTTCTACTTTATAATTCAGTTGAATGGTATACTCTAAAAGTCTAGACTTAGAGGCTTCGGAAATTGGATCGAGCGGTTTTTGTATTATGCCGTCATTTTCTTTGAGTTCCTGTTTTATCTCTCCGGCATTTCCGCCTTTAGATTCTTCCTCCGACTCATCCTTTTTATCCGCAAACTTTTCATTATCCGCTAGCTGCCGATTCATAGGAGCTGACGCAGGTGCGTTTTCTGTTTGAACCTTAGATGTTGGTTCAGAGGATTCGGATTTTTTACTGCAATTTAGAATGGTTAGAAATAGAAACGAAAGAGCGAGAAGTTTTTTCATAGGAATCTCCTTAAACAACTACAAGGTTCACTAATTTTTCTTTTACGTAAATCTCTTTTTTTATTGTTTTGCCTTCCAGAAACGGAATAACCTTTTCAATTTTCTTAGCCTCGAAAATTGCCTCGGATTCAGAAATAGTTTTAGAAGCAGAGAACTCGCCACGAAGTTTACCATTTATCTGGACTACAATTGTAATTGTATCTTCTACCAGATAATCGGGATTATACGCAGGGTATGGCTCGAAAGAAAGAGTCGAAGTATGACCGAGCTTTGCCCAGAGTTCTTCTGCTATATGAGGAGCAAAAGGAGCTAAGACTAAAACAAACGGCTCTAGAATTTTTCTAGGTCGAGTTGTCTTTGGAGTCATCTCGTTTACAAAAATCATCATCTGTGCAATAGCAGTATTGAATGTAAAATTTTCGATCCCTTCTTCTACTTTTTTAATTGTTCGATGAAGACTTTTTAATTGCTCTAAGTCAGGCTCGGAGTCATCGATTTGAAATTTTTCCCCTTCTTTATCATGGAATAATCTCCAGGCACGATTTAGAAAACGAAAAATTCCTTCCGCTCCTTTTGTGCTCCAGGGTTTTACCATGTCGAAAGGACCCATGAACATTTCAAAAAGCCTGAGACTATCTGCACCGAATTCTTTTACAACATCATCTGGATTTACAACATTGCCGAGAGATTTAGACATTTTCTTTTTGTCTTCGCCTAGAATCAAACCTTGATGTAATAGTTTTTTAAATGGCTCCGGCGTAGATACAATATCTAAATCAAATAGAATCTTATGCCAGAAACGAGAGTATAATAGGTGTAAGACGGCATGCTCTGCACCACCGACATACAAATCAACCGACATCCATTTTTTTTCTAATTCTTTGTCGCATAACGCTTTATCATTCTTCGGATCAATATAACGTAAGTAATACCAACAAGACCCAGCCCATTGTGGCATAGTGTTTGTTTCTCTTCTGCCTTTTCCAAAGCGCTCGTGTTTGTATTCTAACCATTCTTTAGCATTGGCTAATGGCGATTCGCCGGTTCCAGAAGGAGCGATTTCTTTTAATTCAGGCAATGTAAGTGGAAGCTCTGTCTCGGGAATATCTTTTGTAAACCCCGCATCATAATGCACAAGTGGAATTGGTTCTCCCCAATATCGCTGTCTTGCAAAAAGCCAATCTCTGAGTTTGTATTGCGTTTTTTTCTTTCCAGCATGCCTCGCATCAATCCAATTCGAAACTTTTATGACAGCTTCAAAATAAGATAGACCGTTTATATTTAATAACTCAGTAAAAGAATTAATGCAAGTTGATTCTTTTGAATCAAAGCTTTCTGTTTCAGGTGCCGGTCCGGCAATTACTTGCTTGATTGGGAGATTGAATTTTTTAGCAAATGCAAAGTCACGACTATCGTGAGCGGGAACTGCCATGATAGCTCCTGTTCCATAAGTTGCTAAAACATAATCAGAAATCCAAACTGGAATTTTTGTTTCTTCCCCGACAGGACTTAAAACATAGGAGCCAATAAAAACTCCTGTCTTATCCTTTGTCATCTCTGTTCTATCCATTTCACTTTTTAATGAAGCAGTTCGTTTATAATCTTCTACTGCTTTTTTATTTTCAGGAGTTGTGAGTTTATCGACTAATGGATGCTCAGGGGCTAATACTAAGTAGGTGGCTCCAAAGATTGTATCCGGGCGGGTAGTGTATACCGTTATCCGCTCACCTGACTCGGCAATGAAATCAATCTCTAGACCTTCGCTTTTTCCAATCCAATTTCTTTGCATTTCTAAAGTAGACTGAGGCCAGGATACTAAATCCAAATCATCTAAAAGTCTTTCTGCGTAAGCCGTGATTCGCATCATGTATTGACGCATTGGTTTACGAACTACCGCATAACCCTTGTTAGTCCACTCTTCTACTTCTTCATTCGCAAGAACAGTTCCAAGTGCCTCACACCAATTGACAGGAATCTCAGCTTGATAGACAAGTCGGAAATCAGAAAGAACTCTCTCCTTTTCGGAAAGTGGCATGCTAACCCAATCATCTTTAGTAAATTTGTTCGGATAACCGGTGTCAGCCGTTCCATCTTCTTCGAATCGTTTGATGAGTTCCATAATCGGTCGAGCTTTGTTCACTCGTCTATCATAATAGGAATTATAAACTTTTAAAAAAATCCACTGTGTCCATTTATAATACTCAGGGTCAGTGGTAGAAATTTCTCTTGACCAATCATAAGATAGACCGAGCATCTTAATCTGTCTTCTAAAATTATCAATATTGTTTTTTGTAGTGACACTCGGATGAATACCAGTCTGCATTGCATAACGCTCAGCAGGAAGACCGAATGCATCCCATCCCATTGGATGAAGCACTTCAAAGTCTTTCATTCGCTTGTATCTAGAAACTATATCAGTTGCAGTATAACCTTCTGGATGACCAACGTGAAGTCCTGCTCCACTCGGATAAGGAAACATATCCAGACAATAAAATTTTTCTTTATTACTATTTATGTCAGTGAGAAAAGTTTGATTCTTTTCCCAATACTCTTGCCATTTTTTTTCTATCTCGTTAAAAGGATAATCCACAGTTATACCATTTCTGTATGAGTGCTCTAAAAGGAAATTATTTTCTTACTGAGTCGATTACTTTTACCAACCTTTTAAATGCTTTAGACAAACATGCTTTACAAAGTTTCTGTTGGTATAATTTTTTTTCCATTTTAAAGCAACCAGAGCATTTGTACAATATTTCAATTTCTATTTTTGTATCTTTGTTAAAAATCGATTCTTCGTCGTGTAGTATCTTCATAGGCTTCTCAGTCATATATATTTATATTTTTTTACAGTGTGTCAATAACGTAGTCAATAACATCTCTACCTCAACCAAATTCATCAGAGGTAGGGATTACGTTGTATTTTTTTATTCTTAAAGAGTCAAAAATAATATTAATTTTAGGAGAAAAAAAATATGAAAAAAAATATTATTTCCTAAAATTTTATTAATAGAACAGGAATGAAAATTATTTTCTAAATTTAATTTTCATAATATAGTTTTTATTTTTTTTCTGAAAATAAATTAATTTTATAATTTTATTTTAATAACACTGATTTTATTGATCAAATTTATATTAGTATATTCTAATATACTTACATTACGGATAATCAAAAGTATCTTTTGTAGCCTAAAAAGTAGATAATCATTCTGTTTTTACTAAAATTTTTCGGCGTAACAACTCATAGAAAAGATTTTTTTATGATTAACTATGTAATAATTCTAAATTTATGTGCACATTTTTTATTTTTTAAATGCTAAATGATTAAATGAGCTTCTTAATTCAGTTCCAGCCTGTAAGTAAAGCATCCTTTTTAGCATTAGGCTACCTTATATCTTTGTATATTTTAGAAATTTCTCATGATTCAAAATTGATTTTTGTTTTATTACTCCTAATTGGAATAAGCATTCTTAACGGCTATTGTAAAGTATGCGCAATCCTACTAGGAATTTTACTAGGGGTATTCCAATTTTTCTATTTCAATAAAGAAAAACCGAGCATAAGTTTTGATAAAAAAAATTTTGAACTCATAAAAAAACAAAAAGCATGGACGATACAGTTTACAAAAGAAATAAAAAGAAATTTTTATGAGACAGAATTTCATTCTGATAAAATTCGATTTAGACTTATTACAAGAAGATATAGAAAAGATATTGCACTGCCTACTTTATTATGTAATTCTCAGTTTATAAAACTCAAACAAGTATCATCTAATGAAGAATACTTTCGTTTTCTTCGTGAATTTGACTTCACTTACTTACAAATTTTTGAAAATAAATGTAAACGCATTTCCGAAGAAATAGATTCCAAAAAACTTCTACGAAAACAAATAGAAGATACCCTTACTCGCGCAGGCATTACAGACTATGCAAACGATATTGCGATGGGACTTTTCTTTGGTGATGCAAGCTATTTAGAAAATGAATTCAAAGAAAAAGTAAGAGAAGGAGGAGTCTTGCATTTATTTGCAGCATCTGGACTTCATATTGGAGTATTCATTGGATTCTTCTACTTCTTCGCGAAACAGATTTGGATTTTCAATTATTACACTGAAAGAATTTTTCCGCTCCTAATCGCATTTTCCTATCTTTATGTTTTAGATTTTCCTGTTTCTCTTCTACGTGCTTATATTTTTACCTGCGGACTAGTTCTAGGAAGTCTCTTCTTTCGGAAAATGAAGGCTATTGATCTCATTTTAATTTCTTCTGCGCTCATACTATTCATTGACCCCGAAAATTTTCTTACTCTATCGTTTAATCTTTCCTATTCTGCTGTCTGCGGAATTTTATTTTTGAAAAGCTATCTAGACAAATTAGCATTTGGGAATTGGAAAAATTTCTTTACTGAGAATTTTACTATTTCTATTTCGGCGAGCCTCGGCACCTACCCTGTGCTTCTCATTTACTTTAAAACATTTAGCTTTGGCTCTATTTTTCTAAATTTACTTTTAGTCCCACTCACATCCCTACTGCTTCCGCTTCTTTATATTTCTTTGATTTTTCAGTTTCTATATGAATCTATTGCAGATTTTTTTTTAGAAAATATTTTTATCATTCAAAATTCTAATTTTTATTGGAAAGAAATTCAACTAGATTGGTTAGCAGGGTTTTCGAAAGTATTGATAGAAATTTTCTGGACTTACTCAGAGCTACTACTTCGACTACTCGCCTATCTATCAGAAAAACTTTCTACGACAGTTGGATTTTATCGCGGTGTAAAAGACTCTTTGCCTTTTCATATGGGAATTTATTTTGCATTACTTACTCTTCTCTGTATTGGTTTTTTTATTCTTGAGATAGATTTTTTCCAAGGCAAAGAAAAGAAAAAGAAAGCTAGTAAATTTAGAATTTTATTTGCGTTCTTTGCCCTTTTTTTCATCGGTTCTTTTTTTTATTTTGGATTTATTTTATTCCCGGAAGAAAACAAATCTATAGCAAATCCACAAAAAATTTCTGCTGGATCGGATTATTATCTAGTGAGAGAAAAAAAACAAATTTACTTTGGTGGAATTTGTAAATACAGTCAGTATAAAATCCAGCGACTCATCAAAGAAAATTTTTGTGATGAGTCCATCGAATCTATTTTCATTGAAGAAGAGACTTGTCTTTCGCTTGCGACTCTTTGCAAAAAAAATTCACCTAATGCAAATATCTATACAGCGAAGCGACTTACTGATTGGGAAAAGAATATTCCTAGTTTAAAACAAGATTTGAATGCATCAAGGCGAAATTTTTCCAACTTGCTCATCTTCTATCCGCATCTAGACTCTATGAGCCAACTTCAAAAAAATTCCAGAGTTTCAAAGGGAAATATTCTACTTTTATTCGCATATAAATTAAACGATAATGCAAAAGATTGGAATGCAAATAAAAACTTACTTGGAATAAATCCTAACTGGAATTTCATAACACCAGATGAGTTATGAATACCCTTATTACAGCATTTCCAAGATTCGCGCCTTCATGGATGAAAGAAATGCAAACCCACTGAAAAAATGGGGACAAAATTTTATCACCGATCCAAACACTTTAGATTTTATAATCAACTCTATCGACAAATATGCACTCTCTAAGAGTGATTCTATTGCAGAAATTGGAATTGGGCTCGGCGCACTGACACATAAACTCGCCCTTCTTAATAAAAAGATGTTTCTATTTGAAATTGATCCTGTTTATATCGAGAATATGAAGTCGATGGAGTATTTCGATAGCGCAAACTCTGAATTATGCGAAGGTGATGTTCTAAAAACAATTAAAAGACTGGAAAACGAAAAAGTTTTTCTAATGGGCAACCTACCCTACTATATCACGAGTGAAATTCTTACTTCTAGTTTAAAGTCGGTTCCTCACTTGACAGGTGCGATTTTTATGGTGCAAAAAGAATTTGCGGATAGAATTTGTAACGAAATTTCTTCGCTTTCTATTTTTGTATCAGCATTCGGAAAATTTTCTTTTCTAAAAAAAATTTCTCCTTCTTGTTTTTATCCCAAGCCAGATGCAAGCTCAGCATTGGTTAAGTTTATACCGGGCAATTATGCTTATACTAAAACACAAATTGATAAATTCGAACTTCTCTTAAAAACTTTTTTTTGGGGGAAACGAAAAATGATTGGTAAGTCAATCGCCGAGGCTCCTTTTCTGGATTCAAAAGAGTTTAATAGTGATTATCCTGACTTGCGACAGGAAATATTAAATTCACTTACTCAAAACAAAATAGAACTCAGACTTCGCCCCGAAGAACTAAAAATCGAAGACTACCATCGAATATTGAAAAGACTATCTTAGTAAAAATTATAGCCTGCGATAGCTCGGCTGTCGGTCAATGTAATTAAGATCAGAGTTCACGCAAAGGCGCAGAGACATTATGTTGCGCCCCTAAGAAGCAACATTGAGTTCAAGAAATTTTGGAAAATACTAGATATTGAAAATCATAATAACTCAAAAGACAAATTAACTCTCTTAAAACCCTTAGCGACTTTGCGCCTTTGCGTGATAAATTCATCTTTTTACAGAGTCCCTTAGTTAATTCAATACTTTACCATTTAGAAAAATAATTCTACCATTCCATTTGTAGAATAAAGGATATAAATACATTAGCAACGGGCTAAGTAGACTTAGCCCAAGTATTATTTTTTTTTCTAAATTTTTATACAAACTCCATGAATCAAGTATACAATAAAATAAGATTGGCATAGACAATAAAGCAAAGACGCGAGTCGTATCATAGGTGATAGATGTGATGATAATGCAAAAAAGAATTAGTATAGAATAAATATACTTAGATCTACTCAAAGTATACAAAACAAAGGGCAGTAACCCATGAAATAAACTAACGATACTAAATCCTAAATTCGTTGCGTTTAAACGAATAAACTCATCTCCAATAACTAATTTTGCAATTTTCAAGCGATATAGATTATAACCTACGCTACAGAATTTTATTAAAATAAAAAACAAAAAGCCTGATAAAATATAAGCGATTACAACAGAAAATAGAATTTTCTTTCTATTCCATTCATCGCGAATCACCTTGATAATAGTAAGTAATAATACTATAATCGAAAATTGAAAGAAATGATTCAACATTCCTAGAATTAGAAAAAAAACTAACAAGAAATAATCTTTATAGGTATAATTCTTTTTATGAAAAATAAAAACAATACTTATGGAAACGAGAAAAGTAATATTATCCGGGAAACCAATCCAGTTTCGAAGAATCAAAAGTAGTGGACTACCTGTAAGAAAGAATAACAACGAATAGGCGCAAAGTAAATCGGTAGCTTTCAACGTAAAAAAAATTAAGAGTAAAAAACTTACGAAGCTTATAAGGCTTAAGAATTTTGAAAAAGAATTCGGATCCTGGTTTACCTGGAAAATGTAAGCGACAAAGGGAGTTAAGAAATTATCCCAACTCATTCTTTGAGAAAACGGGTTAAATGATAAAAAATAAAACTCAGTATTAATAACTTTTACTGAATCAACAGATTTATAAAGTATAGGAGGAATATCTTTTAGGATAAAAAAGGAAAACAGTATAAGGAGTAAAAATTTCCAGTCTAAAAAAAAATTGCGCAACCCGCTGTATATCTGTGACAACCCTATTACTCCGAAAGTACATTTCCTTTCTTCTCATAGATATAGGTTTCTAGAATTTTCATATCACCTGGATTAGAAGAAAAGAAATTTACCCCGAGCTTATAACCATCGTCAGAAATAATGTAACGAATGATTTCGCCGTTGATTTCAAGTTTATTTTTACCCATGGGAATATACATTTTCACACTGGAATGTTTCTTTAGATATTGAAATAAGTTTTCATCTGAGATTTCGAAGAGTAAGCCGCTGATACTAATATCTACGATGCGGGTATTAGTATAGATTTCGTTAAACGTGTTTCCCTTAATTGCAACCTTGGTAAGTCCATAGCTAAAAATTTCTGTCATCTCATGAATATATTCTAAGTCAGTGCGGGTTAACATATGTTTGTCCATAGCAGTACTATAAACTTTTATATGTCCTATCACACGATCAAACATTGTAATTGGAGCAATGATATAAGAAACTAGAAAAGCACGGTTTTCTTTTTTCTGCATTACTTCAAAGAACTTTCTAGCCTGAAAGTCCCCTACATCCTTTACTTTCTCCTGGTAGATTTCAAAGAATGTCTTAAAGTATTTAGATTTTAAATCTTCAATATAGGTATCAACATCAGCGCAGTCAGAAATATAAATCGTCTTATTATCTTTCGAAAGAGTATTTTTTATAAAGTCATGACCATCACCCGGCTTGTAAATTACTAGCTCGTATTCATCTGAGACTTTTCTAATATAGTCTGTAACAATCATGTTCATTAATTTTAAATTAGGCACGTCAAATTTAATCTCGCGGAATAAATGAGTAAACTGTCTCTCCGCGTGGATATTATCCCCGCTGACGTAACGTCCGCCCTTAAAAGATTTGAATAGAATAATAAAATCCATAAACAAATCATCACAGGCAACACGACGGTATTGGCGCATCTCTGCTGATTGCAATTCAGTGGGAAGTTTTATTTTTACGATGGAGCTACGAATATCTTCTATGATGACTTCAAAAATATAAAGTACATTTATAATTTCAAATTTTATCTTAGCTCTTCTCGAGCTTGCCTCTGAGAAATCAGGAACATTTAATTCAACAAAGTCCTGAAGAACATTATGAACCACGACAGACATCATTCTATCATCGTATTCAAATACAAATTCTGTATTATCAAATCGTAAATAATAAAACAGGTGTTTGATTAGATTAACATCAGTGCCAATGATGGTTTCCCCGTAGATGGTATCCATCAGGGTAATCAATTCCTGCATCGAATCTGTTCTGCCGACTGCCATGATTTCAATATCGTCACTTTTTATCAAAAATAGCAAATTACAAATTGCAAAATTATGAGTTTTTTTGGAATGTCAACAAGAGTCATTGACCAAAAAGACAGGGATTTAAGGGGATTATATTATGCAATACTTGGAAACAGAAACAATAGAACTTGATTCAATTCGAATCGAGATGCTTTATCTAAATCATGAGGAAACTAGAAATTCTATGACATGGGAGATGGGACTAGAATTTTACAATTATATTCAAACTCTAAAGAATCGAGATCCACTTCCTCGCTGCTTAATAATATCAGGTAGAAATAATGTATTCTCATCCGGCGGGAATTTAAGTTTCTTAAAATCCTTTCACGAAAAGACTTTTGAAGAAAATAAAAAAGATATGTTTACATTCTACAATTACTTTCTATCTGTTCGCACATTACCCTTTCCTGTAGTAGCAGCGGTTAACGGTCATGCAATTGGGGCTGCATTGTCATTAGCCTTTGCTTGCGACTTACGCGTGTTTTCCATGGAAAGTAAATATTCTTTTAACTTTGTAAAATTAGGAATTCATCCCGGAATGGGATCTTCTTATTTAGTAAAAGAATTATTTGGTCTGGATAAGGCAAATTATCTACTAATGCTCGGTGAAATTTTAACAGGGCAAGAAGCATATCGTATGGGACTCTGTCATGATGTAGTTCCGTTTGATGATGTAATTCGTCGTGCGACAGAGCTTGCAATCAACTTAAGTGAAAGCGGACCATTAGCACTGCGGCTATTCAAGAAAAACGCTAGTGACTATGAAGCTCTTCAAGCGGCACTTAGAAAAGAAGCAGAGGCACAGGCACAAAACTTCTTGTCGCAAGACTTTATGGAAAGCATTCGCGCGATTGAAGAAAAACGGAAGGCAGTGTTTAGAGACTGCTAATCATTGCCTGAAAAGTGAGTCCAAGGTAAACCGAAACTCAGATTATTACTGCGGAGTAACTTCCGCAGAGGCTCTTTTTAATTCCCCAGATAAATCTATCAACTGGTAGTCTTTCACAGAAGCAATCCAGAGATAAGGAATACCCAAAGCCAACCAGCCCAGAAACAATACAGGCAAATGAGGAGTAACCTCAAGTTGGACACTTGCAATTGGCTTTCCTTCTTTTAAAATTGTTATGTACCTATCTTCAAAGATAAAATTGGAAACTGTCATAGAAAACTCGGCTCCCTTACCAACGGTCTTATTTTTCCAAATGGCTTCTAGGTTAGCAGAATCTTTAACAGGAAGGAGTTTTATATTTGTAGTAGTAGAGCAATTGACGAACATTAAAAAGGAAACGATCATAAAAATGATAGTAGGTTTTTTCATATCTAAATCTTATTAAAAGAGAACTTTACGGTCAAGAAGTTTATATAATTAGAGAATTGTAAAAAAAAAGAGACTGTGCCAGATAGCACAGTCTCAGTCAAAAAAAGGGGAAATATTCAATTAGAGACTACTCGGTCTTTACCTCAATCTTAGTCGTATTCGGTTTTACCTTTGAAAGATGAAGTGTAAGTCTACCGTTCTTCATAACAGCCTTTGATTTTTCTAGATCTACCGGCTTATTGATGTTAAACTTACGCAAATAATCACCTGTCTTAAATCCAACATAAGCTCCCTCGAATCCTTCGGGAACCAAATAGGAGTTACGTCCTTCGATAGTCAATACATCTTTATCATAAGAAATATCAACGGACTTCTCATCTACTCCAGGCATGTCAAAAATAATTTTAGTTTCTTCTGCTGATTCGTAGATATTGACAGCGGGTGTAATGTAACGTCTATTTACTTTCTCAACAGTAGACTTGGTTGTTTCTTGTTTTTGTAATTCTTGTTGTAACATAGGATTCTCCTTAATATTAATTCTCGAATTGGACAGAAATTTTCTTAGGCTTGTCTGCCTCTGCTTTAGGAAGTTTG
>JANMOF010000361.1:0-7796 GCA_031368925.1 Leptospiraceae bacterium
GAATAAACCGGAGCGGGGGTAGCGATGGGTATCCACAACTTGGATAAATCCATTATCAGATTTGCAAAATCCTGTTTTAATTATGCAACCTCTGAGAAGATCGATTTATGGTTTGCTACTAAAGATACCATTTCTAAAAAATACCATGCACGCTTTCGCGCAATCTTCGATGAGATGGCTGTTGAAAAAGAAGCAGAACTAAAGGCTGCGGGGATAACATACAGTTACTTCTTGATTGACGATGCAGTAGCACAAATCATGAAACACGAAGGTGGAATGCTATGGGCGCTCATGAACTATGACGGAGACGTTATGAGTGATATGGTGGCATCTGGATTTGGTTCACTCGGTCTAATGACCTCCGTATTAGTTTCTCCAGAAGGAAAATACGAATACGAAGCAGCACATGGTACCGTTACGCGCCACTTTCGCAAATACCAAAAAGGTGAGGAAACTTCTACAAATTCTGTGGCATCTATTTTTGCTTGGACGGGCGCGATTGCTAAGCGTGGAGAGCTAGATGGAACTCCAGAGGTTACCGCGTTTGCCCACAAGTTAGAAAAAGCAGTCATAGACACAATCGAAGCTGGCGAGATGACAAAAGATTTAATTTCTCTAAGCACCGCTCCTTCTAAAAAAGCACTCAACACCTCAGACTTTATGGAAGCCGTTGCTAAGAAGTTGAAATAACACTTCGACTAAACTCAATGTCGCTTCCTTGGGTCGCTCCATAATGCTCAGTGACCGGATAAAGGGCGTTGCGGCGTCTTTATCTTCGTAGAGACAGGTTTGAAACCTGTCTCTACTTTACACAAGAGCCGCCGCGCTCTCACTATGGTCATGTTTTTTCCAACGGATGAAAAAACATGACCCCGTTCGATCGCTAACGCTGCTATTAAGCTTTTCTTTTCTGTAGAAGACTTCTTATTACTAACAATGACGAAATTTTTTTCTATCCTCCTTTATTTGATATTGATTATAACTCTTCTGGCTAAGGAGCCTAAGCCGCAGTATTTTGTAGATGCGAAGGGCGGGCTTCATTTAAGAGAAGAGCCATCGGAAAAAAGTAAATCCATTCTTTTGATTCCAGATAAGTCAGGGATTCAAATTTTAAAAGAAGTAGGGGATACAGTTAAACTGAATGAAAAATCAGGACACTGGACGGAAATTAAATTTGGAAATAAAAATGGATTTGTATTTGATGCGTATATAAGAAAGTATTTCCTTTTAGATAAAAAGTTCAGTCCTAATAAGAAACTATTTTATGAGTATTATACGCCAGCGTCTAACAGCATTCTGCCGGATCATTGTGTGTCTGATTACGATTCCGGTTTAGAGCATGAATGTTTTATTAGAATATTTAAAATGAATGGTTTATCTTCGTTTAAATTGCTGAACTATAGTGATACTTTCAACCCCGCTAATAGATTTCTTATTGGTGCTTGGTTTTATGCAAAAGATTGGTATGATAATAAATCCTTTTTTATTGTAGCCGATTTTAGTGACGGTGGCTATAGTTTTACTTCGGTAGGTTATATGAATATTTATTCAGGAATATTTACTTCCCTTTTAACCCAAGAATCTTCTTCTTGCGAAAACGAAGAAAATGGGTCTGTAGAATTGATTAAATTTAATAAAGTTATCAACTATAGAATAACTTCCGAAAATCCAAAACTCCAAACTGGATATTTTACAATGCTAAAACCAAGAGCGGATGATTACAATAAGCTGCTAGAGACTTGTAAGCGAGACCCGAAAAATTCTGTCTTAGTAAAACCAACTACGATTGTGAGAAGGAATTATACTTTTAAAATAAATTCTAAAAAGGCTTCGCTCTATTTCAAAGGAAAAGATATTTTGAGAGAGGAGTGAAGGCTGACTTTAATTGAGATTGTCAATCAATTCTCATTGTTAGGATTAGATTAAACTAAAAACAGAGTTGTTGAAAAAATAGTTGTCAGTTCGAGCGATAGTCGAGAACTACAGACGCTAATAACCTTTATTTCGCTAACGCTATCAGCACTTCTCGACTAACGCAAATTCGGAAGCTGCTGCTCGAAGTGACAGTGTTCAATCATATGAATTTTTCAAAAACTCTAATGACTATTTAACAATTGCAATAGCAAACAATGATTGCAAGTTGAAACCAGATATAACTTAGTCTTGCCAATTTGGGTTGTCTCTTGAAAAATAGCATTATATATTTATGATAAATGTTATATAAGAAAAATTAAGAAAAAATTTTTTTTAATTGAAAAAGAAAAAAAAGCCCTGATACTAATTGCCGAAGACAAGCTATGTATTTTAATGAAGAATCACTTACACTATTTAGCCTTTTATTTTTAAATACCACAATCATTGCTTATTTCCTTACGCTGAAACCAAAAAATAAGGAAGTATGGTTACTGATATTTAGTTTTTTAGGGTTGGAAATATTTTATTTTTTTGAATTATTTATAGCGATTTTGCCCAGTCTTTTTTATTGGAAGTTTTTACTAAGGCAATTGCAACTTTTGCCTGTTATTGTCTCTGCTTCGTTTTTGGTTAGTTTTTTTTATTTCTTTCCTGAAAATTCTTCCGAATACAAAAAAGAAAAAAGAATCGTATTCTACTTTCTTATTTTTATAAATTTATTTGCGACTTCGCTTAGTCTTTACGTAATCTACTATCAATTTAATTTTGAGATAAGTAGCTATAGCATTCAGCTTGCTATTACTTCCACTCTTGTTTTTCTCTTAGTGGCAACTATCATTAGGCGCAGTAGAAATTTTAAAAGAAAAGAGGAAACCTATTTATATAAAAGTATTCGCTCTTTTCTAAATCCTTTCTATTTAATCATTCTAACTGTTGGTGTTGAAGTTTTATTTGTAATTGGACTTGTGCCGGAACGAATCGAGGTGATTACTAATTCCATTGGATTCTTAGGCTTTCATTTTTTATTTGGACTTTCTTATATTAACCATACTAAACAAAAAACTTCTTTCATGGCAAAAATCATTGGCATTACAATCGTTACAATTTTATTTATGTGGGGAAATATAGGTCATATTCTTGCACCGCAATTTAAAGATTCATTTCGAAATGAAGACATTATAAAAAACAATACAATGCTTTCTTTTTCTCCAAATAAAAGCGAGAATTACGATATTAAGGCTACTAATTTTATTTTTGATTTTGATTTAGGTGAGGAAATTAAATTTCAAGAAAAGGATAATATTGCAAAGGAACTTACTTTTCCGTTTTTATTTTTTGGTAAACACGAGAGTCTTATTCAGATTATGCGATCACCGCTATTGATATTCGGTAAAAATACTGACATTAATTTTGATACAGGAATTTTTGAGCCGACTATTTATGTTACAGGATTCATTGCACCGGTTTTAAATAAGGATGGTAAAGTTTATATTAAGTTATTAGAAAACAAAATTGTGATTACCTGGTTTGAATTGAAGTATAACGAAGGAATTATTCCTACTTCAGAAAGTATTACCGTTCAATTAACTCTTTATAAAAATGGCGATTTTACAATGGCGTATAAGGATTTACCGCAAAATCAGTATTTTCCGCTTAGCACATGGGGAACTTCGTTTGATTTTGTTGGAATTACTCCTGGAAATAGAAGTTCAATAACAGAAATTCATTTTACTAAAGACTTACCTTTTTCTGGTAAAGGAAAAGAGGGAATAGGCGAAAGTTTTTACTTGAAAGCTAAAGAATATTCGCATACTAGAGTATTGCCGCTTATTCAGATGCTATTTGGGATTGGGATATTTACAGTGTTTGTATTTCCTTTTTTCTTTTCGGTTAATTTGATTAATCCACTGAAAAACTTGGTTGATGGCATTGATCAAGTGAACCTGGGGAGATTGGAATCTAACGTAAAGCCGGAGTTTAATGATGAAATTGGTTTTCTTACTCAGTCTTTTAATGGGATGGTTGACTTTGTAAGGGACTCAGATGCACTCAAACAAAAATTTATAGAAGATACCGAGTTACTCAATGCAGCTTATTACAAGTTTTTTCCGGAGCAATTTCTTTCTTTTATTCAGAAAAAAAGTATTTTAGATATTAAGCTGGGTGATTTCAGGCAAATGCAAATGACTATTTTATTTTCAGATATTAGGTCTTATACAAATTTGTCTGAGAAAATGAGTCCGGAAGAAAATTTTAAATTTCTAAATTCTTATCTAGAGAGGGTAGGTCCTGTTATTCGCAAGCACAATGGTTTCATAGATAAATACATCGGGGATGCAATCATGGCACTTTTTCCAAGTAAAGTCGATGATGCGGTTAACTGTGCAATTGAAATGCAAAGAGTAATAGAAAATTATAATCTGGAAAGAGTTAAGTGGAACAAGACTCCAATAACTGCGGGGATTGGAATTCATACCGGGGATGTTATTATTGGAACAATCGGAGAAAACCAGAGAATGGAAGGAACGGTTGTCTCGGACGCTGTGAATATTTCTTCCAGACTTGAAAATCTCACAAAGTTTTATTCTTCTAAGATTTTAATTTCCATGGAATCTCTTCTGGAAATGGATAATCAAACAGATTTTAATTTTAGAATTTTAGACAAAGTGAAAGTGAAAGGTAAAGAGCGATTTACCTCTGTAGTAGAAATTCTAGATGGATACGACGAGACCAAATTAAACAATCTTCTCAAAACAAAAATTCACTTTGAGCAAGGACTTGCGTTTTATATAGAAAAAGAATTTGCAAATGCGATCAAGAGTTTTCATAAAGTAATCCGTTTAGTATCCGACGACAAAGCAAGTAAAATCTATATCCAGAGAGCAGAGTTCTATCTTAAAAATGGAGTGCCTGTAGATTGGAATGGAGTAGAAGTAATCGATCACAAATACAGTGATTAAGTAGGATTGAAATTCATCTCCCTGAAAATTTACTTGGATGAATTTGGTGCATTCGTTGCACTTAGCAAGTCATAAGTTATAAAGCTTTTCTAAATCATTCTTGATGAAGAAAGATATTTCTGTACCATGTAAAAATGGTCAAGTATCATGCACTCTTTTTTAGAAATCAAAACACCTAAAGACTCTGCCGCAACTTCTTTAAATAATAGGGTAGCCTTTGCTATATACCAGCAAATTCTGAAAAGTTCTACGATTGCCAATTCAAAAACAGGAAATCTTTTTTTCGATCCGGAGCAAATTCCTGGACTAAAGATTGATACACGCTCAGATATTATCTATCCGATGAAGCGGCTAATAGAAGATAAACTTGTATTACATCTTTTTTATATAAGCTATGTCGACAGGAAAGAAATCAAGATTCACTCTTGCTTCATCGCAGCCCCGAACGAAAAAACGGAAAGTATAGTAGCAATTTATAAAAATATTTTAAATATTTCAATTCAAAATATTTTACTGCAAATAGAAAGTATAAAATTTAATGCAAGCTCCTTTAAAGGAGAACTCAGATCAAACCTAAAACAAAATCTACCATTAGCACAAGAAAATTATCCAATTAGTTTTATTAAAATTTTCCCACAAATAGAAGATTCAATTAGAGACATTCCTCTCAGCGCAAAAGTAAAAGAGACTATCCAGGAAGATATTGAAGAAGAATTAATTTCGAAAAATAAAACTGTGAAATTGGGAAATAGTTTATACTTTCCAATGGCGGCAAACAGCATGATGGAAAAATTTGCGATTGCAGATGAATTTATTAAAACAGAAATAGCTCCCATTTATTATTCGGTTGTAGGAAAAGAATTAGAAGCAATTCGTAACCAAGAGGAAATTTATCAAATGGAAACTTTTCCTGAGCCTATGACTTCTTTTAAAAAAGAAAGAGCAGAAATTCTACACCGAACGATTTCACCGTATCATCCAGATAATTATCCTGGAGAGTTAGCTATTATGACAGTTCTACTTTTTGAAAAGTATGCGCTGGATTATCTTGTGGAGCAAGAAGATAATTTAATAAAACAAGAAGTTGAAAAACTAAGGAGTAAGTTTTTAGAGCCATCTAAAAATTGGAGAGACATTGTTCATTTCATTCATGAAGAAGCGGCAAATAGCGTTCATCCCAAAGCCTGGGACAAATTGAAAGGAGATCTTTCTCTTGTATTTGCTCCCTGGTATTTAGTGAAGGAAGAAATTTATACATTTGCACCAAGAAAAATTTCTTCCTTCTTAAATTGTATAAAAGACATGAACATTCAAATGCCTGATTCACCATGGAAAATTCTTGCCTTTAAAAATCTATTAGAGACTAATGAAAGTTATCTTCATGGTTTATTTAGCAATAAGGCGACTGTTCAATTATATGGGAATTTACTCAGCAAAGCCTATGTTGAATACTTTCCTTGGTACTACCCGCTTTTTATTTATTCTGATTATTTTAAAAATATTTTCTTTGCCTCCGCAAAAAAGAAAATTCAATCCGAGCAATGGGAGCTTGAAGCTAGAAATAAATCTAGAAAGCGAGACTTAGAAAAAGCAAGGATTATAAAATATAAAAAGATTACAGAAGAAAAAGTAATCGAAACGCGCAGAAAAGAAATCATTGATTGTATGGATAATCTATACTTCAAGGAAAATTTAATTCCAACTAAGCAATTACTCATTCAGAGATGTAGACTCCAAAATTCAGAAGTTTTAAGTGCCACTCTTAAAAAATTTGCGTTTCAAATTATATCTATTCCAGGCGAGGAAAAAATTGATAAGCAAGCAGTGCTTTACCCAATGGATCATGAATGGAGGGGAAAGGAGTCTAGATTAAAAAAAATGTTATCCAAAAAAATAGAGTCTCTTGATTCAAATCCTCATGAAGAAAAAAAAATAATTATTCCTTATAAATTAATTTTAAACCATATTATCTCTCGCAATAAACTACAAATGAAAGAACAATCGGAAGCTGAGAATTCCCTTTCAGAACTTTAAAGTAGTTTACTTTTTTCCATCCATTCAATGCATTTTTTGATACTATCTTTCATTGCAGGCTAATCGGCATTAAACCTTCTACCATGTCCAGGTAATACCCATTGAAATCTAAACTCAGCTAAACGCTTCATTGATTCGATTTACTTATCCCACGAATACTAGCAGGCATTTCGAAATGCGTGAACGTAGAAGTTACCTCTACGTTTTCTTTTCTTCATTTAGTAAGAATTGCCATAATGATTAGACGAATCTAACGGGCAGACACATAGGAGGTAAAGAAAAGAATTAATAGCTAACTACCTTCCATTTCTCTTTATACTTTGGATTTAACTTATCTTCCAGTTTTTTAGGAATCGTGAGCGTGTTAATATCACCGTCGCTCACATAAGCGTCATTAGACTCAGAATACTTTTGAATCATCTTTTCTATATTGTCTTTAAATGCTTGCACGCGCCTGACGTGTATTGGATCAAACTCTTTGTCATATGGCGAGAAGCTTGCGCGGTTTGAGTAGTCAAATACAAGGTTGTGTTTATATTCAATACCTTTGTGTTTACCTGCGATTAGCTTCGACTCATAACCATAAGGCGGGTAAATTCCAAACGGCATAGCAAGTGATGTCATTTTATAATCCGGCAAATACTTGTTTAAAAGTTTTTGGCTTTCTACAATTTGCTCCTCGATTTTATCTTTGTATTTTTTTAGATTCGCGTGCCAGAGAGTATGGTTTTGAATTTCGTAATTGTTCTTTACTAAAAAATCTAACTTTTTTGCGGTAAGTTTTTCTTGTCCGAATAAATTATTTGGATGCTTAGCCCCTGGCAAAATAAAAAAAGTAGCGGTTAATGGAAAATCTGGATTTTTCTTTTTAAAATCTTCCATGATTCC
>JANMOF010000401.1:0-10578 GCA_031368925.1 Leptospiraceae bacterium
CAATGATTAGCATATAGTAAGATTTAATATGCTTTGTTAAATGTGCGATGAGTGGAACTAAAAAAATAATCATCACCGGGTTTAAAACTCCGTAGATGCTACCGACTTTAATTCCTTCTCCTAACACGCGTATTCCGTATTTAGGAAATGTATAATTGAAATGATAAAAAACTAATTTTACAAATACTAGAATTCCGAGCATGAAGAGATAAGCCCAAAAAGATTTTTCTAAGAATGCAGTCTTCATAATAGAAATAGTATCTACAGAAGACTTTTTTATTTCATTAAGCATAGACAGAAAGAAATTAGAACTCATTTCTTTTCTTTGGCTAATTTTAATTACTCCCTCTTCGCTAAGAGAAATTCCATCTCGCATTGATAATATTAAAAGCAGTGATGGAATCGTTATAATAAAACTCACTAAAAAAATAATTTGATAAGTAGAAATTTCTATCCCAATGAACGGAATAGAATTCAAAGTATGCTCACCAAAGATTTGTCGCACTTTGTCAAAGATATAACCACCGAGCGCAAACCCAACATTCATTAAGGTATAAAAAAGCCCAAAGCCTAAAGCAGAACTTTCCGATGTGGTATATTTTTTAATCCCCACAGACAACACAGGAACCAAAATCGCATTTCCGATTGCGACGGGGATAAAGGCAAATAGAGTAACAAGTAATAGATGATTTGTAAAAGGCATTACGAAGCGACCAACAAGCATTGCTCCCATTCCTATGAGTAGTGTTCTCTTGACTCCAATCGCATCTACAACTGATCCAACCAGAATGGAAATGCAAGTCATAAGCGTAGACCAAGTTCCAATATAAGAGCCAGCGGCTATATCATCTAATCCGCAGTCTTTAGAAAGGTATAAAACAAAAGCCATATTGGAAGCTCCGTAAGCCGCGTATTCAATTAACTTCGCTCCGAACAAAATCCAAATTTCTCCAGGAGAATCTTTTAAACCCTTGGCATAATTCCAAAGAATAAATAAAAATCCAAGACAGAGAATAATGGCTAAAATATATATGCCATTGGTATTCATCATAATGCTACCCACGTCGTTTTATAATATTCAAAGATTACCACCGATAAAGACGATGAGCACCGAGAGAAGATACGATAGTTTTTTAATATTGTCAATTCAGTTTGAATCCATATCATTTTTTATCGCTCTTTTATCGGTGCTCATCGGTGGTAATCTTCGAAGTCAAAACAAAATGACTAATGAATTTTTTAACGAAATCCCAACCGCCTCTACTCTCATGAAATTCTTCCGGGTGGGTCTGAACAGAAAACGCAGGATATTTTTTGTGAACGAGCCCTTCTATTTTACAATGCTCACTCGTGCAAGTAAGCTCTAATTCTTCGGGAATATTTTTCACTTCCTGTTCATGCTTTGCTTTTGATACAAAAGAGTTTTGATTTCCTGTAATTGTTTTTAGTCTTGGATGATGGATAGTTATTTCTCGAAATTCGTTGTATTTTCCTCCAGGAATATTTTCCCGATTTGACACAAAATCAACATTAGCCCCGTAAATCCAACCAAACAATTGATGAGAAAAACAAATTCCCAAGAAGGGAATATTTTTTTCAATCACCCTCTCTTTTAAATCTCGCCCAAAAAAATTTACCCATTCTACATTCTCGGTTACATTCGTATAGCTTCCAAGCGAGATGACACCAATGACTTGTTTGCCTCTCATTCTCAGAGTATCCATGTAGACTTTTAAACTCGTTTCACTATGGGACGGGAAAAAAACTTCTAGGTAAGAATCAACGGAATTATTTTCTTTTTGTATTTCTGCATACAAATTGGAAATTACATTTATCGCGTCATTAGAAGGTTGCTTTAAAAATGGATCAATGATTAAAAAGATATTCTGAATCGAAACCATTATTTAAAATTTTTAACAAGGTAAACTGAATTACCCTTTGTGTTAAATTGAATTTTATCAAAGAACTCGCGAGCCATCATAATCCCCCGACCATGACCAACAGGAACAAGAGTAATATCATTCTTAGGTCTGGTTAGCATTTTTTCATGATCAAATCCATCACCAGCATCCGTTATGCGAAATTCTACCCTGTCTGGAAGCAAAGAATATTCTACACAGATTTTTTTGACAATATTCCTAGGATCTTTTTGTCTATCAATCAATACTTGGAAATACTCGTCATTAGCCAATGATTCTGTTTTTTCTTCGAAACTAATTCCCAAGTTTCCATGCTCTACAGAATTAACTAACAATTCCTTAAGGCATAATTTTAATTCTAAAATAATTTCACTATCTAAATACTTTGCGCAAGCTTTCGACACTCGTTTACAAATAAAATCTACCTGCGTTAAATAATTTCCAATTTTATAAACTTGATTTTCGGTTTCGCATAACCTAAGCAAAATATCATCTTCAATATTAAAAGCAGATCCGAAAATAACAAAGCTATCTTCATAAGGAATGTATTTTAACTTCAAATGCATCTCAATTGGCTCACCATACTCAGTTACCATATCGCAATTAAAAGAAACCTGCCCCTGAGACTCAATCAAAGCATGAAAGTTTTCCTGGAAAACTTTTTCGTTGAGGCTAATTTGATTTGCCGCTTCTGTTTTATAAATAAGGTCAGTAAATTTTTTTCCGGGTAACTTCTTGGAATTGTATTTTAAAATATTAGAAACCGCCCGATTGATAGATTGAATATTACCCTCTGCATCTAAAGAGAATATTATATCCAAAGAATTCTCAACTAGATCTTTATATTTTTTCTTAGATTTTTCCAACTCCTGATTCATCTTTTGAAGTTGTTTTATGAGCAAAATGTTTTTATTAATTTGTAAATAATATACAACAGCTACTGCTAGCGTATCGAGTAGTTCACGACTATCACCTTGCTTGACAACGTAGGCAAATGGGTGGTAGTCGTTCATAATCTCATAAGGATTTTTTATATCATGGTAAGCAGAATGAAATATAATCGGCAAATTTAAAAATTTTTTCTTTATCTCAACGAAAGTTTCAAATCCGTTTTTACCATTCATTTTTACATCTAGTATTACACAGAAAGTAGAAGCATTTACTTTTTCAATGCCTTCTTCGCCTGTAGCACAAAGTACGACATTGTATTTCTTTCCAAGAGAGCTCTGCATCGCCTCTCTAACTTTAGAGTCATCATCAATGATTAAGATTGTAGGCTTTAAACCACCATCAATATGCGCGTCGATTTCAGAAAGATATAATTCAATGCTTTCCCCATTCAAAGAAGGCATACTATCTACGGTTTCGAGAGACTTTTTAAAAACTTCAACATTGCTCATAATTAAAATCCAGTATTTCCAACTGTCGGTATTTGTAGTATTTTTTACAATTAGATTTTATTTTTTAGCCTGAAAAAAAATAAAATGCCTTTTTCGAGCTTTGGCGGTTTTTCTCTAAGGCTTGACCGCAAATGCTATTGGAATATTAGTCCAACTAAATTATAAATTATTCATGATGCAGGTGAATAATTTCATCACCTAAGTATCGTTCAATTAGGGTGTGAGATAAATAAATCAGTGGAGTAAGAAGAATGGCGATAGAAAGCTTATAAACAAAGTTTGTAGTAGAAATGCTTACGAGTGTAGGCGTATTAATTAAAGAATAGAAAGGCAAACCTAAAAAGTTAGTAGGCTCATATTTTCCGAAAGCAATAAAAATTACTACATAAGAATCAATCAGTTGAGAAATAACAGTGGATCCAGTTGCCCTTAGCCACACGTGCTTACCGCCAGTCTTTGTGCGGATAAAGTGAAATACCTGTATATCAATTAGCTGCCCTATTAAATACGCCGTGATAGATCCAATGATTACAAGTCCAGAATTGGCAAATACTTTTTGAAAGGAAATATCATCCACAGGTGAAATGGAATTAGCCGGTATTTGTAAATCAATTACAATTAAGAAATACGCAAGAAGAATCATCGCCATTCCAAGAAACGTTGTAAATCGAACACCCTTCTTTCCGTAAAATTCATTTAGGATATCAGTTACGATAAACGTAATAGGAAAAGGAATTACTCCCATCGTCATCACAAAACCAAATAAAGTAATGAGTTTACTTCCTGTTAGCTCTGCCATTAACAGAAAGGTAAGGAAAATACTTGATAAAACGATATAGAGTTTTGTTACTTTATTAAAATGCACATGAATTCCTTTTCTATATTTTCGGAGAAGTCATCGAATAAGTTAAATCTTATTCGAAATCAAAATTAGATACAATGCCAGTTTGTAAATCAATAACCCGAATCAAATGATTATTCGTATCTGCTACATAAACAAGATTCTGAAAAACAGCAATTCCTTGAGGCTCAAAAAAACTAGAATCAGACAAATTACTATTTACCGCTCCGATTTTCCCACTACCTGCAAGAGTAATGGTTTCGTTTTTTTCAAGATCGAGCTGTATAATTTTAATATTAAGAGTAACGGCTATATAAAATTTACCGATTTAATAAACTATTACCAAGTGAAATTGAAATCTAGATTTACCGGGTAACCCGTCTAAATCACCAAACTCAAGCAGACCTTTTCCTACTATTGTCTTAACAATAGGAGAAGCCTTAAGCCCGATAGAGCGAACTGAGCTTGTTTCACTATCCGCAAAGTAAAGCCTAAGAGTATCTTTTGTAATTCCAGTCGGCTGGGCAAGTGCGGCTTCTTGTAATTTGCCGTCAAATAAATTTTCACTACCAGAGCCAGCATATGCATCTGCATCCAGAGTCAATAAATCCAAAGTCCAGATTTGGTGAGATCCGCGCATGGTGATAAATAGCCTGTTTTTATTGAGAATTAAATCCCAAGGAGAATTAAAAGCCACATCTCTACCGCGTCCGGAAACATTGAATGTTCTAGCCTGCTCACCTGTTCCTGCAATAGTTTTAACAATTTTAGTCCTAAGATTTGCCTGTCGGATAGAGTGATTTTCTGAATCCGCAATATAAAGAGTATCCTCATTTAAAGCAAGTCCCTGCGGATGATTAAATTTTGCCTCTGTGAATTTTCCGTCCTTGAATCCAGTGTCGCCACTTCCTATGATATCTAGAATTTTTTTTGTCTCTCTATCAACTCTCAAAATTCTGTTATGGTTTGTATCTGAAATAAAGAGCTGGCTACCCTTATCGTTTACTATCAATTTGCCCGGAAAGGAAAGTGTGCTTTTAGAAATATTGGAGTTTAGAAGTTTTAAGGCTTCGACGGGGTTAAGATTCATTAACCCTGCTCGTTGAAACTCCTCAGTCATTCCTGAAATAATTTTATCAAACCCTTCGTAAACACCCTCCCCTACTTGCACTCCGAATACCATTCCATGCGGGTCAATTAAAACAAAAGATGGCCATGAGTTAATACCGTATTGCCGTAAATAAGTAAAGTCATTATCGGTTACCACAGGATGCTCTATTTTGTTTCGCAATATTGATTGTTTTAAACTTTCCAGGTTTCCCTCTGCTGTAAATTTGGGAGAATGGACTCCAATTACAACAAGTTCTTTCTTCCATTTCTTTTCTAATTTCTTTAACTCGGCAAGAGTATGAATGCAGTTAATGGATGTATACTTCCAGAAATGCAGCAAAACAATCTTACCCCGTAAGTCCAGAAGGGAAAGCGGCTGTTTTACATTAGCCCATACTTGATCCTTTGAAAACTCAAACGCAGGCTCGGTGCCTGCATATTTTAATTCCGGCGGAGAAAGCTTATTATTCCCTGGTAAATTACAGGATAGAAGTAAGATAATAATAAAAGAAAAGTATTCATAAAATTTTTTCATAAGAGTTACACAGAGGCATGCAGAGGAGTCACTGAGAAACACGGAGTTTTTAAATCATTTCTTTTCCCTCAGTACAACTCGGCGACTTCTCCGTGTATCTCTGTGGTAATCTTTGATTTTTTTCCTGACTATACAAATTCCCCGATCACGTTCACCGTATTTGTAATTGATGTTAGAACATGAGAAATTTTATTTACGTCTTTGATTGCTGACTCTATGTCCTTATTGGCTTTTTCTAAAGACTCGATTGCAGACGCATACTTCTCGTTATCCTTTTCTATATCTAAAGCGATAATTTTTCTAACCTGCTTGCTAAATTCTTTTTGTTTTGCACGAAGCTCTGTTTTTTCTTTGCCTTCCGCTTTTTCAATAAGCATCTTAAGTGCATCGAGTATATCTAAGTAATTGATTTCTTTTTTTGCCATGGGAGTATCCTTATTTTAAAATTGCCTTACAATTCTCTTATCTTAAAATTGCCCTATAATCTTGAACTGATTTTACAGTGTTTACAAATTTTACAATATCTCGAGCAGTATATACTTCCGAGCGGAATGCTTCGTATAACTCTTTATTAGCCTGTTTTAGCTGAAGAATGGACTTTGCGATTTCAGGCAAAACTGTTTCCTTTTTTTGAATATTTTTTTCTGCAAAATGAAATGATGCAAGAGCTTTCGCTTTTATTTTTTCAGATTTTCCTTCATTCGGATCTAATTTTTCCTCTGCACTTAAAAGCAAATCCTCGCCAGAGAGAATATAGGCTGTCGCAAGTCTTCCACCTTTTGGATCAAAATCTTTAGCAAGAAGATCGCATAGTAGTTCGATTTGTTCTTTGGAGTCGAGTATAATTTCTTTGATAGAATCTTTCTTTTTATATTCAGTAAAAATTCCTCCAAAAAGTTTAATTGCTTCCCCGAATTGGTTTAATTTTTTTTCATCGATCTTTCTGTGTTCCGAAGAAAGATTTTGTACGCTAAAAAGAAAACTGTCTGTTGCCTGGTTCAATTCTTTTTGTGACGCATCAGATGCAAGGGATAATAATAATTTGGCGTAAGAGCGGATAGTCGCTATTGCCTTCAAGCGAATAGAAATAACATTTATATCAAATACTCCGTCGAGGTCTTTATACTCTGATAAATCTTTTGGCGCGACTTCTTCTTTCGATTTCCCAGCAATTTCTAACTTAAGTCGGGCAATATTCATTTGAATAGTAGAATTTCGCATGGAGATAAGTTCGCTAGAACTTAAGTTTGACATAATGACAGCGGTCTCGCCAAAATTTTGCAAAGCTCTCTGTTGTGGCTGTGTAATCGAACAGTTATAAAAAAAATAAGCAATCAGAAAAGGCATTGCAATTTTCCATTTTATAGTTATAAAAAAAATATTCCCCATTAAATTTCTCCTGAAGTAACAAGTATTTCATTCTAAACTAAATATAAACTAAAATATAGCAGTTCCGAAAAAAATTGCTTTTAACTTTGTACATCCTGTAAGATAATGGGATAATATCATTTTATTTACGCAAACTGTGAGGAAATCAAATTTATGAATAAAACTATTATTGTTTTTTTACTTACAGGTTTCGTATGCCTATTTAATTGCCGAAAGCCAATAGATAGAATCGAAACCAAGCAAGAAAGAAAGGACAATAGTCTTTCTACCCTGGTTGTTTTTAGTCTTGGTGATTCTAGAATTGTGCATGTTGACTTAACAGAAGAAAAAGCAGTTCTCGGATCCGCTTTTAAAACAGGTGATAAAATAATTACAGGACCCCGATCACAAGTTGATATTCAAATAGGTGAAGGAAATGCAATCAGATTAGGACAAAATGCAAGGCTAGAATTTACCCAGCTTCTTCAAAATCCTAACGGGAATTCAGAAACAAAGCTTACCTTAAATAATGGTAAAATATTTGCCAAAGTAAGCAAAGAGACCAAAAGTAATGCATTCAATGTCTCAACCCCCACTCTAGTTGCAAACGTGAGGGGAACTGCATTTATCCTCGAAATCAATAAAGACCAATTAGCTAAAGTAAAAGTAGTGGAAGGATCAGTAGCAGTTGCTCCGAGAGTTCCTTTTTTTGAAAAAATTCCTTTAGAGGAAATTGAAAAAAATGCAGGACTAAAAAAAATTAACCAGACATTACAAAGTTCGGAAGTTGTTCTGGAAAAAGATCAGCAAATTGAGATTCCCTCTTTCGATAGAACATTGGCTTCTGAAAAATTAGATAGCAAAAGTATTAAAGAAATTATCATGCGGCTAACGGAAATTTCCGCAGAGAAGGCAGAGCCTGCCGATTTTACTAAAAAAGAGCAAGAAGAAGTCAAGACCATTGTATCTGTTGATCCTAAAGTAGCAAACGAGATGATTCGATTAAATGAAGAATTGAGCAGTGGTAGAATTGATGAAGCAAAGGCAGAGGAATTGGAAAAAAGACGCAATGTTCTCGAAAGTCAGGTAAGCTCCAAGCAAGATATTGAAAAAGTAAAATTCAACGAATCTATCGTAGTTGAGCCCAAGCGGTTACAGTCAAATCGTGATATTGTAAAATACTATGAGCGTATTGAAAAAATAATTTTAGTGAACGGCAGAACCGAAGTTGGCGCTATTATTAACCAAGAAGATTCGATTATGGTTGTACATACAGAAAACGGAATTGTGCGAATTAATACGAACGAAATTGTAGAAGTAGTTTACGATTACCAAACAAAATACAAATTCTAAACTGGTGGCTCAACATAATCCTGGTGTAGTACTCGAATAGATTCAATGAGTTCTGTAGTATCAAGCTGCAGAACTTTGTTTTTATGATAGATTAGCATTTTATTTTTTCCAAATTTTTCAGAGTCAGCCCACTCTATATCATAGCTAATGATTTTTTTTGTCATATCAAAAATAATTTGTTTAATATCGTAATTACAAATTTCACCTTCAATTTTCGGAAGCTCCGTTGCTAAAGATTCATAGATTAGCTTTCGAATACTTTCTTCATCAAAGAATACTTTTACATTTAACATAATGATTATGCGTGATTCAAAAAGTCTGCTTGTTCGTCCGCATGGTAAGAACTTCTAACCAGCGCACCCGATTCAACATGCTTATACCCAAGGGAATAGGAAAAAATTTTAAGCTCTTCAAATACTTCTGGTAATACGAAATTTTTTACAGGATGATGCGTCGGTGTAGGTTGCATATATTGTCCGATGGTTAGCATACTAACTCCGTTATCCCGCAGATCCCTGATACATTCTTGTACTTCTTCGATTGTTTCGCCAAGTCCGAGTATAATTCCACTTTTAGTAACAAACCCGTGCTCAGAAATATCTTTCAAAACTCGAAGCGATGTCTCGTAATTTTTAGCGGGAGCCACTTCTCTAAATAGACTTTTTACAGTTTCAATATTATGATTGATAATGTCTGGTTTGGAAGAATAAATTAAATCGAGTGAATCCCGCTTTGCTTTCAAGTCAGGAATCAAAAGTTCGATTCTACATTCAGGGCTGCTTTTTTTTATTTCCATCACTGTCTGGTGAAAATGAAATGCACCGCCATCTTGCAAGTCGTCGCGGTTAACGGCTGTTATCACCACATAGCGCAGTCCTAGAATAGCAACGGATTCTGCAACACGAACTGGCTCTTCTGAATCCAATGCAAATGGTTTGCCGGAGGCAACGTCACAATAAGAACATCGCCTTGTACAAATATCACCTGCTAGCATATAGGTCGCCGTCTTTCTTGACCAACAATTATTCAAATTAGGGCACGATGCACTTTCGCAAACAGTATTGAGTCTTGTTTCAGTAAGATTTTTCCTTACATCTAGAACTGGATCAGTGTCAGTCGGAAATCGAAGTTTGACTTTCAACCACTCTGGCTTTTCTATCGTTGGATACAGATTTTTTGTTCTAGGCTTTTTCTTTAAAGGATTCATAGTTTAATCTTTAGACCATGCTTGGCGGTTCATTTTTGAAATCAAATAGAATAAATCTCTTTGCAGGGGAGTCTCGTTTGAGAAACTGGACTTTGAGCTTAACCCTATGAAAGATTATAAAAAACCAAACAATTCTTCTAAGCCTGATAAGAAATCCCCCTCTTCCAGTGATAAAAATAAATACAAACCAGTCAATAAGAAATTTACAAAAGACAAAAATACCAGTGCTGGTGGAAGCGGCGGCAGTTTCAAGAAACCGACAGGCAAGCCTGGCTTCTTTGGCACTAAAACTGATAGGGATAGCTCAGAATCACCAAGACGCAGTTATAAACCAGAATCCCGCCGAGATAGCGGCAGAGGCGAAGGCTCTGGAGAACGTAAACCATTCAACAGACCACCACGTCGTGAGGGAAGCGGTAACGAAGGGGCTAGTGACCGTAAGCCTTTCAATAGAGGACCGCGCAGAGATGGTGAAGGCTCGGGAGAGCGCAGACCTTTTAACAGACCTCCACGTCGTGATGGCGAAGGGGCTAGCGAGCGTAAGCCGTTCAGTAGACCACCGCGCAGAGACGGAGAAGGCTCTGGTGAACGTAGACCATTTAACAGACCTCCACGTAGAGAAGGCGAAGGGGCTAGTGAGCGTAAGCCGTTCAATAGACCTCCACGCAGAGACGGAGAAGAGATAGGAATAGCGTCGGGTAGTGAAAGAGAGGGAGACGGCTCTTGTGATCGTAGACCTTTTAATAGCCCACCACGGAGAGACGGCGAAGGCTCTGGTGAACGTAGACCATTTAATAGACCTCCACGTAGAGATGGCGAAGGGGCTAGTGAGCGTAAGCCGTTCA
>JANMOF010000427.1:0-4268 GCA_031368925.1 Leptospiraceae bacterium
CATGACGGCTAATAGGTATAACTCCATGAGTTTCGGAATTGTGAATTAGCTTAGGTAAATGATTCTTCGCTTCCGCAATCGTTACGTTTAGCTTTTTGTTGGAATTTGCTTCATGTAAAATCGAATCTTTGTCTATTAGTCTCATATAGCTATAATTATAGCCAAAATTTTATTTGTCAAGTTTTTTTACATGTCCCCCCCCGAAATTCCGCCCATCGCTTAACGCTCTCCAGCAGCCCAGCTATTTCGGGGGTCTCTAGGCGTTGAGATTCCCGATAGAAAATTTCGGGAATGACACTTTAAATAAGTCCCAGTCTCTTATAAATCACATCAATCCTTGCGAGGTAAGGTTTGATGTCGCAAATTTCATCCAACACTTTTGCGGTTAATATCTGGTTTACCTCATCGTCCGCTAGAAGGCGCGATTTCATTGTTTCATTTTGATTTGCCCAGACAGCCATCGCGTGAGACTGCACTTTTTCGTAAGCTTTCTCACGGGAAATTCCACCTCGCTCTATCATCGCAAGCATTAGCTTTTGGGAAAAAATAAGTCCACGGGTAATACCTAGAACCCTCTCGCTTGCATCCGGGTAGATGTGAAGATTTTTAATTACATAATTCATTTTATCTAGAATATAATCTAAAGCAATTGTAGAATCAGGCAATACAATTCGTTCAGCGGAAGAATGAGATATGTCTCTCTCGTGCCAGAGTTGCATGTCTTGAAATCCTACGTTTACATTTGAACGGATAACGCGTGCTATTCCGCTGATACGCTCGCAGATGACCGGATTTCGTTTATGCGGCATTGCGGAAGATCCCTTTTGTCCTTTGGAGAATGGCTCTTCTACTTCGCGTCCTTCTGTTTTTTGTAAGAGTCTAATCTCGGTCGCCATCCTATCGAGGCTAGAGGCTGTTAACCCTAAAATCGAAAGGTAAAATGCATGGCGATCTCGTGTGATTACTTGGGTTGTAATTGGGTCAACGGCTAACCCGAGTTTTGTGCAGACAAATTCTTCGATCTCTGGATCTATATTGGAATAAGTTCCCACTGCGCCGGAGAATTTTCCAACGGAAATTTCTTTATGCGCTTGCTTTAGTCTTTCCAAATTTCTTTGCATCTCGGCAAAGAAGAGGGCGAATTTTAAACCTAGAGTCATTGGCTCTGCATGAATTCCGTGCGATCTTCCCATGCAGGGAGAATCCTTTTCTTGGATTGCTTTTTCTTTTACTGTTTCGAGTAACGTTTCTACTCGCTTGATGATGAGTTCAATTGCTTGTTTCATCTGAACGCATAACGCGGTGTCGCCGATGTCAGACGAAGTGAGCCCGTGGTGAACGTGTCTTGATGCGGGACCTATATACGATCCGAGGTTTGTCAAAAATGCAATTACATCGTGTTGCAAGGTTTCTTCGAGTTTTAGAATTTCTTCTACCTTAAATTTTGCCTTTGATTTAATCTCATTAAAATCTGCTTCAGGGATTTCTCCGCGGTTCATTCTTGCTTCACAAGCTAAAATTTCGATGTCTTTCCAAATCTCGAATTTATTTTCAAGACTCCAAATCTTAGATATTTCTGGATTGCTGTATCTATCGATCATATAAATAATTTCTCCCATTTTTCTATTGTCGCAAAACGCGCGTCATCCGCTTCAGTCGGTGCCCATTCTGCAAAGAATTTGTCCTCTTTCGGATCATAAGGTCCCGATTTACCTTCAAAGCAAACACATACATCGCTTAACGTTACAAGTCCGTGCCATACACCCGGTTGCACATCAATTCCATAAATCGGTCCACTTTCGGATAATAGGTATTTACCGGTGATGTTTCCCACTTCATCGAAGATTAAAAATCCAAGCTTGCCTTTCAGTGCTATGAAGGTTTCTGGCTTTGGCGGATTCTCATGCTTATGCGGTTGAACGTAAGTTCCTTTTATAAGCACGTTTAAAAATCTCTGGTATACTTCTGCGAGTTCGTGGAAGTTGTGATTTGCCCGCTTACGTGGACTTAGTTTAGCTTTTTCGGAAACGGAAGAAAATAATTCTTCCGTAATTAATTGGACTTTTTCTTTCATAAATTTTATTTTAAAGTTAATTTTCGGTTCTATTTTTTAAAATGCTGCTTCATTGGCAATCTTTAAATTTTTCCATCTTTCTATTCCAGCTTTAAATCTTTCAGGAGTTTCACCAAATCCAATGCGGATAAATCCTTCCCTTTCAAAATTAATACCGGGTAATACAAATATATCGCATTGCTCTAGAAGCAAATCTGCATAATGCTCTGATAAAATTCCTTCTTTTAATTTTGCAAAACTCACAAGTCCGCCGTCAGGAATACGGAGAGATTCTATTCCTGGTAAAAGTAAAACGTTATCCGCAAGAGTTTTTATATTTTGTAGAATATTACTTTTGATAGGACTAATGAGTTCTTTCCGCTTCCGTAAAATTTCTAGTGCTAAAAATTCCGAAATCGGGTTGACCGTATGCGTCAAATAGTCTTTAAAAGAGCGCGCTTTTTCTATAGTAGCTTTATCACCTATAAGCCAGCCAATTCTAAGTCCAGTTACACCAAAGCACTTTGTAATAGAGCCTGTCGCAAAACATTTATTATTTAAGCCTGCACCAGAAAAACTCAAATCATTCTTATAGTCTAAAAAACGGTAGTGTTCGTCAAATAGCGTGTATCCGCTGAAAGTAGAAATAGATGTTTTTAGTATCTCAATTTCCTCTGTCCCCAGTCCAATTCCTGTCGGGTTGTGCGGGTGATTTACGATTGCCAGTTTTACATTATTCGCAAATAAATTTTTGATAGGTAGAAAATCAAGAACTTCTACTCCTTGGATTTTTGCCCCAAGCATAAGAGGTATTTCGTATAACGCTTGAAAGGCTGGGGTAAATAGGGAAACAATATCTTCTTTCTCGATAAGCAAATGAAATAATATATACAGAGCTTCACTCGTTCCTGTAGTAATTAAAACTTGTTCAAGAGAAATATTTTTATATAGATTTGCTATTTCTACCCTGAGATCTTCTCGTCCTCGATTAGGGGAATCTGCTAGAGAGAGACATTTAATTGTTTCGAATTGAATCTCAAGCTTACTAAAAAGTTCTTTTACGGTAAAATTACGTAAGCCGCTTTCGCCCAGATTACAACTTGCGGATAATCGATATTTCTCTAACCTATCCTCAATAAAAAAATCTCTCGGGGTCAATTTTTTTCAGTCCTATTTCGCCCGCTTCTTTTTGCTCTATAAAGTGCATTATCCGCTCTTGCTACAAATGATTCAAGAGTATCTGTTTGTATATATTGAGTAATCCCCATACTTACCGTAACGGGACGACCTTCGAGGAAAGGATGCTTCTCTACGAGTAAACGAATTTTCTCGCAAATTTTAACCCCGTCATCGATATTAGACCCAACTAACAAGAGTGTAAATTCCTCACCACCCCATCGACAGAGAATATCAGACATTCGGATTTGCCCTTTTATAAACCGCGAAATATTTACTAGAACATCATCTCCCGTGTTATGACCATAGGTATCGTTTATTTTTTTGAAATGATCAATGTCGAAAATTACAAGGCAAATAGATTTTGGATTGATTTTGTTTTCTTCTATTGTTTGCTTAAAGAGTTGCTGAAACTTTGTCCTATTATAGACTTTAGTCAATTCGTCAATACTTGCTTTTTCTTCTAGAGAACTTTTCTGATTTTCTAACTGGGTAATATCAGTTAGACTCAAAATACTAACTTCTTTTTCTGGGATTATGTTTTGTTTAATACGAAAAATTAGTATTTCACCGTCTGGCTTTTTAAGCCTGACTTGAAATTCTTCATCCTTTGGTAGCTTTTGTAATCTAAGACTCTCTTCTTTTTCTCCACCGCTACCAAAATCTAAAAAATTCATCAAGTTCGGATAATTAGCATTAAACTCTTCAATTGTCTTAGATTGAGCAAAGCGAAGAAAACTATAATTAGCCGCGATTACTCTTTCTCCGTCTGTCATTAATACCATATCTCTTTGAAAGTTGAGAAGTGTTTGGAGTAGCTCCTGGTTAAATTTTAGTTCTAAATGAGTTTTAACACGTGCAAGTAATTCGCGTGAATTAAACGGCTTAATAATATAATCCACGGCGCCAAGTTCGAATCCTTTTACAATATCTTCGGGTTGTGTTTTTGCTGTGAGAAATATGATTGGAATATCTTTTAGCTTTTCTGTCGCCTTGATTCTTCTGCAAGTTTCATAACCATCTAATTCGGGCATCATTA
>JANMOF010000438.1:0-71039 GCA_031368925.1 Leptospiraceae bacterium
CTAAAGAGCGAGAACAGATCGCAACTTTAAAAGCAGTGGGTTATAGCAATTTGACTGTCGCTACACATTATGTAAAATTATTAACCTTCATTAGTTCTGGAGGAGCTATTCTTGGAATTTTACTCGGAATTTATTTTGGAGATGCAATGCTTTCTTTATACGGAGAGTATTATCAATTCCCCAATTTGAAATTAGTAATTGATCCAACTCTTGTTTTTCAAGGCTTTGGTGTAGGAATGATTTCCGGAATTGTGGGTGCGTTGTTTTCTGTAATGAGTGTTCTTAAACTAAACCCCGCTCAAGCAATGAGACCGCCTATGCCGGAATCATTTTCCAGAATTCCCTTAGAGAGGATAATGAACTATTTGCCTACACAGGGAAAAATGATTCTTCGGAATTTATTTCAAAAACCATTTAGAACAGTTTTATCTTCTTTAGGAATTTCTACCTCTGTAATGATTATGGTGATTGGAACTTTCATGTATGATGCAGTGGATAATATGCTTGAGCTTCAATTTGATTTGTTGCAGCGAGAGTCGGTGACAATTAATTTTTTTGGACCTGTATCGTCTAACGTTGAATTGAAAATTGCAAAAGAGAAAGGGGTATTATTTACGGAAGGGTATAGATTGGTTCCCATTCGAATTAGGTCAGGCGCTCTCAGTAAAGAAATTTTACTGCAAGGAATTCCGAAAGGAGCAGAACTTAGGAGATTGATTGGTGATGGAGAAAAAATTCTTGTTCCACCGGATACCGGAATATTATTAAATTCACAAGTAGCACAAAAACTGAGTATCGCCGTCGGGCAGGAAATTCAATTGGAAATTTTAGAAGGCAATCGAAAAAAAGTAAATGTAGTCGTAGACGGAATTGTGACGGAAATACTCGGTCAGGGCGCTTACATGGAAAGAAAAGCAGTGAGTAAATTACTGGGTGAAAGTGAATCTATTAATTTACTTGCTTTAAGAACTGACACAAAGGAAGAATCTGCTCTCTTGCACAAACTCAAAAGTATCCCCAAGATCGCAGGTGTGAATACCCGGGCTGGAACTCTCAAAGTTTTTCACGAGATGACTTCTAGGAGTATGCTTGCGACTACTCTTATTTTGCTTATCTTCGCTAGTGTGATTGCAATAGGTGTCGTGTATAATACTGCAATGATTGCTTTATCGGAGCGAGCGTTCGAATTGGGGAGTCTTAGAATTTTAGGTTTTAATAAAAGAGAAGTTTTTTCTATTTTAGCTGGAGAATTAACGGTTGAAACGATAGTCGCTTTACCTATTGGATGTGTGACAGGGTATTGGTTTGCCTACATGATGTTTACCTCTGTGGAAACGGAAGGCTTTAATGTCCCGTTAAGTATTTCCCTGACGACTTATGGTATTGCTCTTTTGACAACGATTTCTACTTCATTAATCAGTTTTATTATATTGTATTTTAAAATTAAATCAATGGATCTAATCAGTATCCTAAAGGTAAGGGAATAATATGAATTTGTCGAAAAAAATAAAGCCAATCCTAAAAATGCGAAGTGTGCAATATGGAATTGGAATACTTTTCGTTGCATTCTTAATTTGGTTTTCTTTTAAGCCAAAGAAAATGAATGCAGAGCTTGCCACAATTCATCGTGGAACTTTGATTCAATATGTAGAAGAAGAAGGAATTTCTAGAGTCAAAGAAAAGTTTAGTATTCTTTCCCCCGTTAACGGTGTGCTTACACGTGTAGAGAAACATGCTGGAGATATAGTTAAAAAGGGAGAAGTTGTTGCGGTAATTGATTGGGATTATAAAAGACAAATTCCTTCCCCCATCGCGGGCAAAATACTGTTAGTCCAAAGAGAAAGTGCGGGACCGATTGCAATGGGAAATCCAATCTTAGATATTGGAGACACTAGCAAGCAAGAAATAGTAGCGGAGGTTTTGACGCAAGAAGCGGTAAAAATTCGAGCGGGTAATCCTGTTTTGCTGGAAGGATGGGGTGGAAATTCTTTACTGGGAAAGGTAAGACTAGTTGAGCCGGAAGCATTTAAGAAAATCTCTTCTCTTGGCGTCGAAGAACAGCGAGTTCGCGTATTGATTGATTTTGCAACTCCCGAAAATATGGGAGAAGGATTTAAAGTTCTTTGCAAAATAGAAACAAGTAGAGCGGAAAATCGAATATTAGCCCCATCTTCTGCTATGTTTCGAGAAGGTGAAAATTGGGCGGTTTATAAAGTTGTAAATGGAAAGGCAAATAAAACAATTCTAAAAGTCGAAGCTAGAAGTGGGGGCTTTGCGGCAGTAACGGAAGGCTTGCTTGAAAACGAGGAAGTAATTTTATTTCCCGGCGAAGGAATTAAAGAAGGTTCAATCGTTAAATAATTTTTTTGGTAAATTTCTAAAATCTGAATTTTGTATGAATGACGCTTAGCTAAGTCCAAGCGTCATAATTAATTTATTTGTTTTTATTCGCTGCATCAAAACAAGCTTTTTTCCCCGCGCTAGTTTTTTCCTGTGCTGCATCTCTACATGCTTTTTTCTCATCCCCTTTTTTACTATCGCAAGCTTTCCGCTCAGCTGCACCTTCATCCATTACTTTTTTGGTACACTCCTGCTGTGTCTCCGCAGAAAGGGAGGCAAAGGTAAATAAGGTTGCTAGCATAATCATTAATATTGTTTTCATTGAATCTCCTACCTAGTACTAGGTTTTTCAAGATTTTAAAATCTTCATAAAAAATATATAAAATATTTGACAAAGGCAGTTATGTTTGTTATTTTACCAAAAGGTTAATTAACTAAATGGTTAAACAAAGTGAAGATCCTGACCAGCTCAGCCTGACTTTTGGGGCTTTAGCAGATCCTACCCGAAGGGCGATTCTAGCCCGTTTATCAAAGGGAGAGGCATCTGTTACGGAATTGGCAGAGCCATTTGCTATGAGTATGCCTGCTATCACCAAACATTTGAAGGTCTTGGAAAAGGCAGGTTTAATCACTCGCGGTAAGGAAGCACAGTGGCGACCTTGCCAGTTGAAAGCTGCCCCCTTGCAAGAAGCTAACAACTGGATCGACCAATACCGCAAGTTCTGGGAAGAGCGATTTGACCGTTTGGATGAATACCTAAAGCAATTGCAAGCGAATGATAAAAAGGAAACAGGAGAATAAAAATGGCTACACTCACAAATACAAATATTTCTGAGCGGGAAATAGTAACTAGCCGCATCATTGACAAACCGCGCGAGTTAGTTTTCAAAGCTTGGACTGACCCAAAGCATCTAACAAATTGGTGGGGACCGAAAGGATTTACAAATACCTTTCATACTTTCGATTTAAAACCGGAAGGGGATTGGAAGTTTACCATGCGTAGCCCCGATGGAGAGGAATTTCTAAATCACAGTATCTTTGAAGAAATTGTAAAGCCAGAAAGACTTGTATTTAGACATGTATCGACGCATCCATTTAAAGTGATTACGACTTTTGAGGATAACAACGGTAAAACGAAACTTACTTTCAAAATGGTTTTTGATTCAAAAGAAGAATGCGAAGAAACAAAAGTATATGCCGTAGAAGCAAACGAACAAAATTTTGACCGACTTGAAGTAGAATTGGCTAATATGAATTAGGCGCTTTGTCACCCCCGAAATTCCACCCTTTCGCTTTGCTCACAGTACCGCCAAGCGATATCGGGGGTCTCAATAACTTGAGATTCCCGATTGAAAATGAAACTCAATGTTTCTCCTTGGGTCGAAACATAATGGGAATGACATATTGATAATATACATAAACCAATTTAGCTGCCGTATATGATTTAATTGAAAATTTAAAAATAAAAAAAACGAATAGATAGGAGAATGGAAATGACAACTACAAACAGCAAACCAGAGAAAAAAGATTTCGTAATCACAAGAGAGTTTGCAGCACCACGAGACCTTGTATGGAAGGCTTGGACAGAACAAGCACATTTAGAAAAATGGGGCTCGCCACAAGGATTCACAATGACTTGCAAAAAGTTTGAATTCAAAGTGGGTGGAGAAAATCATTACTGCCAAAAAACCTCAGACGGACATGAGACTTGGGGAAAACAAAAATACTTAGAAATCCATCCAACGCATAAATTAGTTTATCTTCAATCTTTTGCAGATGAAAATAAAAATATCATTGCACATCCAATGAGTCCAACTTGGCCTTTGCAGATGCTAACAACGATTACCCTCGAAGAAAAAGAAAATAAAACATTATTAACGCTCATCTGGACTCCATATGAGGCAAGTGACGAAAATATCGCAACCTTCAACGGTGCAATGGATGGAATGAGTAAAGGTTGGGCAGGATCATTTGCTAAGTTTGATGAGTATTTAGCGGAGATTCAAAAGTAATCAGTGGAATTCCTAATTCTAGGAACAAAGAAATTTATTTTAACAGGAGAATAATATGAATAGCAATTTAACAATGGAGTTTTCCGTAAACAAGGAAAATAATACAGTCACAATTGAAAGAGTATTTGCTGCCAGCCTAACGCTAGTATGGGATGCGTTTACAAAGAGTGAAATTCTAGACCAGTGGTGGGCACCTTCGCCTTGGACATCAAAAACAAAATTTATAAATTTTGAAGTTGGTGGACGAAGATTCTATGCAATGGTAAGCCCGGAAGGACGAGAACGTTGGTCGATTCAGAAATTTATTTCTATCAGTCCTAAAACTAATTTTAAAATGTCGAATGCTTTTGCAGATAAAGATGAAAACATTGAATTGCAAGGTTCTGATTGGGATTTGAATTTTAGCGAACAAAACGGAACAACAAAAGTCAGTATTACTATTAAAAATGAATCTCGTGAACGCTTTGAGAGGATGATTGAGGGCTTCAAAGAAGGATTTACTGCGGCATTGAATGAACTAGAAGTGCTCCTCACAGCCTTATCTCAAGAAAAGGCGATCAGTATGAATAAGTTGCATTTTTCCATCACCATCAACGCGCCGAAAGCAAAGGTTTGGAATACGATGCTTGAAGACGCGACCTATCGTGTGTGGACGGAAGTCTTTAACCCCGGCTCGCACTACGTTGGTGACTGGAGCAAAGGGAGTAAAATTCTTTTTCTCGGACCGGATCCGACGACGGGAAAGATAGGAGGCATGGTGAGCCGCATCGAAGAAAACCGCTTGCACGAGCATATCTCGATCGAGCATCTCGGTATGGTGAATGAAGGCATAGAAGACACGACTAGCGAGGCGGTGAAAGCATGGGCTGGAGCGCATGAAAATTACACCTTCAAAGAGAATGATAAAAAAACCGAGGTGTTGGTGGAAATAGATTCATCGGGCGGCGAGTTTGAGGATATGTTCAAAGAAATGTGGCCGAAGGCTCTGCAAAAACTCAAAGAGCTGGCAGAAAAATAAAAAGGATAGGAGAATAACAATGAATGAAGCAACAAATAGAGAATTAAAAATAGAAAGAATCGTTGAAGCACCCGCAGAGCTTCTTTGGAAATGTTGGACAGAGCCTAAGTATATGTTGCCTTGGTTTACCCCAAAACCTTGGGAAACGATAGACGCAAGATGTGACCTAAAAGTGGGTGGAGAATTTTTTACCCTGATGAAATCTCCCGAAGGACAAGAGTATCCTAACTCCGGTGTTTATTTGGAGCTAATCAAAAGTAAACGCATTGTATGGACAGACGCATTTCTCCCAGGTTGGATTCCAACAGAGGATACTTCGGATAGACCTTTTCTACTGGTTGCTAGTCTGGACTTTGAAGACCTCGGAAACGGCAAATCAAAGTATACCGCAATCGCAAGACATTGGACAGTCGAACAAGCCAATAAACATAAAGAGATGGGATTCTACGAAGGCTGGGGAACTTGTATAGATCAGTTAGTTGAGTATATTAAAGCAGGAATGAAGTAATGGCAACAAATATTTTTTTAAATTTACCGGTAAAGGATTTAAAAAAGTCCGTAGAATTCTTTACAAAACTGGGTTACACTTTTAACCAGCAATTTACAAGTCCAGAAGCGACTTGTATGATTGTAAGTGATACGATATACGTAATGTTGCTCGTAGAAAGTTATTTCCAATCTTTTGCAACCAAAAAGATTGCAGATACAAAAACAACTGTAGAGGCACTAATCGGATTATCCGCTGAAAGCAAAGAAGCAGTAGATAAATTTGTAGACACTGCAATTTCTGCCGGTGGTGTACAGACCAAAGACCCACAGGATCATGGTTTTATGTATACGAGAACCTTTGAAGATTTAGACGGACACGTCTGGGAAATTTTCTGGATGAATCCCGATCACGTACACGGATAAAGGAGAATACAATGAGTAAATTAAAAGTTTTATGTTTTAGTGTGTCGGCTGACGGTTATGGAGCGGGACCAAATCAAAGTTTGGAGAACCCTTTAGGTGTGGGGGGAATGGGATTACACGAATGGGTTTTTCCAACTAAGTCTTTCCAAGAAATGCACGGTAATGGGGGAGCAAATGGAACTGTAGGGGTTGACAACGATTTTGCGATGAAAGGATTTGAAAATATTGGTTCTTGGATTCTAGGTCGAAATATGTTTACTCCGTATCGTGGGGAATGGAAGGAAGATTGGAAAGGATGGTGGGGAAATAATCCTCCGTACCACTGTGATGTGTATGTTTTGAGTCATTATGCAAAACCTTCTCTTGCGATGGAAGGGGGAACTACGTTTCATTTTATCACAGATGGAATTGAAGTAGCATTACAGAAGGCAAAAGAATCAGCAAAAGGAAAAGATGTTCGAGTAGGCGGTGGAGTGGAAACAATTCGTCAATATCTACAAAAACAATTAATTGACGAAATGCATTTAGCTGTATCACCTAACGTCTTAGGAAAAGGAGAAAATTTATTTTTTGGAATAGATTTACCTTCCCTGGGATATAAAACCAAAGAATACAAAATGTCGGACAAAGCAATGCATATCATCATCGGTCGGGACAATACGTAGGGACAGGTTTCAAACCTGTCCACTAGGAGAAAATATGAGAAAAGTAATTTTCGGAATCAATATCACAGCAGACGGATATTGTAGTCATGAAGATGGGATTGCGGATGCAGAGTTGCACAATTATTTTACTGAACTGTTGCGGAAAACAGACGTTATTCTCTACGGTCGAAAAACCTACCAACTTATGGTGCCTTATTGGCCTGATCTTGTAAAGAATTCATCAGAAGATGAGGCTAGCAATGATTTTGCTCGTGTCTTTGATTCGCTAGATTTATTAGTATTCTCCGACTTTGAAAGAAACTTCTGGAAGCAAAACGAGAATTGCTCATGGAAACATTGCAGAGGAAGTAAATGCGTTAAAAAATAAAACTGGCAAAGACATCGCAGTAGGAAGTTTGAGTATCGCGTCTCAATTGTCTGATCTTGGTTTGATTGACGAATACCATTTTGTCGTTCAACCAATCGTAGCCGGAAAGGGTCCTCGATTATTTGAAACATTCCAATCTAAAAATAGTCTCAGGCTCGACCTCATCGGTACAAAACAATTCCAAACCGGTGTCATTGCATTGCATTACAAAAAACATACATAAATTTAAAGGAAAAAAAATGAATAATACAACTAACGTAACAAAAGACCTCAAAGAAAAATCAATTTTAGTATCCAGAGAATTTTTAGCTCCCGTAGAAACTGTTTGGAATGCTTATACAGATAGTAAAATTTTAGACAAATGGTGGGGACCAAGTCCTTGGAGAGCGGAAACTAAATCTATGGACTTTCGGGTAGGTGGATTTTGGTTGTATGCAATGGTGGGACCGGAAGGCGAAAGGCATTGGGGAAGAATGAATTATATTGCGATTGAGAAATATAAATTCATTGAATTAGAAGATGTGTTTTGTGATGAGAACGGAAATGTAAATTCAGAATTACCCAACTCCAAAGGCAAGAATGCATTCGCAAAAACAAGTTCAGGAACATTAGTCGAATTCAAATTGCAACTATCGTCTGAGGAACAATTAAAACAATTAGTTGAGATGGGATTTGAAGAAGGGATTACAATTTGTTTTGAGCAGTTGAGTGAATTAATCAATACAGGGAAAGTATGAAATACCCCAATAGACAAATCCGTAGGGACAGGTTTCAAACCTGTCCTAAAACAGGGAAAGTATGAACAACACAGAACAAGATATTATTTTAACACGAACATTCGATGCCACAATCGATCAAGTTTGGAAAGCAATTACGAATAGAGATCAAATGCAAAGGTGGAATTTTTAAGTTCATGATGCATAGTCCCGATGGAGTAGATTTTCCTAATATAATTTCCTATATCGAAGTAGTAAAACCAGAGCGTTTAGTTTACAACCACGGGAATTATGAAAACCCTGAAATGTTTTTTGTGACAATAAAATTTCTTGAGGATAATGGCAAAACAAAGATTACCATGCGAATGTTATTTAAGACATCAGACGAGCGAAAAGTTGTAGTTGAAAAATATGGAGCATTAGAAGGGCAAAAACAACATCTAGATAAATTGGACGCATATTTAGCAAAATTACAAGAGACAAAAAAATGAGAAAGATAATTTTATTTATGCATACGAGTCTGGATGGATTCGTGGGCGGACCAAACGGAGAAATGAATTGGATTATCCCAGATCCTAAAATGTTTGAGTATGCGAGCCAGCAAACAGATTTAGCGGATACTGCTCTATATGGTCGTGTAACCTACGAGATGATGAACGGTTACTGGCCAACAGCCGCAGATCAACCAAACGCATCAAAACATGACATTGAACATTCTAAATGGTACATGGGTGTAACAAAAGTTGTAATATCTAAAACCATGAAAGGTTCGAATTTGGAAAAAACAAAGATTATAAGTGAAAATATTTCTAGTGAAATTAACAAGTTGAAACAGGAATCAGGGAGAAATATTTTAATATTTGGTGTCCGAGAGCAGCTCATTCTTTAATGGAAGAAAATTTGATAGATGAGTATTGGTTATTTATAAACCCGATACTACTAGGAAATGGGATTCCCTTATTTAAGAATATTAAAACTATGACTAAACTAAAGCTAATGAGCACACGCGCTTTCGATTCAGGTGTCATTGGTTCGAATTATGTAGTAGTAAAATAAAAAAATCCAGGAGAATATTTATGAAAATAGCAGTGATTGTTGTAAGAAGTTTAATGGGGGCATTATTTCTATTCGCCTCTGTTACTTATTTGTTTAAACTCATTACACCACCAGAGCAAGTAGGTGCAATGAAAGTGTTTAACGACGGGTTAGCCGCATCTGGTTACATGATGAACTTAGTGAAGATAACAGAGCTTATCTGCGCTCTACTCTTGATTTCGGGGAGATTTGTTCCACTTGCATTGGTTGTGCTCTCACCAATCATAGTGAATATCTTTTTCGTTCATCTATATTTAGATCCGCAAAATTTACCTGTTGCGGTATTCTTGATACTCGCAAACTCATTCTTAGGCTACGCGAATTGGGATAAATTCAAACCATTGTTCGAATCAAAGTAATGGGTATGTATAAGACAGTGGGTAGTTACCCACTGTCCATTCAATCCTCATAGTTGATAATCGCCATTAGCCTCAGGTTGGTAGATAATATTCGTGATTTGAAAAAAATTTTCTCCATCCGGAAATTTCCACTTGATTACATCCCCCACCTTATAACCTAAAACGGCAGTACCTATAGGTGCTAAAACAGAAATTTTATCCTGATCAGTATCAGCCTCTTCCGGAAAAACTAATCTGAATTGTTGAAAATCTAATTCATTCATCTTCTTTAATTCGAAAATAGAATTCATTGTAATATAATTAGACCCAATCGTGTAAGGATCTACTTTTTGAGCTCGTTCGATTTCTCCTAATAAGTCTTTTATATTCGTGTCTGCTTTATTTGTCTTTGTATATTCTTGAACCATACTCTTTAAACGGGTATAATCGTATTTCGTTATACATATTTTATTCTTTGTGTTCATTTTGAACTCCTTGTAATTTTGTGCAAAACTTCAAGGTATAATAAAAACAAAAGGATTGTCAAGGACTATTTATTGAGATTTAAGAAAGCCAATTTTCGATTTTGAGTTCTTTAATTCGTTTAAATTCTTTTTCATTATTTGTAACTAAAACTAAGTCCCTTGAAATCGCTTGAGAGGCAATGAGAATATCATAAGGACCGATCATCTCGCCTTTTTTCTCCAAGCGGTTTCTTATAGTAGCCGCAACAAGACTATCAGAAGTATCAAAGGAAAGGATATTTAAGTATCCTAAAAAATCTTCCAATATTTGAAAATTCTTTTCTAATTTTTGACTTTTTTCGACTCCGTATCTTAATTCAAAATCGGTGATAGAGGAAATGAAAATATTTTCTAAATTTACTTTCTTAAATTTTTTATAAACTGATTCTGGTCTTTTGTTAATAATATAAATACATATATTTGTATCTAGGAGATATTGACTCATAAAGAATCGCGCTTATCAGAAAACTTAGGCTGATTTCTTTCTATCTTGAAATCATCAGAAAAGAAACTAAGCGAATTCCAAAGTCGATCCACCGCATCATCGATTGGAGTTAAGATAATATTATTTCCCTCTCTTCGAATATAAACTTCCCTGCCTTTAAATCTAAATTCCTTAGGAAGTCGAATTGCCTGACTATCGCCATTTTTGAATAATTTTGCTCGGTTCATATATATACTTTAATATATATATATATATAATTTTTGTCAAGTGTTTAGAGTAATTTTAGATCAAACAAAATAATGTATTATAGTTGTGTTACGGAAATTCGATTTAAGGGTTTTCAGGAAACTTCCAAAAATTCAAATCTCCATCCTTTTCATTTTTCCAAACAACGCCTGGTAAACTTCCTGACTCGCCCAACTCTTTGAGACTTAAATTATTGTGATATATCATTTTTTTGATTTTACCTTTCAAATTCGAAAGTTTTATTTTATGACTCTTTACAGTCCAACTCCCTGACTCATTTTTATTTTCGTAGATAGTTTTTCCTTTTTCGTCCCAATAATGACTTTGAAAACGTAGCTCATAAGAGCAATCTGCTTTTAGAATTAATTCGTAATTCCATTCTGATTCGCTCACTGTACTATAATTTCCTGAAAAATGTTTGCACGTATTTCCTGTGATATTAGAATCACTAATTAGTTTTAGAAATCCTGAAAAAGCCCATCCAATTTTTTCATTGTATTCAACTTGAAACCACTTTGCTTTTATATTTCTGATTTCATCTTCCGGTCCATCTGAATTTAAAACTCTAACTTTTTTATTATACGGAATGGAGGTAATTTTATGTGCATTCGTATTTGGTTGTTCCCTCAATATTAAACCTGATCTTGCGGTTGTTTTGTAAAGAGATTGCGCATAAACAAATGAAAAGAAAGTAATTTGAATGATAAAAAATAATAATAACTTCATCATAAAACTAAATATAAATAATATTTGCTATCCTCACAGCCCCAATACTATCCCAATGAAAGCACTTTTAACGCAGCTAACCAACCGAGCAGTGTCAGAAGATTTCGAAGATAATTAAATCGTATCCATAGGGTAACTAACGTATTCATACGCGAGGGAGAAAGAGTATCTGAACTCATTAACTTAATTGCAGTAGGAATAAAAAAGAAAAAAGTTCCTAGTCTCTCAACTAAAATAATTATAGAGGAAGCAAGCCACCAAGTATGTATTGGTTCATTTGCTTGCATGGCTAATACTAAATTGGCGATTGTTAGTAAAGTCAGAGGAACGGTTGTCACAAATCCCCAGAACTTTCTTCCGGTATCAGTTTCAATCATAGACTTACGATTTACTTGATAACCAGTTTCTGGAGATTTGCTGAACCACTGTGGAAGAACGATTCTCGTTTCAAAAAGACCGGCACCAAAGGTAGTGCCGAGGTTTATAACGTATAGCCACAATAGAATTTCAGAAAAAGAAATTTGCATTTTATTTTTCCAAAAGCACTTTAAAATTATTTAAACTTTCATCCATGTTCGATTGAATTTTCTTTTGATTTCCGAGACAAACATTTACGATGAAGCTAATGACTGTCATAGGAAACTGCATAGTATCCGACATTCCTAGAACAACTTTGGTTTGATCTTCATTTACAGATTCTGTAGTAACGTAAGATTTGAATTTACCTTCGAATGGTTTTTTGAAACGAATCTCAGTGTCTAACCTTAGTCCCTCAACTATGTTTAGAATTTCCTGTTCTGCAGTTCCTACTTCTTCGTGGTTACTTTCCCAAGCAGAAATAAATCCAACCATTCCGTCAGTGCCTTTGAATTCTTTTTTCATAGTTGGGTCTTTCTTCGACCAAGCATTCCACTGTTCGTGATTCTTTAAAAATTTCAAATGACCAAAGACTTCCGCCTTTGGTTTATTGATTACAATTTCACTCTCTAACTTAAATTCCTTTGGTGCGATAGCGGTTAATACTGCTAAGACTAAAAAAAATCCAACGATTATTCCTAAAAATATTTTCATGCTAATTTCCTTATTTATAATATTTAGTCTGACTTTTAAACGAAACTATTTTATATCGCGAGATAAAATCAAAATATCTTTATCCGCTGCTTTTAGAACAGATTGAATTTTTCCTAACTCTTCTGATGTTTGAGCGGGTTTTGACAATACATTTACTAGATCGGCAAATGGGTATTTGTCGCCTTCTAATCTATCTACGTAGTATAGTGCATTAACTCCTTTTCGCATCCAAAAATCTGCCCAAAAATAATAATCCAAAGATACTGATTCAAGGGAAGACTTGGGGAAAACGGTATTTGAAAATAGAATTGCGGAAGGAATCATTCTAAGATCTACACGTCGCTGCATTTTTAAGAAAGAAATCGTAGAATTATTTTGACATCTCCATTCAAAGTTTTCGATGGAGGAAGTATCTCTATTGGATAAATCTTTCGTGTTCCAAATATGAAGCCTATCTTCTATTGTAAATGTTTTTGTTCCTTCAAAATAGTCTGTGGGTAAGTATTGAATTCCACCTGCTGAAACTTCATTTCCATTTTCACAGCTAACGGCTACTGGTTGTAAATAGCTCTCATTTTTTTTGGGATTAGATTTCGAGAATTTATAGAATAGTCTTACATTTAGAAGTGCGTTATTTTTTTTCATTGCCTGATATAGATCTATTCCAATTGGGTTTAGGAATATCTGAACATTACCCGCTCTTTCTAAGAATGGAATTGAGGTAAATATTTTATTATAATAAGCAGTTGTTCTATAATCAATAGAATTGTGTTGACTGTAATTCCATCTTTCCCTACTTGCCTCAGGATTGTAGGATACAACATAGATTTTTTCGTTAAATGAGAATGCTGCTACAAATGGATCTCGTAAATCCTTTAATGTATTTACATCAAAGGTATCTGTTTCGGAAATAATCTTTGCTGCTTCTGCATCGCGTAATTTAGAATATCCGCTTCTGCTATAATACATATCGTATGCCGGTTTAAATGCACGGTATTGTTTCATTCTCTTTACTACGTCAGGAATTTGCGAAATGCTTTTCCCGGCAATGCCTGGAGACTTTACTCTCATTTTCTGATAGTAGTATAAAAATTCCACAAGGGATTGGTAGTTCTTTGTGTTAATAAAAAACTGAACCGCATTTCGAAAGAATGCTTCTGAGTCAAAGCGGGAATCTAGAAAGTTTTTTACATTGAGTATATCGTCTAACGGTTCTTCATTTCTCATTGCATGCAGGAGTGAACGGTAAGATGCAGCGTGGTTGCCTCGTTCACCGCCTTGCACACGGGCAAATAGTATTCCAGAAGATCGCATCCATTCAGAACTGAATACAGGATCAGACCCGCCAATTATACCGTAACTCTTTGTAAATTGAACTGTTGATTTGCGATATTTTTTACTGAGGATACTGCAATAGCCATTCATGAGTGTCGCTACGTATTCTACTCGTTTCCAACCCTTGCTTTGCGCAATATATAGAATATCCTCTGAAATTTTTTCTGCGACTTCTGGCTTGTCGTGCATCATTATTTGTGCAATGCGCAGTCTTATGAATAAACTATCTTCTGTTATTTTTCCGTCCGGATTCAAACTCTTGAGCGCCTTCACAGCATTTACCGCTGATTTCGATTTCCACAGTGAAAGTGAAATTAAATTCCTCGCTCCATTAATAGAAATAAAGTCATCATAGAATGGATTTTTCATAGATTTATTCCAATCTTTCAAATTCAATTCTAAGTAATATGTCAATGACTGTTTGTAGTCTTTTCGCAAGTAGGCGATTGCACCCAATTTTAAAAATAAATGGTTTTTATTTGTAGTAAGAGACGGAGTTTTTTTAGAAACATAAGCAAGAGATTCTTCTGCTCCAAGTAAATCATCATTTAACATTTGATAATAGGAAAGTCTTTCATGATCAACAGGTTCAAATGCTCCACCTAACTTTTGCAGATTTACCAACATTTTTTGAAAATTAACCGCCTCGTATGCAAATCCAAGATATGCGAGTTTGGTTGGTAAATCGGGCGAAAACCTATGTAAGTAACTTACATGAGCTAATTCTGGCTCTTCAAAAAATGGAGCAACTAAACGATCTAGATTTAAAAAATCGCGGTGCAGATAGTCACTAGAATCCACCAAGTGTTCTAAATAGGTCGACAGCTTCATTAATCGACAGTAAGTATACATTGGTTTGTTTCGGCTACAGTTTAGGTTTTTAATACTTTCTTTTGTTTCTGTTGTGAGTGCTGTCTTTTTTAAATTACTTTTTAATACTTTTGCAATTGTTATATAAAGAGGATTTTCTTCTCTATTGACTATATCGTCAAGCTTTGCCGAGGCTTCGATAACTTCACCCTTTTCAATTTTCCAAAATACTAGAATGAGATTTACTAGGAATTCATAATTATTCTTATCATTTTTGAGAAGACTAACTAAGTTGGTTAATCCATCTTTGTCGCCGCGCACGATATAATACTCTGATAAAAATAATGCATATTGCGGGATTTGCTCACTGGTTAGTTTTTGTGGGAGATAACGAATATTATCCCTCGTATCAAAACTATTTGTGTCGTTAATATGAAGAATGGAATGATTATTTCCAATCTCCCATCCAGTAAATGGTGCTGCCAAAATTGTCTGGGTTAAAATAAGAGAAAAGAAAATTACTTTGTTTAGATTCATAAATTTTTTACTCAGTGTGGAAAAGATGAATTCGAGTGGTAACTTTCTATAATACTGTTCATCAAGTCAAGGGTTTTCATTCGATGCCTTATTCTAAATTGATATCTATTTTCTCTGATTCGTGTGCGGAGTCCTCACTTTTTTTGAATCGGAAAGAGATCATGTCCACAATGTGTTCTGTGTAATATCTGTCATTCGTATAAGTTTTGGCAATTTCGTATAAATTTTTTTCTTCCACGAGACCTAGTTTTCTTTCCATTGATAGATTAAATAAGGTAAGAAATCCAAGAGCTGAGAGAGCTTGGTTTTCTGATTTGAGGTATGCAAAGAATTCTTCTGATTTAATATTTGCAAAGCTTGGAATAAGGGTCGATAAGAGCTCAATTGCTCCATTTGGGGTGTCTTCTTTTAAATTTTGAATATACCATTTTACAATCGCGTATGCTTTCTCATTTCCTATGTCTATTAAAACATAGAAAATTCCAACAACTAAATTTGTCTTATCATTCCATATATTGCTATCTTTAATTAAATCTCCAACGATATTCTTAAATAAAAACCAAATAGCTTTCTCGTCTTCTAGAGCTTTTTCTTTTAGTTCCTGTAAAAGAGTCTGAAAATGAAATGAGCCATCGACTTCAGCTAATTGCTTTAAATATTCTTCTACCTTCTCGTTTATTGGATCATTCATTAATTCTTAAACCTCTTTCTTTTTCGCTACTCTTAAATAAATTACTGACAGTGAAATGCAATTAAAAAAAACTTCAATGAAACACAGTAATTCCTGGTTCCGGTAGTTTATATTTTAATCTCTTAATAATAAATATATCATCTATAGCAATCATATCTTCTTTGTCTTTTGTCTCTTTTTTAGTGGGATTAAACTGAAAACCTGTTAACTTTATGAAGTTAGCCTTTCCAATGATAAAATCTGATTGAGCTACTAGGTTTCCGATCGGGATTCTAAAACTTTTCCACCCGTCATAATTTAGATTTGCGATCATTATTTTATGTTTTTGAAAATTACTATCTAAAATGTATAAAAACAGATCCCCATTTGCATAGTTTGAATACACATAGAATTCAAACTCGAGTATATAATTTTCTATTAGATAAGGTTTGGGAAATAGTAAGTCTACAGGAATGCCCTTGCCCTCAGTTGAGATTCTAATCAAAAGACTTGTATTGGATATTAAATCAGGAGAGGTAATATTCTTACTCATTCTCACATCCGGCAGATAATGAGTATTTGCCGGAACTTTAAATGATTGATTTGTTAGTTTGATAGATTCAAAGTCTTCTAGTAAAAATCTTTCCTTATAATCAGGATTTTTTTTTTCCTGCCCAAATAAAGAAAGAGCAAATAAGTAGAACAATAGCATTGAAAGATTTTTAGTTATCGTCAAATTGAGCATATGAACCAAAGTCAATGTTGATTTTATAACATTTTACTTCAAGATTAAATGTGTTTTTTCAAATTGAATATTCCTCGTTTACTTGTCAATCCTTGACATACATGCTTGTCTTGTAATATATGGTAAATTAAACAGTTAAATTACACCTTACTAGGAGACTTTAGATGAAAAACATCATTAAACTCTTTCTCATGCTTAGTTTTACTATCGCATTGGTTGCACAGTCCGGTATTAAGCCCCTTCCCAATGACGGAAAAATGGATAAAGCCGAGAAAGTTATTGACACAATTCCTACGACTTCAGTTGACAAAATGAAAACTGAGTCTAAAACAACCACTACCACAACAACAACTACTTCCACAGTGCCTGCTGTTACTTCTTCTGCCCCTGCTCAACCAACAGTTACAAGTTCAAGATCCATTGATCCAAACACAGGAAACTCACCTGCTCTTTATATCAATTCAAGAACTGCATTTGAATTAGTTACTGGCGATGATTTAAGTGGAGTTGATTACATTGAATACAAAATTAATGATGGCGAATATTCTAGATATACCGTCCCAATTTCTTTAAGCAAAGAAGGACCTGCTACTATAACTTACAAAGCAACTGATAAAGTTGGAAATAAGGAATTAGCAAAGGTTATTAACTTAATCGTTGATAACACTGCACCGACTGTTGCTGTTAAATCATCAGAGCCACTTTTTACAAATGGTAATACTCAATATTCTTCTCCTAAAAATACTTACCAACTTCTTGCAGAAGATAAATCTTCTGGAGTTAAGCAAATAGTATATTCTGTTGATAATGAGCCTAAGCAAGATTATAAAAACGAGCCTCTAAAATTAGAAAAACCTGGTTTCCATGTAATTAACTTTTATGCTATTGATAATGCTGGTAACGTTAGCCAAGAAAATAGCTACATAGTTAACATTGATGGAATTAAGCCAACTGTTGATATCAAAGAGTCTATTCCATATATCGTAATCAACAATAAAGTTTACGCAAAGAAAGAAACAGTATTTACTATTACAGCAGCTGATGGGCAAAGTGGCATCAAAACTGTTCTCGTAAAAACTGACGGTGCTCCTGATTTCGTTCCATACGTTGAGCCACTTACATTTGGAACTTCTGGCGAGCATATCATTGAAGCAAAAGCTATTGATAACGTTGGAAATGAAAGTGACATTAAGAAAGTTATTTTCTCTAACGATATCAAAGCTCCTAGCACAGTTATCAAAGCAGTTTCTAACTAATTCTTCAAAACATTTCATTCAAATCTCTGGAGACGCACAATCGTGCGTCTCTTTTCTTAATAAATTTCTCTCCTTCTTAAAAAAAATTCAATTATACCGCACATAGTTTCAATTTTAGAAACTAGTCTATGTATGATCCGAAAGTTTATTATTCTCCTTCTAGATGCGCTGTTCCCTATTAATTGTAGCTTTTGTGGAAGATTCGACTTTTTCTCCTCTAAGTTATCCGTCTGCAAGATATGCTATAAAGAAAGAGGAAAAGAGCAAGTAACCGCACCGAGAGACTTTATTTGTGATATATGCGCAACGGAAATAATTCATGAAGATTGTGCTTACTGTAATTCGCGCAATGTTTTCTTTGCAAAATTATACTATATTCGTATCCGTGGAGATTTTGAAAGAGAAATTATCCAGAAAGTTAAATTTGGAAACGCTCCCTATTTGAGTAACTACTTTCGTCTTGGAGTTCGTAAATGTTTATCTTCTTTAAAAGAAAGAAATTACACAGCAATTGTAAGTATTCCCTCTAATAAAAAAACAATTCGTAACAGACCAATTCCTGTTTGTAAACCTGTGACTAACTTTCTTGCGAGGCAAACGCAGGTAGAGGCAATTATTCCTTTTATAAAAAAGTCGAAAGAGCTTCAGTCGGGTAAGAGTTTTCGAGATCGGTTTTTACATGCTCAGTCTGCATTTGCTATAAAAAAATCCCATGCTAAAAAAATTAGCGGAAACTACTTATTAGTCGATGATGTATTTACTACCGGTGCAACCGTAAACGAAATGGCAAAATTATTACTACTCAATGGCGCAAAGGAAGTAGATGTATTAGTGCTTGTTAAAGGAAAGAATTAACCCCACTTTTTTAGGACTAATTCATATTATCCGATTCTAGATTTAGGCATTCATTAAATAGTTTGACATCCCCTCTCCTCTTGTTATCTGGTATTTAAAGCAATAATCAAGTAAATGCTAAATTAAAGTTCTGTCTAGATAGAGGCTACTTATGATTAAATTATTCTCATTTATTTTACTTATTTTCATTTTTCAAATACATGCTGGCGAAGTGTATTTGAAATCAGGGACAGTGATTAAAATGGAAAAAATTGTGAAAGATGAAACAGATTTTATTCAAGTAAGAGATAAAGATGAAAATTTAATTCAAATTAATAAAAAGAATATCGAAAAAATTATTCTAAATGATGTGCAAGTTAGTCAGCCAAAGAAGCTAACGGAAGATTTTAAATTCAGCCAACATATTGCTAATGACTTTAACTTTCGAGGAATTAGTATGTATGGTGAACCTCTCATACAAAGAAATAGTCAATCTTATCGCAGTTTAAATCAAGCTTATCATATCAAAAGTTCTTTGGAGTATGATACTCCTATAAACGGATTAAAGTTTCTTATTAATGTTTACAATCCTACTGTAGGAAGAACAAATAAAGACAGTGATTTATATCTACAAACTTCCCCTGGAGGGTCAGATCGATCGTCTGACTTCTTATACTACGGATTAGTTTATTCAGGAGGTACATTTATAAAACCTAGAAAAGAAAAAAATGCCTTGAAAGATATTATAGATTTAAACCTAACTTATGAATGGAAAACAAAAATGGGAACAATCTCTACGGGTTTTTTCGTATTGCAAAAAATAGATGATGTAAGTTTTAAAGATTTTCTTTTTGGAGTTAAATTTCCTTTTTTAGAAATTATCAATCCTACGCTAATGTCCTATTTTCGTTCTTCAGATTCTTTAACTTCTTCATCAAGTCATCATAGATTATCCTTTGAACATACCTTCGCAAACGACAAATTCAAATTTACCCCTCGATTAGAAGCTGGCTATCAGTATGGCACAACTTATTCTCTTTTGGGTCATGGGGTCTCTGATATTACTTCAAAATTTACTTTTATCTTTAGCAATTTCTTTTTGGGTTTCAACTGGATAAATCGACCAAATGCAAATTTATACGATACGGATTCACAATATTCTTCTTACAATATATCAAACTATAGTACCTCGTATGTTAATACACATGATGGAAAAATCATTTCCCCGTCCACGCAAGCTGGAGTTTACAAGTATCCGTATTATAGTCGTAGATCTAATTCTGCAGCAGAAACTCTAGATTCTTATTATCGATACCAAGCAAGTCATACTGACATTATTCGTAACATATTTATTATCCAATTTGGTTATACCTTAAAATTCTAAAAATCTATTCAAGGAACTTAAAATCATCTTTTACTTCTGGCTTTGTCATTTTTTGGTTATATTTTGTATCGCCACCGGTTAACCAGATATTGCCCTTTAAGGCACCTGTTTTTTTAAACTGATATTGTAAGTAAAAGTTAGTAATCTTTTTCCAAAAATCTTTTTGGTCAGAGCCTGCATGTTTCAGATTGCATTCATCTGGAACTACTTCTATTGTCCCGTAGGTCGCAGTAACTTTTTTGGGATTAGTAAAGGATACAACTGAGTATTCGCAAAAATCATTTTGATTTGCAATATAAGGTATTACTTTTAGCTTGTATGTATTTAAATCCGGGTCTTTACGGATAGAGAAATACCCCCGTTTGTTTCCAGTGGTTCTAGCAGAATCTGGTAATTTAAAAAAGCCATGCATTACTTCATTTTGAGCAAACTCAGCTTTAGATTTTTCTAATTCTTTTGGCGGGTTATCATTATTATTCGCTGTAATAACTTTAGATTCTTTCTTTGGCTGTGTGGAAGTTATTTCGGTAACTCCATCCTTACTGATAAAAATATTTACATCTGCACTTACCCATTGTTCGGGTGGAAGTTTCTTTGTTAGCTTTTTTAGCCACGCCGTATTGCTAGAATTCATTCCTCGATATACAGGTTTTACCCAATACTTGGCTTTATGCAATTTTTTAATTCTGTTTCTTGATGCAATTGCAATGATTGTATCTTTTCCGAGCGCTTCGCCTGCAAGAAATTCATAATCTCTTGACTCATCGGGAATTTTTATTTCTTCGTTGAAGATCATATTATCTTGCTCATCTTCATTTGGATAGAGTAGATTCAAATTTCCGTCACTTTGTAATGTAAGCACATAGAGATAGGCGGCTTGCTTTAAACGCACATTTATTTTGATAGATTGACCTGGGCGATAATTACGATAGTTCGTTTCTAAAGAAATTCCCATATCATTGGAAGAGGGAGAACTAGAAAATAGAAGCAATAAGGGAATTAAAACAAGAAACCGTTTCATCCCATGACAATTTTACAGATTTTTATTTTGTCAACTAAGATAGTAGGAAAAAACGATGACAAGAGAATTAGGTTCTAAAGATTGTAAAGGAAAGATGAGCGAAGAAAAAATTCCTAGAGACAATTTTGAGATATTCAGAATTTCTCTCATTCATATTACTATTATAAGTTTTTGCTATGTTTTGTTAAGTATTTTCTCTCAATTTACAATGGCAACTGTTGCTCTTCAAAATCGTTTTCCTGAAAACTTTGTAGAACTGAGCGAACAAGAAAAAGTAGACGTTCAAACTAAGACAGTTAAAGAATTTGAAACTCTATTCAAAAATAATCCACATAAAATTAATGAAGAATACATTGAGGCAGTTACTAAGACTTCTCCAAGTCTTCTTTTTATACAAAATATCCTATGGTTATTGTTTTTTGTTCTTCCTACTTATTTTATTTTAAAGAAGTTAGTTCACGTTGATGTAAACAGCTTAAACGATGAACTCGGATTTATTCAGATTAACCGTGGTATGCTCGTAGGGTGTGTAGTTTTTATAATGCTCCTTATTGTATCTATGCTCTTTTCCCTCTTCAATTTTAAACCAAAGATAAATGAATTTCAAGCTAAACTATTTTTAAATTTAAAGGGTAACTATTATCTTCTCGCTTGGTCAGTTTACACTGTCGGTATAATTACAGGAATTTTAGAAGAGTTTTTATTTCGTGGAATGTTCCTTGCACATTTTGTTAGTAAGGGTTTTGCGAAGGAGGGACTTTTTATTACATCTTTCATCTTTGGTCTAATGCATTTTTCATTTGATGCTTCGCCCGTTGTTCCAGTTGTATTAACATTCGTTGGATTCTTATTCGGTTTAATTTATCTTCAGTCTAAAAATATATGGATTGCAATTGCTGCGCATGCTGCCTATAATTCTCTCGGACTCATAGCTGCATATTTTCTTGGGGACAAACTTCTGTGATTAAGATTAATTTTCTATTAGCACATACTTTTACTTACCTGCTTGTGGTATTTTTTTCATTTCAGCTTGGTGCATCTGAATCTTTTGAAAGCCCAACATCTGTAGAAGATACGAATTTGAAGATTATAAAACTTCTAAATAAGATAACGGATGATTCTGTTGTTTCACTTGAATCTACCGGTGGATTTAATTATCGATATCGAAGTGGTCTACTTAGCCCCTTTCGATTCAATGTCTATGTAGGAAGATTTACTAAAAAATCGGAAGACTCTATCGTGAGGATAGAAGCTACAAAAAATGGAGAAGCTAAATTACTCAAAACAATTCTTGAAGTTGAGTTAAATAAAAATTCAGCTGATTATAAATTTGAGGAAGCACTGAAGCCTAAATACCATATTGTATCTCAAACATTAAACTTAGTAACGCCTGCTGCAAGTGTGTTTTATAATTCTTATAGTTCCCCTTTTTACACTACCTCTGATACCGTAATTAAAATGGGAACTTATGCTATGATAGACATGGTTATTTTAGCTATTGCTGCATTTTACATTAACAATACAAAAACAGGAAATAAAAATATCTATGGGGACTTATTAAATAAGCCCGGACCCAGTAAATATATATTTGCTCAACCACATGGAGAAGTGGTCATTGCAGCTCTATTGCTACCAAGACTTTATAGAAGTGTTGAGGCGTTTCATGATACAGCGGCACAAAATCGAATAGCAGAGCTTTCGTATACTTATAGATTTTAATCTATTATTTAATTTGCATATTCGAAAGTATGCGCTCCATCTCATCCATATTGTTGTAGCTAATAATGATTTTCCCCTTTCCGATTTTTGAGTTATGTGCGATCTTTACTTTTGCTGATAGTTTATTTCGAATTTTAGATTCTACATTAGTTATAGATGGATCTACATTCTCTCGCTTAGTGCTAAGAGTTGTTTTCGTTTCCCAAAGTCCTGCAACATATTCTTCGACTTCCCGAACTGTGAGAGATTTTTCAACGATTTGAACTGCATAAGTTTCTAGTTTGCGTTTGTCTCCGATAGATAAAAGTGGACGAGCATGACCTTCGGAAAGTTTTCCAGTTTTAATTAATTCTTTGACTGAATCAGGAAGCTGTAAGAGGCGGATCATATTAGAAACAGTAGAGCGATTTTTTCCAACGCGAGCGGCAACTTCTGTTATCTTCATGGAAAGTTTTTCAGTGAGTTGCTGATATGCCATCGCTTCTTCAATAGGATTTAAATCTTCTCTTTGGATATTTTCAATGATAGACACTTCTAAAGTTTCTTTTTCGGAATAGTTTCTAACAATGGCAGGAATTTTATGAAATCCAGCTTCTTTGCAGGCTCGGTATCGTCGTTCACCGGATACTAACTCGTAACCGTCAGTTGTACGATTTACTACGATTGGTTGAATTAATCCATGTTGTTTGATTGTTTCTGATAATTCGGAGATAGATTCGGCTGAAAATGTCTTTCGGGGTTGATTGGGATTTAACTTGATTTCGGAAAGTTTAATTTCCTTTAGGGGTGAATTGTTAGTAACCTCAGTAGATTCTGAACTACGATTTCCTGTTCCACCTATTAAATTCCCAAGACCTTTACCTAAAACTTTTGGTTTCATTTTTTCTCCTACGCATTTTGTGAAATTACTTCATCAGCCAGACCACGATAACTTTGTGCTCCAATTCCATCTGGATCATAATAGTTAATTGGTTTTCCAAAAGAAGGCGCTTCTCCAAGTTTGATATTTCTAGGGATCATGGTTTTATAAACCTTCTCTTTGAAATACTCTCTTACATCATTAGCTACCTGGTTGGCAAGATTTGTTCTCTTATCGTACATGGTTAAAACTACACCTTCTAATTCGAGAGAAGTATTTAGATTCTCCTGCACCAAGGAGATAATCTTCATTAGCTGCGTAAGTCCTTCAAGAGCAAAGTATTCTGTTTGCAAAGTAATCATTACGCTATCAGACGCACAAAGCGCATTTACTGTAAGAACACCAAGGGATGGCGGACAATCAATTATTATAAAATCAAATCTTGGTCTAATTGCAGTGAGAGCTTCCTTTAAACGAAATTCCTTTCGCTCTTCAGACATTAAATCAATTTCAGCTCCACTTAAATTAATATTCGAAGGAATTATGGAAAGATTTTCAATTCCTGTTTTTTGAATTGCTTCCAAGGCAGAGACATCTCCAATTAAAACTTCATAAGAAGTATTTTCAATTTGATTAATATCAAGTCCAAGACCAGAGCCCGCATTCCCCTGCGGATCAATGTCTACGAGCAAAACTTTTTTCCCTCGACTAGCGAGAAAAGAACTGAGGTTAATAGATGTTGTTGTTTTTCCAACTCCTCCTTTCTGATTGCTGATCGAAATTATTTTTCCCATGATGTCCTCTTGATTTCTTTGCTTATGGCTTCCCACTTTCTCGGGAAACCCTTTTTAGATTCTGCTATCTTTTTCAATACTTTCATATGCCTGTTTCCTAAAAACTCTAATTCAGGAATATCGAAATCTTTTTCAATTTTTAATCCAAGATTTTCGAGAAATGTTTGCTCGAACTTCAGATCATAATTTCGTTTGGCTAAAAAAGGAATGAAAGAAGAATTCAATTTTAAGATCCCTGAAATCATTTCGGCTGACCAAGGATATTTAATTGTAGACCGCATGATAACTAAATCAAACTTTTCCTTAATCTCTTCTACTCTTGCATAAATAAATTTTACTTTTTGGTCTTTATATTTTTCTGTATGGAACTTTTCCAAAATTCCAAGTCTTCTCATTTGGGAATCAACCAATGTTATATACGGTGGATTTTTTAAAGTGTAAAAAATATAACCTGGTAAACCGGGACCGGTGCCAATGTCGACCAATCGAGTTTCATGTGAAACTGCGTGCGCGAGAAGAATTTTATAAATGTGAACGACCGACTCTACTATATGGCGATCTAAAATATTTTCTGAGTCAGACTTAGAAAAAAAACCACCGATCTCGTTATAATCTTTTAGAAATTGAAAATAGGATTCTAATTTTTCAAAATCAAAAATTTGATCAATTTGGGTTGCAATATCTGGAAATAATTCTGAAATACGGGTTTGAATTGTGTTGCTAATCATAGAAATAATTTAGCTTTCATTCTTTTCCAGAATAACTTTTTTTTAAAAGAGTTATTTTTATTTTCCTACTTTTTTGTGGAAATGTGAAAATCTGAGTATAGCTTCGCCTTTAAGAATTTAGAGAAAATAAGAAATTCTTTTTCACAAATTCAGGAGGGAGAGCCCGTTCGTAGGAATTGTTTCCTTTTTTATTTTTCATGAAGCAAAAGAACGGAAAAATTTCCTTGGACTTTTCGTTGAAACAATTCCTACGAGTCGCCCAGAAACTTATGAAAGTGGAACCTTTCAAAAATATTTAGGTCTTAATTTCCAAACAAGGAGATAAGAATGAAACATCTTATAAAAATAACTTCCCTATCGCTCATAGCATTGTTTGCTGCGATAAATTGTCGCCACCACTCTATGGAACAACGTGCAGAGTGGATTGTCAAAAAAGTTTCTAGCGAGTTAGATTTGGATGATAAACAAAAAGTAGAATTGCAAAGAATCAAAAAAGAGATTCTAGATAAACGAAAAGAGTTGGATTTGAAAATGATTCCCGAAGAAATCGTAGACCAAATTCGTCTAACTCAGATTGATGAGTCAAAAGTAAACTCTGCCTTTGAAACAAGCGGAGCCAAACGAGACCAAATGAGAATCTTTATGACTAAAAAATTTATAGAATTTCACGCAGTATTAACGCCCGAACAAAGAAACAAATTAGCCGATAGGATTACCAAACTTTTAAAAAAACATAACCATGACTAACTCCGATTTTACAGAAATAGTAAACTCCACCAAATCAATAGTTCTCTCTGCGATTGAAAAAAATCTTGCAGAGAGATTTTTTCATTCTATTGATGACGTTGTTCAAGAGACTTACTTACGCGCCTACAAAGCTTTGGTCAGCGGAAAGTTTAGAGAGGAATCAAAACTTTCTACTTGGCTTTATGCCATTGCGCGAAATGAATCTTTTAGAATGAACGAAAAACTGATGCGAGAAGAACGAAAAATAGAACGGGCAACTTTAAAAATCAAAGAAGAAACTCATTTGCATGATGACACCCAAAACCAACCAAACTTACTTATCAAATACTTAAAACAAATTCCTGAGAAATACAAAACTATCTTACTGCATTATTCAGAAGGCTTTTCCGAAAAAGAAATCGCCGAAAAACTTTCCATCAAACAAGGCACTGTCAAATCACGCGCCTTTAGAGGAAAGGAATTCTTACGAAAAATTGCCTTTATGGGAGAGAAAGAATGAACAACGAAGAATCACATTTACCAGAAATCCAATCTCGAATTGATAGCGATGTATGGAGTCAAAATATTGCAAGAAACGTCTCAAATAAATACGAGCGAAAGCAAACTCGAAATCGAATCATACTTTCGCTCTCTTCCATTTTTATCATTGGTCTACTCGCAACTTTTAGTCATTTTGCTCCTGATGATTTTTTAAATTCCAGCCTTACCGAATTGGAGACATATCAGTTTTTCTTCTCTGATGACTTGCCTTCTCTATATGACACCATCTACCAAGATGAAAATCTAACTTCATTCCTCGAACCAATTTCCTTCTTTGGAAAATGAGCGCCTAAATTAATTTTTGATTTCGTCGATAGAAATATCTATGAAATCAAAAATTGTTATCCTTCTTCTTTTTAGCTTTCCTATTTTCTCCTACACTCCAGGCAAATGGTCTTACCTAGATCGCTTCACTCTCGGCTCAGAAAAATCTGGTCCCATCTCTGAAACCGTTAAGAATCGAACAGGTCAAACAGTCTACTCAGCAACCTACGAATATGACGGCGAAGGAAAACTAATTTCTGAAAAATTTCTCAACATGAAAGGAGAGCCAGATGGAGAAATTATCTACACTTACGAAAATGGGAAACTAAAGACAGAAGAACTTTTTGCACCAGATAAAACATCGCAAGAGAAAAAAACATTTCTCTATACTCAGTCAGGCACTTTAAAAGAAATCAACGTTGTTCTTGGAAATGGAAAAGGACTTCTTAGGCATCGCATCGTTTCTATTGCGAATGGATTTGTATCTGAATGTGAAACCAAATGGGAAGAAGAAGGAAACCAAGAATCTTTCTCTACCAAAAAAGATCCTTTAGACGAAACAATTTTAATCCAAGAAGTTTTTGATGAGAAGAAAAAATCTATCGGATTTATTAAATACTACCACGACGCAAAAGGACGTTTAGAGAAAAGAGAAAACCTTCAAGGTTCATCCAAAAGAATGCAAGTATTAACGTATGACGAGTCAGGGAGATTAATTAGTTTTTCGTTTCACGTGAAACAAGATGAAAATTGGGTATTAGTGAAAACTCATTACCTTGGTTACAAGTAGACCCGTAAAATTAGATTTGCTCTTTACCATCTTCTTCAGCCTGTTTTGTTTCTTCGTTTGGTTTGGTATTTATTTTATTCAATAACTTTGACATACCTTCGGCAATCATGTTCACTGTCATGCTGATTGCCTCCCCATAATTCAGTCCTGTTAAAAGTTTAGCGATCATTTTCTTCAAAGCTAAATCGAAAGGCATTTGGTATTCATTCCAATCTACTTGAAACTTATAATCCAACTTTTTCTTTTCTATGGTTTCATCTTGCTTATTTGGATTACGATTAATTTGTCCGAGTGTGCCTTCGAACTCTGTTTTGTTTTTGTTATGTTTAAAAGAAACATCTAAATCTATTTTGTTTTTTAAAAATCCGACTGAGATTAAATCTAAATTTGCTAACTTTGCCCAAGTCACTCCTTGCACTTGCAAACTTCCCTTTCCATTTTCGCAACTAGCCAAAATATCTCCTGAATCAATTTTGCAATACGCATATTCTGAATCAAAAATAAGTCGGAGTGGGATTCCTAAATCTATCTCTGCGTTATCAATTTCGATATTTTCTATTTTGGAATGATAAAGCGGAAATACAGTTCTGTCTTCAATTTCAATAAATCCTTTTTTTAGATTCGCGGACTTCAAAACAACTCGACCAATCGGCGGCATGTATTTCATTTTCTGAATCGAAGGGATTCGATTTATATACTTCATCTCAGGCGCAATCAACAGAAAATTCTGAATCCGAACTTTTCCACTGAAAAGATAAAGAGGATTTACCCAAAAGAAAATTCTTTTGATTTTCAATTTCACGATATCAGTTTTATTAAACCCACTCGTCTTTAGTTCTAAATCTTTAGCGTAGAAAAGAAAGAATGGGATTATAAAGCCAGCGATAGGCATTTTCACTAAGAGATACTTTTTGAAAAAAGTATTTACGATGAGCATAACCACCGGTCCCAAAAGCAAGACCTGAAAGAAAAGTAGAATGTAAAGTAAGTAGAACAATTTCATAGGCTTTTGAAAAATTAAATTAGAGTAATATCTCAAGATGGAAATGTAAACTCTTTTATGTGGTCATAACCCAATACGGAAACCGTAAAAGATTACCACCGATGCACACCGATAAAAAAACGATAGAAGATACGATGGGTTTTATTTGGGATATGGAGTTAAATAATATGCAATTAAACGACGAACGCAATGAAACGGAAAAGAATATCGTAAACCAAAAACCTATCGCTCAGTTATCGGTGTCCTCGGTGTTTATCGGTGGTAATCTTTAAATTCTTATCCGACATAACTTAGAATTAAAAAAGAAAACTTACTTTGTATTATTTTAATTGAAAGAAAGAGGTAAGTTTGAAAATTAATATCTATCCAACTTGGTTAAAGTCTTTTTGAAAAACACAGAACACAACAAAGAAGTTTTTGAAATTCAAAACTCAGATATCAACGTCCGTGAAATCATGGCAGAGATTGAATCGAGTTTAAAAAAGCGTCATATCGACAAAAACGAAATCGAACGAATCGCAAAACTAAAACTCTCTGCTGACTCTCCTGCGGGTCATCGTGAATTTGATCCATCTCTCACTGCAAATCTTTTTGAAAAAGGAATTGCTCCCCCTAAGTTTACAAATCCTCGTTTGTGGTTCATTCGCGGACCTTTGAAATGGGCAATCGTTAAGTTTACCGAAACCTATTCACTCGTGGACAAAAAACTTTCCGAAAATCGAATCAAAGCTTTTTATTCAGTACTACACGAATTGATTTTATTAAAAACAAAAAACCAAAGACTTGAAAAAAAGCTAGATGAACTTTACAAACAAGTTGTGGAATTAAGAACAATAGCGAGACCAAGTTTTTTTCAAAATGAATACTACGATAACAACCGACCACTAGAAGAAAGTTTTAGTAAAAGTAATTTGCGCATTCTTTCTTTCTTAAAAAAAGACAAACCCACTTTAGTTCTACTTCCTGATTGGGAAAACTTTTTAAATCTACTCAAAGTGAATCGAATTTCTTTTCACGTTCTACTTCAAAATAAAATCCAGTTCGATTATATTAAAACCCAAATCACAAATGAAGTTTCGATTACTAATTCGATTCAAACTTTTAAGAGTTATAAAAATTATTCTAACCTAATTTTACATTGTAATGCTTGCCTACTTCCTGCTTGGATTTTAGAAAGCCTGATTCTCTCTTGGAAGGAAAATGCGGATAGTGGAACTGGATGCTTTATTCGATTTTCAAATTCTTCTCTCGACTTTCATTCTCCTTTCCAAGAAAATTATTTAACTCGAATTGATTTGGAAAAACTTCTTTCCTATTTAAAAGAGCTTGGTTTTAAAAACATCATCTCCCACTCTGTAGAGAAAGACGAAATGGAACTTATCAGTTTTACTCTTCCATGAAAATCTATCAGCATGTTGATGAGTTCAACGATCGAGATGGAATCGGAAATGACATCCGCGGCTTTCAATCTATTTTCCAAAAATTAAATATTCCAAACGCAATTTTAACAAGAGTAAATAATTCTAACGATGAATTTGAAATTTATTCTCCATTCAAACACCCGAAAATTTTTTCAGAAGATATTCATATTTTACATTTTGGAGGAACGGGTTATCCGTTAGAATTTTTCCAAGAACTTCCTGGCAAAAAAATCCTTCGTTTTCATAACATGACTCCTATTTCCTTCTTTCAGAATTTTATGAGCGAAGATCTTTTTAAAACATTTGAAAGAAATGGAATTAAATCTAACTTAGAACTCTTCTCTCTTCATCGATCGCTGTCGCATGTTCTATCAGATTCCTATTTCAACCAATCTGAATATTTGAAGTTGATAGGCGAACCAAATAAAACTAAAATGTCCGTAATGCCGGTTATTAGCCATTATCCGCAATTACGAAAAGCAAAGAATCATGGAAAAAGAATCGGCTTTATTGGAAGATGGGCGCCTAATAAAAAGTTAGAAGATTTACTTTTTACTTTGTTCTTTTTACAAAAGATTGATCCTTCGTATACACTTGTTCTAATCGGGAAAAAAAATCCTGCCTTTCAAACCTACAACGACTACCTATTCGAACTCATGCAAAAATTGGAGCTTTCTGACAAAGTAGAAATCCACGAAAATCCAAATGACGAAAATGTAAAAAAGCAACTTTCGACTTTGGATATTTATCTCTCCCTAAGTGAACATGAAGGTTTTGGTATTCCTATTCTCGAAGCCATGGCTATGGGTGTTCCAGTTCTGGCGTTTTCCTCAAGTGCCGTAGTTGAAACAGTTAAAGACGCAGGTTTACTTTTTACTCAGAAAGATTTTCCACTTCTTACTGAATTAATTCAAAAAGTAATTTCTTCTACAGAATTGAAGGCAAGTCTTATCAAATCCCAATTCGAGCGAGTGAAAGAATTCAATGAATTTCCATTCGCTGAAACTTTGATGAGGATAATCAAAGAGTGATTTTTTTACCACCGATGGACACCGATAAAAGAACGATAAAAATAATCTAGATTTAAAGCAAATTGCGAACATTCGAAAACTATCGTATCTTTTATCGTTGATCTCGGTGTTCATCGGTGGTAATCTTTAAATTTTATAAATGACATTTTTCTCCTATTTCAAATTCTAAGTTAACGTGAGTTTCTACAAAACGAAAAGAATTGTCCAATTTTCGGCAGGCTTTAACCCGGGCGATGCGATTAGTAACGAGATGCTAATGCTCAAAGCTTATTTTCAAGAGATTGGTTTTGAGGGAGAAATTTATTCCGAGAACATTGGCAAGGACACGAATGGTCTTGCAAAAAAATTCAAGTCATACAACGAAAAGGATTTTGATTTTGTAATTTATCATCACTCGATCCACTCGGCAGTTCTCGATTTTGTAGAAAAATTAAAATCTCCTAAAGCACTCATCTATCATAATGTAACGCCAAGTCATTTCTTCGAGCCTTATGATTTGAAGTTAACTCACTACCTCAAAAAAGGAAGGGAAGAATTAAAAAGTTTGAATGGAAATTTCCAGCTCTATTTCGCTGATTCAGAATTCAATCGAAAAGAACTTTTAGATTTAGGATTTTCCAACATCCAAGTCCTTCCTATTATTTACGATTTTACAAAATTAAAAATAATAAATTCCGCGCCACAAAATGAAAAAAAACAAATCATCTTTGTAGGTCGAATTGCTCCCAATAAAAAACAAGATGATTTGATAAAACTCGCAAAAGTTTTGAAGGATTATTTTTTTTCCGATTTTCAAATTCACTTGGTTGGTTATTGCTCTAAAGAGTTAGAGCTTTATAAAGAAGAATTGATTTCTCTCATTCAGCTTTTTGGTTTAGAGAATCATATTTTTTTCTCTGATTTTCTAAGTGATGAATTGCTTGCTGAATATTACCAGAAAGCAGATTTGTTTTTATGTATGAGCGAACACGAAGGATTTTGTGTTCCCCTTCTTGAGTCTATGTTCTATGATGTTCCGATTATTGCTTATGATGCGGGTGCCGTGAAAGATACTTTAGATGGTGCGGGAATCTTGGTGAAAGAGAAAAACTTTCCAAGTATTTGTGAATGTATTCTGAAAATTTTTTCCGATAGAGATTTTAGAGAGAAAATTCTAATTTCACAACGCGCGAGATTAGATCAATTTCGAGAAGGAAATCATACAAGCATTATCGGTTACGCAATCAAACATTTTACATTATGAAAAAATACTTCATCAAACGTTTTTTACTTTTATTTCCAACCGTTCTAGGAATCACATTTGTCGTTTTCTTAATTTCGCATATGGCTCCGGGCGGACCTTTTGAATCTGAGCTTGCCAAATGGCGTGGGACTGCAAATGAAAGTGGCGGTAGCCAAAAGCAAATCTCTGCCGAAGAAATCCAACTTCTAAAAGAGCGGCTACACTTGGATAAACCCGCACCGATTGCCTACCTCTACTGGCTAGGCAATATTATCCGCTTTGACTTGGGAGAGTCCAGAATCAACTATAAAAAAGTAAGTGATTTGATTTTTGAAAAAATGCCTATCTCGCTTATGTTCGGTCTGAGTGGTTTTTTTATTTCCTATTTGATTTGTATTCCTCTTGGGATTTACAAGGGACTTCACCACGGAGAAGTATTTGATCTGGCAACAAGTTTCATAATATTCTTCACCTACTCTATTCCGATTTTTGCACTTGCTCTTTTACTTTTGTATTTTCTGGCTTCGGGAGAATTCTTTTCGATTTTTCCGCTCGGGCATGAAGTCTCGGATAATTATGAGTCCTACACCACTTGGGGGCAAATACTAGATAGACTCCATCATATGTTTCTTCCTGTGCTCTGTTATATATTTCATTCCTTTGCTGTTCAAACTATCCTGATGAAAAATTCTCTCTTGGAGGAAATTAGCAAGGATTATGTAAGAACCGCCGTTGCCAAGGGAATGACATTTCGCGATGCAGTCTTCAAGCATGCGTTTCGAAATTCTTTGATTCCAATTGCCACAGGGTTTGGTAGTAATCTCGGTTTGCTATTCGCAGGCTCACTTATTATCGAGTTGGTATTTAGCATCGACGGCATGGGCTTACTTAGTTTTAACGCTGTCCGTGAAAGAGACACTGATCTTATGATGGGACTTTTACTCGTGCAAAGTATTCTTTCTCTCGCTGGAAATATTGTTTCTGATTTCTGTTATGTATTAATTGACCCAAGGATTAAGTTCGAATGACTCTAAATCCAAATACTCTTAAAAGACTAAAAAAATTTCGCGCAAACAAACGGGCGTATTATTCCTTTTTGTTTCTTTTGATTACTTACGTCATATCGCTATTTGCCCCTATTCTTTCCAATGACACGCCGATACTTGTGTATTACAATAAATCATTTTACTTTCCTATTTTCAAATTCTATCCAGACAAAACATTCGGCGGAAAAGAAGATACGATTGCAAATTATAAAAAATTATCCAAGTCGGAAAGCTTTAAAGAAAGCGGCAATTTCTTATTATCCCCTCCAATTCCTTACGGGTTCAACGAAAGCAATATGTCCGATCTCCCGTTTGGAGTTTCTCCTCCAACAAAGCCAGACGCAAAACATTGGCTTGGGACGGATGACCGAGGGCGAGACGTGTTTACTCGAATTTTTTACGGGTATCGAATCTCGATGAGTTTTAGTTTGATTTTAGTTTTTTTGGAAATTTTAATCGGAACAATCATTGGCGGCTTACAAGGATATTTCGCTGGGATCTTTGATTTGACATTTCAGAGGATAATAGAGATTTTCTCCGCAATTCCTTTTTTGTATTTGATTTTGATTATGGGATCTTTTTTTGGTCGAAGTTTTACAGTGCTTTTGATTACATACGGTGCTGTGAGTTGGATTGGGATTAGTTATTATATGCGCGGGGAATTTTACAAACTCAGGCAAGCTCAATTTGTAGAAGCAGCGAAAGCATTCGGTGTTCCGACTTATACAATTATCTTCAAACATATTGTTCCAAATGCTCTTACGCCTATCGTTACCTTTTTACCTTTCATCTTGATTGGGTCTATATCTGTGTTATCCGCACTAGACTTTCTCGGTTATGGAATCCCTGCCCCGAATCCATCATGGGGAGAACTCATTGGGCAAGGGCGCGAAAGACTCAGTGCATGGTGGCTAATAGCATTTCCCTCCTTTGCTTTATTTCTTACAATCCAACTCGCTGCATTTGTGGGAGAAGGTTTACGAGATGCATTTGATGCAAAGGAAAAGGTGACCTTCAAATGAAAAAAGAAAATCCAACACCTAAAACTAAAAAGCCAATAGCCGAAACACCAATAGCAAAGTCACCCAAAACAAAAACAACTGTTACCAAGAAGGAAGTCATCACAAAGCCGGCGAAAGCAAAAAAAGAAGTTATCACCAAACCAACAAAAATTGAAATTGTAAAACCAGAAATTCTATCAATTGAAAATCTTTCTTTAACGATTCAGGGTAATCCAGTGTTACCCGTTCTACAAAATGTATCCTTTACTTTAGAAGAAGGAGAAATTCTTGCTTTAGTTGGGGAATCTGGTAGCGGTAAATCCCTGACAGCCCTTTCGATTACAAAACTTTTACCTGTAAAACAATTCGAATATACGACTGGAAAAATTATCTTTAATGGAACAAATATTTTGGAAGTCAGTGATGAAAAATTACGCTCCATTCGAGGAAAGGAAATCGCCTATATATTCCAAGATCCATTCACATCACTCAATCCATTAAAGAAAATCAAAGACCAAATCATTGAGTCCTACAAAATCCATATTTCCGAAAACGAAAAGGAAGCTGTGGATAAGGCTAAGTATCTGCTTAATAAAGTAGGATTAACTGAACTCGACGATAGACTTAATTCCTATCCTGGGCAAATGAGTGGTGGAATGTTGCAAAGAATTTGTATTGCCTCTGCTCTCATGTGTGATCCAAAACTTTTAATCGCCGATGAGCCAACTAGTGCGCTCGATGTAACTATTCAATCGCAATTGGTAGATTTACTTTTGAAAATCAAAGAAGAAATTTCTATGTCAATCCTATTTATCTCGCATGACATTTCGCTTGTCGCATCTCTTGCCAATCGAATTGCAGTAATGTATGCGGGGCAAATCGTAGAAATTGGAGAAACTGATCTTTTGATTGAAAAGGCTAATCATCCTTACACGCAAGCTCTTCTTCGTTCTATTCCAAGTGGGATCAAGTCACACCAAAAGCTTGCAGTCATTGATGGAATCGTGCCTTCGCCTGTCAATTATCCAACAGGTTGTCATTTTTCTACTCGCTGTCCACAGGTCATGGAACGATGTAAAATCGAAAAACCACCGCTCTATGAGCTAATAAAGAATAGACGCTCGTCTTGTTTTTTACAGGAGAAGAAAAAATGATCGAAGTAAAGAATCTTTCTTCTAGTTATACTGTAAATTCAAAAGAGTTTTTCAAAAAGAACATCATTCGCGCTGTAGAAAATGTAGATATTACAATTCCTGACAAACACACTCTCGGTTTGGTCGGAGAATCCGGTTGCGGAAAGTCATCATTAGGCAGAACAATCCTTCGTTTACAACCATTCGATTCAGGAAGTATCAATTACAACGGCGTAGAACTCACAACTCTTTCGCAAAAAGAATTGCTTCCCTACAGAAAGAATTTACAAATTATTTTCCAAGATCCCTATTCGTCTTTAAATCCTAGGCTTACTATTTTTGAAATCATCACAGAAGGGCTTACGATTCACAGAAAACTTTCTCGTAAAGAATCCCAAGACGTCGCAGTGGACATCTTAGAAAAGATGAGTCTCAAGTCGGACATACTTACTCGTTATCCGCACGAATTTTCGGGTGGACAAAGGCAGCGAATCGCAATTGCCCGCGCTCTGATTCTAAATCCAGAATTTATTGTCTGCGATGAAATTGTATCCGCACTTGATGTCTCGAACCAAGCACAAGTAATCAACTTACTTGCGGACTACAAAAAAGATAAAAATCTTTCTCTACTCTTTATTTCGCACGACTTAAATATCATCACGCATATTTCAGATGACATTGCCATTATGTATTTGGGAAAAGTTGTAGAAGTCGGAAGTAAAAAAGAAATCGTAGAAAAGCCTTCTCATCCTTACACAAAATCCTTATTTGCCTCAACTTTCGAATTAGAAAATCGCAAAAAGAAAAGAGTCATTCTATCGGGCGAAATTCCAGGCGTGTTAAATAAGCCTAATGGCTGTTATTTCCACACGCGCTGTCCGATTGCGCAAGATATTTGTAAGAGAGAGACTCCTCCGGTGAAAGTGCTTTCTAAAACGCACACATCAGCTTGTCATTTTAGTTAGTCCATCACCTGAAACTCAGTGCGTCGATTGAGACGGCTTGATTCTGGATCTAAATTATTAATTACTGGCTGCGTAGAACCTTTTCCATCTGAAATCATTCTCTTCCTGTCAATACCTTTCGTGTGTAAGTAGGTTCTAACCGACTCTGCTCTTTCTAGGGATAATATCTTGTTAAGCGCTACATCGCCTGTTAGATCAGTATGACCGGTGATTTTAATTTTACTTTCTGGATTGTCTCGTAAAAAATCTGCAATTTGATTTAAGACAGGAAATGAATCAGAAAGTAATTCGCTAGAATTTGTGTCGAAATGAACACTATTAAGAGTTAGTTTTTTTTTATCTTTTAGGGTTTGTGTTATTTCGTCTTTAGTTACGGTATCTTTTTTCGGAATTTCTTTTTTGGGAAGTTCTACTACGTTTGGAATTTCAATGTCTTTTTGGGGTGGGTTGACTTTAGCCTCTTCGATCGGTTTGTCCCTTACGGGGCTTTCTTTGATTGCGACTTTGGGTTCATCATCATCTTTTAAAATAAGAGCGGTATATATATCGTAATTCTCGTTTACATTCTTTCGACAAAAGTAAAATGCGTTATTCGCTTTATCTATAATCATATAAGCTTCATCGCCTTTTGTATTGATTTCAGATCCGAGGTTTTCTGGGTCACTATAGCTTCCATTTTTTTCAATTTTTGAGCGATAGATGTCATACCCTCCGTAGCCACCCGGGCGATTTGATGCGAAGTATATGTATTTGCCGTCTTTAGAGATTACTGCTGCGATATTCGAAGTTCCTTCTATGTTAATAGGAGATGGAAGTTCTTCGGGCTCTTGCAATTGGTTTCCGATTATTTTTGCTTTCCAAATTTTTGCCTCCGCCGGATTTCCGAATGGGTATCTGGTAAAATAAAAATCACTTTCGTGCAAAAAAGGATTCTCTTCCATCTCTTCTGTATTTATTTTATCTGATAGACTTGAGGCTTTTGTCCATTTGCCCCCAACCTGCTCCGCGTAATATAAATCTCTGGATACTCCGAGTTTGCCGTTAGCTAATCGAAACTCAATAGAACCATCTCGATTGGAAGAGAAGACGATAAATTTTTCATCATCGGAAACGAACGGGCTTTGGTCATCGTAAGGAGAGTTTAATAGGCGTAATTCGACTGGATTTGTCCATTTCCCATTTACTAATGTTGATTTATATAGGTCAGTATACTTAGAATTATTTCTCTTAGAATAAAAATACATTGTTTTTCCATCGGCGGTTAAGGATGGCGCAAACTCTTGCATGTCCGTATTAATATTTCCGGGAATAGGAATTACTTTTACTTCAGGGATAGCAAATAAACCAAAAGAAAAAACTATTATATAGAAAGCTAAAAAAATTTTAAAAGACATAAATCAAATCTCCTTGCGATAGTTATTAAGTTGAGATTAATTCATTTATCGGAAAAGGAAAAAATAGATTAACAAGTCAATAAATTAATTCGTTAAATTTTCGTGCATTAGTTTGTCATAAAGAATTGCCGCTCCGAGTATCATCTGATCTAAAATCTGGACGAGTCCGATGGCTTCTTCTTCTGTAATAACTTTATCTTCTAATGCTTTTTTTAAATCTTCAGTAAAATTTAAAATTTCAATTTTAAAATAATTCTCATACCAAAACTTTACAGATTTAATATTTAAAATTTCTTCTTTCGTATATTTGTATGATAATTGAAATGAATATTCATCTAAAAATTTGAAATTTATTTTTTGGTTAGGTATTGGATTCTTTACATACTTGTTGATGAGAAAATTTTTTAGAGTAACAGAAATTTGAATAATATCTTTCATATTACGAATGATTACTACTTTTTCATTTCCAATTAATTTCCCGTCATTTTGCACAAATGCATCATATACCCCGCCGGTGTGTTTAAACTCATGAATCAAAGATGCTATTAATTCATTGAATTGCAATTTTGCATAGTTTGAGTTGATATTCCATTTGATATATAACTCGCCACTCTCATTTAAAGAAAAATCTTCCATAGACTTAATTTCAGTCTCTTGAGAAAAAAGTCAAGTTATGATATAATTGCAATTGTTTATTTGGAGATGTAAAACTTTAGTTGTTTTACTTTAAACATTCAGATTAATCTTGCAATTTAATTAACTATAGTTCAAAATGCCTCATCGCATGAATCCAATTTATCTCTTTCGGAAGTCTATCAATGTTCAATTTTTATCTTTATCGGCTGTATCTATTGCCTTTACGGGAGCTTTAGTCGGTTTTCTAAGTTACCAGTATGCAAAAGATGAATTTGAAAGTAAATTAAGACAGAAGGATATTCCTGTTTTATTAGGCTTAAAAACTACAAAGATTGAAAGCGAATTAGATAAAGCACTTAAAGTCTCTGAGATTTTTTCTCTTGATCCAGAATTGATTGAATGGTTTAAATCGAAGGAATCGAATTTAAAATTAGAAAATTCAACGAAAACTAAAATGACTAATATTGCGAATCGCTTGGAGTATACGAGGATATTTGCATCTAACGTTTCAACAAAAGGATATTACTTTTTCGAGAAAGACCAGAAGAGTCCGAGAGAGATAAAAATCGAAACGAATTATATTCAAGAAACGGAGCCTAAAGATAAATGGTTTTTTAGTTTTTGGAAATCAGGAAAAGACTACGAAGTTAATATTGATAAATCTGATGAAAGAAATACGTACGCATATATAAATACAATCATAAAGGATGGGAAAAATAGAATAGGTGTCGCCGGTGTCGGCGTTCGATTGACTGACTTTGTAAATGCTTTTTTCTCGGATGACGATGATGGCGGCAAAACATGGTTAGTCGAAAGAGATTCATTAACTATCAAAATTAGCATGGATTTTTCTGAAATTGGAAATTCTGCGGAAGATATAATTTCAAAGGATATAAAAAAACACATTCAAAGTTATGAATTAGATAATAAGGACAATATTAAGAAATCATTAAACAAGAAAGGTAACCTAGTATTCATTGGTTATGAAATACTGCCTATGTATAAATCAATGATTGTGGTCTACGTAGTTCCCTATGAAAATGTGATGGAGCGACTTTCGATTATCCGCAAGGTTACTATATTTTCAACCATCTTAACTGTATTGATTGCTTTTTTTGTATTTTCAATCTATTCGAGAAAAATTACTCAGCCTATTATTGGTCTCACTAATATTGCGGAGAGAATTAGCGGGGGAGAATTAGATTTGCGCTATGCTACCACTACTAGAAATGAGATAGGTAGACTTGCAATTTCATTTAATGTAATGACAGAAAGTCTCGCAGAAAAAAATCGCAGTCTTGAGGATTATAGTAAGAATCTGCAAGAAAAGGTTTATGAACAAACTTATGAACTCGCACGACAGAAACGAGAATTAGAAATCAAAAATAAAAGTATGCAAAAAGAATTGGAAATGGGACAGAAAGTGCAGGGAATTTTTCTTTTGCCATTTAATAGTAGATCTGATTGGTATGAAGTTTATGCGACTAGTTTTCCATCTAAAGAGTTGGGTGGAGATTTCTTTAGAATTTACGAATCATCGAAAGAAGAACTATGGCTTTTTATTGGTGATGTTTCTGGAAAAGGAGTTGGTAGCTCTTTAATAATGACTGCCTCTGTATCGTTACTTGATCAAATGCAGGGTATCTGTGGATCATTAGAGGATCTAGCTAAAGATTTCAATTCCCAGTTATACCATTTGATTGGATCTAATAAGGGTAGTGCTCCCGGATTTTTTATTACGGCTGGTTGTGCTTTTATTAAAAAAGAGGGTAATCATTATTATGCGTATACTGTAAATGCAGGGCATGAACCTCCTCTGCTTTTACGAGAAAATATTTTTAGTGTTCTTCCTTCAGGAGGAAAGGCTTTTGGGATTTGGGCGGATACTAGTTATAATCTGTTCAAGACAGAACTTAGAAAGGGGGACATTCTTCTTTATGTAACTGATGGAATTTTTGAACAGCGAAATGAGACAGGTGTTTTCTTCGACTTTAACAATATACAAGAATCAATTCAGAAATACCAATCAGAATCAATGGAGATTATTTGTCACAAATTATTAGAAGAGCTTGATTACTTTTCTGTAAATGTTCCGCAAGAGGATGATAGAACTGTAGTGGCGTTAAGAATTTTATAGTCGAAAAACATTTACACGAGAATAAGTTTTTTTAAATTGGAGAAACCTATGTTGAAATACTTTATTTATTTGTTCTTGTTTAATCTTTTGTTTCCGTTTACTTTCCTTGTTGCGGAGGCGAGTTGCGATATAGATACTAGGAAAGAAAAACTTTATCGACTCGATCTCACGGTTCCTGCTACATTTTGTATGCGTTCGAATAGTGATCCTAGCTGCAAAACTTTTCCGAAGAAATCAATTTTACAACTCCATGGACTTTGGCCTAATTACACAAGTGGATTTCCCGAAGGAGTTTGTGATCCAAGCGAATGCAAAAACCAAAGTGAAAAGCTTGGAAAATTTTGTAAATATCCTGCGCCCAAAGGTCTTTATAATTCGAGTGAATGGAAATCACTTAGTGAATATATGGCTGGAAAAGAAAAATGCTTAGAAAGACATGAGTGGGTTAAACATGGAGTATGCTCTCCGTTAGAGCCTGTGGCTTATTTCAAATGGGCGCTTGAACATGCTCGTGATATTTCAAAAGCATTTGAATCATTGAGTGACAAACCTGTTGGCAAAGAAGATGTAAACGCTATAGTAGAAAAAAATCTACCTTCTCTTGCTGGGGCTATTCGGCTTTCCTGTAAAGGCAAAAATGTTTCTGGCGTTTTTGTTTTATACGAATGGGGAAATCTCCCGGGTAATCCAATTAAAACAAAAGGTGGTCGAAATGGTTTTGGAAATTGTCCGAAAGAATTTTATTTTCCAAGTTCACCTAGTGAATAAGGGAGATTTAGCGTTAGCCTCTAAGCTGAATAGTATTTCAAAATATATAAGTTGGGTAATTATAGAATGAATAGAACAAAAAAAGCAAGTCTGGGATTATTGGTTTTAATCTTTATCATTTTCTTATTTGGATTTACGCAAACAGCATGTCTGAGTTCTTTCGGAGGAACACCCGAAGGGGTTCGCCTGGAGAGGATGAAAACATCTCCAATGTTTAAAGAAGGAAAGTTTGCGAATAATCCCCATGTGCCTACACTTACACCAGGCGCCTCTTATTGGGAAATAACAAAAAGACAATTCTTCGGGTCTGAAGTGAGACATCCGCCAGGAGAAATTCCCGTTGTTTTTCCTAAAGCGGATACTTTTAGTAATCCACTTAAGCCGGGACTTCGAGCAATATGGTTTGGGCATGCTACTCTCTTACTAGAAATAGACGGACTAAGAGTTTTAGTGGATCCAGTGTTTTCTGAAAAGGTTTCACCTTTTACTAGCGTGGGACCAGAGCGGTTTTTCCTATTACCCGTAAAATTAGAAGACCTTCCTGTAATCGATGCGGTCGTAATTTCTCACGACCATTATGATCATTTGGATATGGATGTGGCAAAAACTCTAAGTAAAAAGGGAACGAAATACTATGTTCCACTTGGCATCGGCGCCCATTTAGAAAAATGGGGTGTCCCACAACGTCAAATCATTGAAATGGAATGGTGGGAAAAAGCAAAATTAGGCGAAGTGGAAATTATTTGCACTCCAGCAGTTCATTATTCGGGACGGGGACTTTTTAATCGGTTTACAACTCTCTGGTCATCTTGGTCCCTTATTGGACCCAAGCATCGTTTTTTTTATACAGGGGATACTGGATATTCTCCGCATTTTGCTGAAATTGGAAAACAGCTTGGTCCTTTTGATTTGACATCTATAAAAGTAGGAGCGTATGATTGGACTTGGGAAGGGATTCATATGAATGCAGAGAAGGCAATATCTGCTCACTTAGATGTAAAAGGAAAACGCATGTTACCCGTTCACTGGGGAACATTTAACCTTGCCAATCATGATTGGGATGAACCAATCAAAATTGCACAGAAAGGTGCGATTCAAAATGGCATTGATTTGTTGACACCAAAGCCAGGTGAGTTGGTAGATGCAGATTTGCCATTTGCTTCTACCAATTGGTGGGAGAATCTTAAAAAGAAAGATTAACTCTCAATTAGCTGCAAAGTATTTACAACGCTCGAATCGAGTTTCTTTAAGCGTTGCTATTCAGCCCTAAAAATTCCCCCGATATTATCACAATCAGTTTTCGCGGTGGTCGAAATAAATGGAGAATAGTAAAACTTAGTGCTTGCATCGCTTACTTTGCATTTGCCGATAAGGCTCTGACTGCTACATTTTCCATTTTGGGAAAAACTTCCTTTTGCTAACGTACAAAAACTTGTTTGCGTAGCTAAGTCGATAAAACCATATTCGATGCAGTAATTTTTTTCAGAAAGATTACAACTGCCTGAAAAGCTAGGTTCATTACTTAATGATAGTAATGCAAATGTTGCAAGGGTAGTTTTAGGAGTTTTGCAGCTACATGCACCAACGTAAGAAGGCATTAGTAGTATGCTTAGAAGAGAGATAAGTAATAGAATTAATATAATTTTAAGAGATTTCATTCTATCCAAGTTCCTTTTAGATTTGTGCAGTCTGCTTGAGAGGAAGCTTTACTCCAAATAGGAGAATAGTATTTTTTTTTTAAGTTTGACGTTTCAGGAAGATAACAGCTACCAATTCGATTGGCAGAGTTGCAGGAATTTTCAGAGTAAGTGCCTGCAATTGAAATACAAAAACTTCCATTTGATCTTCTTGCCAAGTAATTTTGAAGTTCATAACAAAGGTTTTCCCCACTAACATTGCAAGAGTAAGTGGACGCTCTCTTAGTCATTGGTTCCGTGTACAAAAGATGAAGCGCAATGACCTTCGACGTTTTATCGTCTCCGTCTTTACAATTACAAGGCTTTGGATCAAAGAAAAAACAGTGGTTTAAAAAAAGAAGTAGAAATAAAGTTATTCGAAACATAAATTTTTACCGTGGTGCCCAAATGGATTCCTTTGTTGCTCTTTTTAAAATTGGATTTAAAAGAGTAATTTTTATGCTATCCGTCTCTATATTTGTGAATTCTACTAGATCATCAATTAAATAAAGGTCATGACCAATAAACTTATCCCTGGAAAATTTTATAAATGCTAGGTCTTTCCCAAAGCATTTAATAAAATCATTGTTAGATAATTTTATATTACCCGCTACAGCCTGTTTTACTTCCTCTAAAGAATATACCAAGTTTGGATCGATTTGAATGTTATAAAGCTGATTTAAACTATTCATCAAAGACAGGAAGAATTTATCTTTGTCCGCTTCATTCCAAATCGCAAAGGAAAAAATTCCGACTTTATCAGGAGATATGGACTTGATATTTTTATGAACTTCGGGATTGTTGAGGATAATAAGATTATCCCATGAATCAATTACTGTATTCTCCAAATCTAAAAATAAATATTTCATGAGCGACTTTCCCAGTTCACTAAATCATCTGATGTTTGATAGCTACCATACGGCAAGTTTACTTCTTCAGCAGGCACTGCGTCAAGTATTAATTCTTTTGCTGCCAAAATTCGATGGTGACCATCAACAATATATTTTCTTCCATTATGAATTGTATACTTTATTGGTTCTAAAATTCCATTTTTAGCGATATTCTCTTTCAGACGTTTATAGTATTTACCTGCCGTAATTGAATGCGTAGTAAAAAAATCATATGGATTCATTACGAATATAAAAAAATTAAAGTAATAGAATCATAGGATTTTCATCTTAACTCTCTATTAGCTGCAAAGTATTTACAACGCTTGAGTCGAGTTTCTTTAAACGTTTTGTATCAGTGTCAACACCGGCATACACGAGTTCGCCGTAACAAAGAATTTCACTTCCACGAAAGATTGCGAATTTCCAGAATATTTTTACTCCTTCATATTCTGGATTTAGGCAAATGTCTAACTCATCATCAAAACGTGCTGGCGATTTATATTCAATCACCGAGCGGATAACGTGAAAATCCATTGAATACTTTTTTACAAAATCTAAATATGTGTAACCGATTGCTCTAAAGTATTCAGTGATTGCTGTGTCGAGGTATGTGAGGTAGTGTGCATTGAATACAATTCCTTGCAAATCTACCTCCGCATACCTTACTCGAATGGTTGTATAAAATTTGAATTCCGGTTTTGTTAGTTCTTTAGTCATGCGTCACCTCAAAATTTTTTGCCACAGAGGCACGGAGACACAGAGAAAAGAGATTAGGCGATATGTCTTCGTTTATCGCTATGCATCGCATTAAAGAGAGCTGGATAAACATTCGGGTAATAATCTTAAGAAAAAATTGAAATCTAATCCAAGCTCTCATTATCTCGACGCATAAAAATAAAAAAAAATTTCCAAAACTCTCTGTGTCTCCGTGCCTCGGTGGCAAATATTCTTACATTAGTCCTTTTAGTTTTCCTTCTACTTTGACTTTCATTTCTTCGTAGCCTTTTTTGCCGAGCAGCGCGAACATATTATTCTTGTAATCCTCAACTCCGGGTTGATCGAATGGATTTACCCCAAGCATGTAGCCAGAAACTCCACAGGCGTACTCATAGAAATAGACTAGCTCTCCACAAACTTCAGCAGAAATTTTTGGAATCGAAATTTCAATGTTAGGAACTCCGCCTTCGTAATGAGCAAGTTTGGTTCCATTAATTGCTTGTTCGCCTATGTAGGAAAGTTTTTTTCCTGCAATGTAGTTGAGTCCATCTGGATCACCGGCAAACTCTTGTATAACGCTATCGCGAGTTGGTGCTTGGATATGGAGGACTGTTTCGAATAATTGGCGCTCTCCGTCTTGGATGTATTGACCCATAGAATGAAGATCGCTTGTGAAATCAACTCCTGCTGGAAAAATTCCGCGTTTGTCCTTACCCTCACTTTCTCCGAAAAGTTGTTTCCACCATTCGGTAAAGTAATGCATCTTAGGATTATAATTTACCATGATCTCAATTTTTCTGCCGGATTCATAAAGTGTATTTCTTAGAGCCGCGTAGTAACAAGAAAGATTTTTTACAGGATCTTTTTCATTAGCTAAAAATTCCTGCATCGACTTTGCACCTTTTACAAAATCAGCGATCGAAATTCCAGAAGCGGCAATTGGGATTAGCCCAACGGGGGTTAATACAGAGTATCTTCCACCAACATCATCTGGAATTACAAAAGTTTTGAGTCCATATTCATCGGAGAGTTTTTTGAGTGCCCCTTTCTTTGCATCGGTTGTAGCAAAAATTCGTTTCTTTAAGTTTTCTTTTCCGTATTTTTTTTCTGTGAGTGCAAGTAGGCTTCTAAAAGCAAGTGCAGGTTCAGTGGTAGTTCCCGATTTAGAAATTACATTTACGGAAAATTCTTTGTCTTGTAGAAAATCCAGCAAGTCGTTGTGGTAATCTGGATCAAGATGATGCCCTGCATAAAGGACTTTTGTTTTTTTGTTTTTGTGATTTTCGTGTAGGTGAAAGCTGCTTACATTCGCTTCGATCATCGCGCGTGCACCAAGATAAGACCCACCGATTCCAATCACGACTAGGTATTCAGAATGAGAATTGATTTCGTCTGCCGTTTCCTGGATATTTTTTAAATCAGCTTCTTTGATTTGCGATGGTAAATCCACCCAGCCTAAAAACTCAGATCCAGCCCCTTTTTTATTATGTAAAAGTTCTCTTTTGGAAATAGATTTTTCCAGATTTTTTGAGAGCAAACTCTCGGGAAAATACGATTTTAGAAACTTAGAATCAATTTTTATATTTGCCATACTTAGTCCTTTGTTGTAAATATCACTTCCATAAAATAAATTTATCTAGACATAGTAAATGTTTTTTTCATCTTATGATTAATTAATCTTATGATAAATAACATAAAAAACCTACTCATTGAAAAGTTTGGAACAAACGAGAAAGAAATTCGTTCCTTTAGAGCACCGGCTAGAATCAACGTAATCGGCGAACATGTAGATTATCTCGGTGGATATGTTTTACCGGCTGCGATAGACTTTCAAGTTTGTGTAAGTATTCGCAAAAATTCCCTCGGAAAAATCAGACTTTATTCAGAGCAATACAAAGAACAGGCTACTACTGATAAACCTGTATACGATAAATCTCATTCATGGGCAAATTATGTTTATGGAGTTGTAGATGAGCTACAAAAGGAAGGATTTTCCATTGGTGGATTTGACATGGCGGTTGACGGTGATATTCCACAGGGTGCGGGTTTGTCCTCTTCAGCAGCCCTAGAGGTAGTTACTTGTTATGCGCTATCAGAAGTTTTTGAAATAAAAATTTCACGCGAAAAAATTGCACTCATTGGCCAAGCAGCAGAGAACAATTTCGTAGGAATGAAGTGCGGAATTATGGATCAATTCATTATCGCAAATGGAAAAAAGAACCAATGCATTTTACTCAATACCGATACACTAGAAAAATCCTATCATACTTTAGATTTAAAAGATCATGAATTTTATTTGATTAACTCCAACGTGAAACACTCCTTACAAGACAGCGATTATAACAATCGTAGGAAAGAGTGTGAAGATGCACTTCGTAAAGTCCAATCACTGTTACCCGCGATAAAGAATTTGTATGATTTACCAATCGGAACAAAACTCGACCCATTTTCCTTTTCTGAAAAAGAATTGAAACGAGTTCTCCATGTAGTTGGAGAAAAAGAGAGGACACAAAACCTACTAGATGCATTTGCAAAAGGCAATATTTTAGAAGCAGGAAAATGTCTTTACGGAACTCATGACTCTCTTTCCCAATTGTTTGAAGTTTCTTGTCCCGAAACAGATTTTATCGTAGAGCAACTAAAAGAAAAACAAGCAACAGGAGCCAGAATGATTGGCGGAGGATTCGGTGGAAGTATACTTGTTTTAGATAAAGCAGGAAATAGAGCGAAAATTGAAGATCAAATAAAATTGAAATACCAAGAAAAATTTAATTTACAAGCGACATTTTATGGTTTTCAAATTTCAGATGGAGTTTCAGAATTACTTTAGGAAATAAATTTATGAGCACACAAGGTACTGATTTTACTAATTCAATTTATAATCACCAAGGAAGTGAGTTGCAAATTGCTACTCGCGTTAAGTCCGAATTAAACCAACCTATGGACGGTATTATACTTGATATCACAGGCGATCTCAACTTATACTCTACGCCTGCTTTAAAACAAATCCTTTCTAACCTAATTGACGCAGGTAAGGTAAAAATTTTTGTCAACGTTGAAAATCTTCATTACATTGATTCCTCTGGATTAGGGGCTTTTCTTGCTGTTCAGTCTAAGTTAATGAAAATGAGCGGATACATCAAAGTATGCTGTCCTACTAAGCAAGTCCTTGCTGTTTTGGAACTCACTAAACTTAAAACTATGCTTAAGGTTAGTTCTAACCTAGCAGAAGCATTAAAGAGTAGTTAGTTTTAAATTAATGCAACGAAAAGATTTTTTTAAAAAGGGAATATTTAAAGCTTTAAAAAAAGCAGTTGAGACTACTGAAGAAGTATATGATGTAATTCATGATTCAGTTACAGGCAATAATTTTTCAAATGATATTACCGCTCTACCGGATAATAAAGAATATGCGCCTGAGATGCCAGGAATTTCCAAGTCCAAGAAAATCAACCGTAACCTAAAATTTCCACCTGGTGCTTTAAAAGATAAAGCCAAATTTCTAAAGAAATGCACTGGTTGTGGGGATTGCATTCAAGCATGCCCGTATAATACTATATTTCCCGTATTCGACTCAAAACTAGAAAAAAATTTTCCTTATATCGACCAAAATATGAATGCTTGTATGATGTGTTTTGATTACCCTTGCATAAACGCCTGCGAGGTAGATGCACTTAAGCCGCTCAAAAAAAAAGAAACTCTAAAACTAGGTCAGGCAAAGCCAATTCTAGAGCATTGTATTAATACTAAAACAGAAAAGGATACTTGTAATGCATGTCGCACTTCTTGCCCTGTTGAAAATGTTATTACTTATAATAAAAAATTTCAACCTCGCATCTCAAGGGATTGCACGGGTTGTGGAATTTGTGTTCAAGCTTGTCCTACATTCCCTCGGGCGATAGTTATTAAATAATTCTTTCTGATAAACCCTTCTCATTTATTTTTGCTTTGTGGTTTATGCAGTTGTCCTTTTTCTATTTTGCATTCTTTCCTCATATCCAGAAGAGATTCATCCTGATACAAAAAAGAAATTACCATTTCATTTAGATGAATCTAGAAAAATTGATTCGGAGGAATTAAAATTAAAGAGAGAAGATTCTTTTATCACAGGTCTTCCTTCTATTAGCTCCGATCCAGTGACTGGAATTTGGTATGGAGGAAGTGGATATTATATTGAAAACGGAAAAAAATTAAACCCACTATTCGCGTATTCGCCTTATGTATACCGAGTCTCTGTTGATTATTACCAATCGTCTGTAGGAGCTAAATACTATGGCGCAGGCATTGATCTACCTTTTTTTCGAGATACACCTTATAGAATCAATTTATACGGATTTTATGATAGAAATTTGCGAGGGCAGTACTTTGGAGTAGGCGAATCAACATTGAAACCACTTTCTTATCATCAAAGAAATGATGTTTCGCAACCTCTTACAACAAATGCAGAATTTGATAAACGAGAAGAAGCACTTTCTTATCGAAGACCAAATCGATCTGCACTTGGAAATGATTACGTTACCGATCAAAGATATAATGAGTATGATGCGGAGAATTCTGGTTTTACTTTGAATGTAGATAGAACTTTTTGGGGAGCATTTCGTTTTGCATTAGGAGCTGATGTTTCAAGAATGATTGTGAGAGCATACGATGGAAAAATTATGAAAGCGAAAGATCCGTACTTTGGAGAAACAGATTTTTCGTTTATCAATGTAATTCTTCCTACACCCAATGCAAAAACAAAACTTACAGAAGATAAAGAAGCAGAAAAAATAAATGGTTACACTGGTGGTTACACAAATTATCTTAAAACAGGAATTGCATATGACTCAAGAGACTTCGAACCGAATCCACGCAAAGGAATTTTTGCGGAAATTAATTTTATAAAGTCGTCTAGAGCGTGGGGATCTGATTTTGATTTTCAAAGAGCATTCATTCATGGAAAATTTTTCTATTTAGTCTTACCAAAAGTATTTTCGGAGTTAATTTTGGCAGGAAGAGTCGCTCTTACGCGTGTAACGGGAAATATCCCCTTCTATGAATACAGACATATCTGGAGCATTGATACTCCAATCTATGGATTAGGAGGTGGAACTACTCTGCAAGGATACAAACAGGATAGATTTGTAGGAAATGTAATGGGATTTGGAAATATAGAAGCTCGATATAGATTTGCATCATTCAGATTAGGCGATGAATACTTTACATTTCAAATCGGACCTTCTTTTGCTCTCGGTAGAGTATGGGATTCTATTTATTCCATCAACACGCAGGGTTATAAATATTCGCGTGGAATTCTTTTTCGAATTATTTGGAATCAATCGACTGTAATTTCTCTCGATTACGCTGTTTCTCGCGAAGACAAACAATTTTTCATGAATTTGAATCATAGTTTTTAACCTGTATTTTATTGATTAAAATTGATATGATAAACTAAATTGGAAAACATTTTATAATTCTATTTTTTTAGTAATTAATTGAAAAAATTTCTATTGATACCAAAATTTTTCTGGAATAAAAATGATTTTTAATAGCACGAAAGATTAAATCGAGAATGAGAATAGTAAAATTCAATCGTTAACCAGTAAAATATCATTTTAGTATTCTCTAAATCTATTTTTGATTCATACATATAGATTGCTAGAATGATTTTTTGCTTTCAACTCGTCGTAAAGATTGATTTTTATTTTATATTGTAGCCTTTTTACAACAAATTAGGCAATGATACAATAAAGTTTTGTCTGTAAAAGTTTTTTAAAAAGAAAATTCATTACGCTTTAGATTAAATTTATGATTTGTAATCTACCAAATATTTTTTTAATACTTTTTTTGAAGTGTGTAATCAGTTTTTCTTTGATTCAAACTTTTATTTCTCTCTACTTCTAATTCATTTCATTTAAAAAAGCAATACTTCTTATAAGTTTGGATTTCAAAAAACAAAAATAACTCGCACCAAATGTATATTCGAGAGAATAAACATGATTTATCCCTCTAAAAATATTTTTTATATGCTCTTATGAAATAAATTTCATAATTAGTATTAATGGATTTTGTAGTTTGTTGCGATATTCTTTACAGAAGTAAAAAATATTTTGTAAAAAATAAAAAAATACTTTACATAATTTCATAGCCGTATTAATTATGTCACTAACATCTATTGGTCGGATTTAGAAAAAAATAAAAAAAGACCAAAATCCTAAATGGAGGCTACATCAATGGTTGCAAAAAAGAAAGCTGCTGCTAAGAAAAAACCTGCTGCAAAAAAGAAACCTGCTGCAAAAAAGAAGTAATTAAACTTCTTTAAAAAAAATAGATCAATTTTTTTTAAAACTAAACCCGCTTTCGAGCGGGTTTTTTATTACCCACACACCTCAAAAAACCCTGATTTTATTGACTGATTTGAAGATTATTTACCACGGATGAACACAGATAAACACGGATGGTTTGGATTCTGTGTAAGTCATTAGTGCATTCAATTTCATATTCTTGTCTTTATTAAAAGTAATCACTTTGGATACTCGAATCTTTCAGCAATTCGCATAAAACGAATGTCTCGCAAGCCAACAATTTCTTTTATCCGTGTCTATCCGTGGTAATCTTTCAAGCCGGATTCCAACCACTTCAAGTATTCTTCGTTGCCGTTTTGAATTGGAATAGATAAAATACATGGAACAGTATATGAATGAATCTTCTTTACATGAGAAATGATTTCATTAAAGAGAGATTCATTTGTTTTTGCGATGATGACTACTTCCTCTGTTACTTCTAAATTACCTTCCCATTCATAAATAGAAGTCATTTGCTCTAAAATATTTACACAGCCTGCAAGTTTTATAGTAACAAGCGATTTACCGATGCTCATTGCTTCTTCTTTATTCTTACAAGTAATATAAACGAAAATCATTTTCATCCTTCTATTTTTTGACTGCGTTTACTTCTACTTCAGGAAGTGTTGATCGAAGATATCCACTTTGTAAAACACCTTTTTGTCCGCTCTCGCTAAGAATATACTTTATAAATGGATCGACCTTCGCTCCAGCCTTATCTGTTTTGTATAAAATTTTTAACGCACGAGAGAGTTTGTATTTTCTTTGGATTATATTATCAATGCTTGGTAACATTGCTTCCTCTTCTTTTGTTCGCGAATACTTTAAAAGCTTCAATTTACTCTTCATATGAGCAATTCCCATGCCCATGTAAGCAATTGCGTTTGGATTTTTATCAACAAAATCAATGATCTCTTCGTTATTAATCAAAACTACTGCCTCCTTGGCATAATCGTTTTGTTTATTTTTAAAATACTGGCTTTGTCCTAAATCTAATTGTCGAACAACATGTTCTTTTATATAATGAGCAGTTCCTGAATAATTATCACGAATTACAATGGTGATTTGTCTATCATTGCCCCCTAATTGTTTCCAGTTATTTATTTTTCCTGAAAATATATCTGACGCTTGCTCTAATGTAAGTTTATCAACAGGATTATTTGGATGAACAATAAATGCTGCACCGTCATAAGCAACTATAATAGATTCTAGAGTTTGGTTATGATTTAATTTTTCAAATTCACTTTCAGTTAACTCTCTTGAACTAAGCGCTATGTCCGTAATTCCATTGATTAGCTCGTTTATACCTTCACCAGAACCACCTCCTCTTACATCGATTGAATAATTTTTATTTTCTTTCATAAAATTATTTGAGATGAGCAGAATCATAGAGTGCATTGTTTCTGATCCTGTGATGATTATCTTTTCTTGTTTCTTGCAATCAACCAGCAAAATGCAGATTGAAATTAGAATAATATAATAGGTAAATTTCATGTAACCTTCTCCGTTTTACTCACTGAATCGAATCAAATTATTTTCGTAAATATAAGTTTTAATAACGTCGGTTACATTTTAATTACAGATAGAATTCAAATTCTAATTGATAGATTACCTATTCTTAATGTAATGAGCATTTTATGTTGGATTAAAGGAGCTTTTTTAAATGAGAAAAATTTTGGTCTCACTGATTTTCGTTTTAGCTATTTCTAATTGTATTGTATTGGATAAGTTAAGTTTATCCGTTCCAGAATCGGTTACAGGCAAAGAGGCAAAAGATATTATTGTAACTGCTGCTGTGACTGGAGCGTATATCTCTACCGCTATCGAAGGTAGAGTTCCATTAGATGCTTTATTATCTTTTGTTTCGGATAAACTTGCCGGCGTAAAGGAAACTGCTTATTACGATAAGTTTGAAGTAGATCAGTGTGCTGCAGATGCGCAGCTAATCAACGTAGTCACCATTCGAGTGGGCGGATTTACCTGTAATCTAAAAGAGCATAAAACTTTTACAAATTGGCCTGTTCAGATTTTTTAGAAAATTAAATTCAAAATGAAAATTAGCATTCAAAAGAAAATCACCAGTATTTTTTTTCTTAGCTTATTAGCCCTTGGAATCAGCATTGGGATTACTCTTTATTTAAAGTATACTGATTACATGATGAGATCAGTTATAGATAGATTATACAGCGGAATGTTTTCGATTTATAATATTGTAAATATAGAAGGATTAACTGAATTAAATAAACAAAGTGAGCACTCTTCCGAATACATTAAAAATTGGAAGAAGATAAAAAGTATTCAGAAAGAATTGAAGCTCGCCTATATTTACATTGTAATGATGAACGATAAGAACCAATTTCATTTTATCTATGACACTGGCGATGATCCGACAAAGCTAGAGACTTATGACAATTACTTCAAGATTTATGCTGATGCACCCTCTGAAGCATTTGAGGCTTTCGCCTCAGGAAAAATGGTTATAGTAAAAGGGCAATACACTAATAAATGGGGCACATTTAAGTCTGCATTTTATCCAATTCGAGTGAACGGTAAAATTATTGGGGTGATTGGTGCGGACTGTAATATTTCAGAAGTTTTAGAGCTTAAGAAACAGGCAGTAGTAACTACTTTATTTATTTTATTACTTGGGGTAATCCCTGTAATCCTCTTCGGAATAATTGTCCAGAGGTGGATTGTAAATCCAATCATTGGTTTGATCGATGGAACTAGAAAAATTGCAAGCGGAAATCTTGATTATTCGATTGCAATATCCCAAAATGATGAAATCGGAGATCTAGCAAAAAACTTCAATATAATGTCCCGTAATTTAAAAGCAAGCTTTGCGACAATCCAAAGGCACAATGAAAAGTTACAAGAAAGGGTTGAAGAGAGAACAGAAGAATTGCGGAGCACACTTGCTACAGTTCAGGAACTAAAGAATCAACAAGATGGAGATTATTTTCTTACTACACTCATCGCTTCGCCATTGATGCAAAATCGAAATAAGAGTCCTCACGTAAAAATAGATTTCTTAATAGAGCAAAAGAAAAAATTTCAATTTAGGGGAAAAACATATTCACTCGGTGGTGATATAAGCATTGCTGGAAATGTAAATTTTTTTGGAAGACCTTTTACCGTATTTTTTAATGGAGATGCAATGGGTAAGTCTATGCAAGGAGCGAGTGGTGCTTTAGTCATTGGCTCAGTGGTTAATTCCATTATGTCACGATCTGCGGCAAACAAGAGAGTAATCACCAAAGATTCTGGTAGATGGCTTCGGGAAACTTTTTTTGAAATTCAAAAAGTAATAGAAACATTTGAAGGCGCAATGCTTGTTTCCTGCGTTCTTGGAGTGATAGATGATGAAACAGGGTTATTACAATTTTTTAATGCAGAGCATCCACTGAGTGTTATATATAGAGATGGAAAGGCTAGCTTCATTGAGAATGAGATTACTATGCATAAATTAGGAATTCCGTTTAATACGGAAGTTGATTTGTTTCAATTTCAATTGGAGCTGGGTGATGTATTTTTTTGTGGATCGGATGGTAGAGATGATTTGAATTTAAATCAAAGTGAGCCTGGAATAAATATTAGTAAAGAGAATCCGAAGTTCTTTTTAAACACTGTAGAAGCGTCTGATGGACAACTAGAACAAATTTATAAAAATCTTTTAAGCAGAGGTGAATTATCAGATGACCTATCAATCATTCGTATTTCTTACAAGGAAACTACTATGGGTTAATACGGGAAAATATTAATTGTAGTATAAGCCATAGCCGTGTATATTGAAAAAATGAAATTTTATTCTTCGCTCTTGCTCTTGTTTTTTACTTTTTCGCTTCCTGCCGAATCTGGGGAAGAGTTATTAAATAGTATTATTGGAACAATGAACAGCTTTGAAAGTTTCAGGGCAAATATATCTATTGATGGTTTGTCTGGTTCCATTTCTTACAAAAGACCTGGTAGTTTGAATGTTAAATTTTCAGATGGCAGAGTTCTTTCTGGAAATGGAAGACATCTCTGGATTTATTCACCTGCACGCGGGATCGCAGGAAAACAAGATTTAAGGGGGCTTACGGGAGGACTTGGCGGATTGCTTTCTGGTTATGAAAATGTCACTAGCTCTGGAAAAGTCTTGAAACTTAAATCTGATAATAAATATTATGAAGAAATAATTGTCAGTGTTACGCCGAATAATATAATAAAGTCTCTCAAATTAAAAGCAAAGGGTAGATCTGATTTCATGGATATTACATTTTCTGGAGTTCAAACAAATATTGGATTGTCTTCTAGTATATTCAATTTTCATCCACCTGCAAATGCACAAATAGTTGAGAATCCTTTGAACCAGAGGGAATAAAAAATTGAATCCAGCATCCAGAACAGAAGCTCATAAAGTTTTCGCATCCTTATACCGCAAAAAGCGTTCTCCCGAGCACCAACAATTAATCGATGATGCGATTACTCGCTCAAATGATGTATTTATTCGAATAGATTTAATTAAAAAAATAGATGAAGAGCAAGAAAGAAAAGAAAGAATTAAAGAAGAGCCGTCGCAATCAGGGGGTAAAACAGAGTCTTCACGAGTTGTCTCAATGTCCACCGGAACCGCTAGCGAAAATCCAAAACCAATCGTTAATAAATCGCAAACATCAGCCCAGATACCAGCAGTAACGGATACTAATGCAGGCGGGTTCATGGATAAACTTTTTGGCGGCGGGAATAGCGTAGCAAAATTTGCAAGGGAAACCAAATCTTTAGAGTTGGGGCTATTTGCTCGTAAACCCACAATCTCTAAAAATGTAGAAAAGATTTTTCGTTCTCTCAAGGAAGACGAAATAATAAGCACAATTCAGGCTCTAAAGTATTCAGAACAAGTCGGCTGGAGAATATGGACTCCGCTTGTCTATAATGTAATTTTAAATTATAATAGATTCTTTAATGCATTTATTTCTTTAGATAGTCTTTTTAGAGATGAAATTTCTGCTGAAGTTTTTCTGGGTAGATCTACAAAAATGCAAATGTATTATGCTCGTATTTTAGGAAGACCTGATACAAAAGATATTATTTTAGAGAAAGTACCAGCCTTAATAAGGACAGAAGCAAAGCTTTCTTCTAAGATAGAACCAATTCTTACCGGGTTAAATTATGGTTTGTCGCTAGAATCAAGAAAGCCATCATTGACAGATGCGATAGTCGCTTTTCATATTGTAATGACTAAAAAATTTGTAGCATGGCAAGATATTGAAAAGACATTAAACGTATCTGTTATCGATGAAAGAAAATTTAATGCGACTTCGGAAGTCACAAAGCAAATTGAATTAGCCACAGCGAAACTTTCAAATGATATTCAGTCTAAGCTAAATATTAAAGACGAGTTAGATTTCTTAAAGAAAAATTATTTTTCTTTTGGAGAAGGTGGAAAATTATCCTTTGAATTTTTAAATCCAATCATTGATGATTATGTTGCGCACTATTACGCAGAAAATATGCAGACCGATGTATTAAAATCTAACTTTAAGAATACTCCTCATAAGCTGCTCCAATTAGTTTGTCGTGATTTACAAAGTAATTATATTCCTTTAGTAGAGGGCTATATTAAGCTAGATTTGAACCAAGTGAAAGATGTTTTGATTATGCAAATTGGTTTGTTTTTTCCTGAAGTAGACAGGATAAACAATATTCTCCGCACGCTTGATAGTTTTAATCGAAAGTTCCCAAGCTTCCAGTATGGCTTTCAAAACTACGCAGAAAACTTAGCAAAGGGGACACAAGATCAGATTGAAACCCAACTTCTGAAAGTATTGACTGAAGGTTCTGATTTTTTTCATAAGTTTGCCACAAAGATGACAACTGTAATTGAGAACCATATGCTTGCTCAGAGTTATGAGGAAAGCGGACAGATCAATGAAAAAACGGTCGCTACAAAAGAAAAAGTAATTGAAGAAATAAAAATTATGCAGCGATTTATTCCATTTTCAGAGGGACGAATTGTTTCACAGGGAAGACTATCTGGAAAAACCGTATTTCAAGTTTTATTTGAAATGACTAGACTTCTTTATAATTACGCTGTAATATTTAAAGACGCAGCTCTTCTTGCTAAACTTGGTCAAAGTGCAAAGAATGAGGCAGAGTTACAAAAACTTTTTGGAGATTACGAACGATTAACCTCTAAGCCTTATACTGTGGATAAAAGGGATTAGCGCTCAATGAGAATCTTAACAGGCGTTCAACCCTCTGGAAAACTTCATCTCGGAAATTACTTTGCCGTTATGGATAAAATGATTCGTTATCAGAACGATCATGACCTTTTTTGCTTCATCGCAAACTTACATTCTCTTACAACATTCAAGTCTAAAGAAGCCTTAGAGGATAATACCTTTGATGCGGCTTGTGATTTTTATGCGTTGGGGATTGATCCTGAAAAGTCAACTTTTTGGGTGCAATCAGATGTTCCTTTAGTAACAGAGCTTACCTGGTATTTGAGTATGTGTATTAATGTTAACCAATTACACCTTGCCCATTCTTATAAGGATAAAACGGCAAAAGGAATTAATCCAACTGGTGGTTTATTCTTTTATCCAATTTTAATGGCAGCAGATATTTTATTATACGATAGTCAACGAGTTCCTGTTGGCAAAGATCAAAAACAGCATTTGGAATTCGCTAGAGACATTGCTAATAAATTTAATCACGACTTCGGAAGTACTTTTTTAATTCCCGAGCCGGAAATAGATGAGGATACTGCTATTATACCCGGAACGGACGGAGCAAAAATGTCCAAGTCGTATGGTAATACGATTAACTTTTTTGACAAAGAATCTTCAATTCGGAAATCCGTAATGTCTATTGTGTCCGACTCCGCTGGAATTGACGAAGCGAAAGATCCTGATAAGAGTGTAATTTTTTCTATATACAAACTCTTTTTAAATGAAACAGACCAAAAGACGCTTCGCACTAGATTTGAAACTCCCGGACTTCGCTACGGTGATATAAAAAAAGAATTATTTTCAACTATCATGGATTACTTTGCGCCATATCGAAAGAAGCGAGAAGAGCTTGCGGCTAATCGTGATTATGTTGAAGAACTTTTAAAGAAAGGTTCCGGCAAAGCTCACTCTGCGGCAAGCCCTGTTATAGATAGAGTTAGAGCAAGGCTTGGAATTAAAAGAGCATAAATTTTTTTATCTTGGTAAAACCACATCGTTACGTAGTCATTGTCTAAAATAACTTCCTTATCCATAGTGACCTCATTTATTTTTTAAAATAATCTTTCTAAAAGCATTGCTCAGAAACCAAGCCTAGCCTCAAGTAAAAAAATATATTTAAAATAGCTCTCAAATTTCTCTAGAAAATCTAGATATGTATGGTATTAACAAGAATGATTTTTAGATGTTCATGTTATTTTAAATCAATTACCTCGAATAGCTTTCATGCGCGGGAAGGAAAAAAAATCTTGACAGAATGTATATCGTAAATATACGATATACTATATGGCACAAAATAAAAAAACTGAGTTCAAAGAAAAGATGCAGAATCTTTCCGAATTCGCAAAAGCAATTTCTCATCCAGCACGGATTTCTATTTTAAAAACTATCGCCGAGAAACAGGAATGCATTTGCGGAGAGATCGTAGAAGTGTTGCCATTAGCCCAATCCACCGTTTCTCAACATCTCAAAGAATTAAAAGAGATTGGACTTATCAAAGGCGAAGTAGAAGGGGCTAAGTCTTGTTATTGTATCAATTGGAAAAAAGTAGAAGAGTTTGAAAGAGAAATCGGAAAGTTATTTTTAGAGTTAAAGGCATGTAAGGATAAGGATAATTGTTGTTAACTTAAGGAAAAAAAAGAATGAACCACAGAGGGCACGAAGAACACGAAGTGAAAAACGAGTTTTATGATAAAATCCTTCGCGAGCTTCGTGTCCTTCGTGGTTAAAAATTCTTAATTGTACAGCATTGGACATTGTTTGGGTAATGGTGAAAGCGGGTGGAATTTCAGGGAAGGGGTGATAATTCAAGGAGAAAGTATGAAAAGAATTTTAGTTTTATGCACTGGAAATAGTTGTAGAAGTCAGATGGCAGAAGGTTGGCTAAGACATTTTGCAAAGGACAAAGCAGAAGTTTATAGTGCGGGAATTGAAACGCATGGGGTCAATCCAAAAGCAATTCAATTTATGAAAGAAGCGGGAATAGATATTTCTTCTCATACTTCAAATCATATAAACGAATATAAACAGATTGATTTCGACTATATTATTACAGTCTGCGATCATGCAAAAGAAAACTGTCCATACTTTCCGGCTAACGCTGAAAGATTTCACTACAATTTTTCTGATCCTTCCAAAGTAAAAGGAAGTGAGGAAGAAATAGCAAACGCATTTCGTGCGACACGAGATGAAATACGTGATTATAGTAAAAAGTTTATCGAGGAGAATATAAAATGAAAGTATTAGAGAAAACATTTCCACAAGTTGGAATCGTAAAGCCACATTTAGCGCTTACCGTTAAAAACGTAGAAGAGAGTATCAACTTCTACAAAAAAATGTTTGGTGTTGAACCATCTAAAGTTCGAATTGGATACGCCAAGTTTGATTTGGAATTTCCCTCGTTAAATTTTACATTAAACGAAGCAGGAAAGTCTGTATCTCACGGAGCCTTGTCTCACTTAGGAATCCAAGTTAGTTCTACTGAGGATGTTTTGAAAATCAAAGAGTATTGGGAACAACAAGGATTAACCGCTCGTGATGAAATGAACGTTTCGTGCTGTTATGCAATCCAAGACAAAACTTGGGTAAAAGACCCAGATGGCAACGAGTGGGAAGTATTTGTTGTTTTGGAAGATCATTTGCCTGAGTTTAAGTTTATGGGTGATAAGGCTAATGCGTGTTGTTCTACATCGTCTGATTCAGGACAATCCTGCTGTTAAGTATGAAAATCAAAATACTAGGCACAGGCTGTCAAAAATGTGTAACTTTGGAATACCAAACACAAACTGCGGTGAACCAATTACAATTAGACGCGACAATCGAAAAAGTGACGGATATGAACGAGATTATGAAGTATGATATTCTATCAACTCCTGCTCTTGTCATAGATGAACAGGTGATATTCACTGGAAAAGTTCCGAAGACAGAAGAAATCAAAACCCTTTTGCTTAAATACAATTCGAAATGATTGAGAGTCTAATTCATATTATCCTCTATAATTGGCTTGGACTAGATCCAAGTTCCAGGCTGATTATGGCGGTGGATTTCTTTTTGTATGATACGATTAAGATTCTTGTATTGTTGTATCTAGTTTCCATGTTCATGAATTTTGTGAATACGTTTTTACCGATTGAGAAGATAAGAAGTTTTTTAACCAATAAAAACCTATTCGGATTAGAATACTTGATTGCATCTTTTTTTGGAGCGGTTACTCCGTTTTGCTCCTGCTCTTCCGTTCCTTTGTTCATCGGATTTGTGAAAGGTGGAATTCCTCTCGGTGTAACGTTTGCATTTTTAGTGACATCTCCCTTGGTTAATGAAATTGCAGTAGCGATGTTTCTTGGAATTTTTGGTTTTAAAATCACAGCCGTTTATGTCGTCAGTGGGGTTGTAGTCGGAATGATTGCAGGAATGATTTTAGGAAAACTTCATTTGGAAGAGTATTTGGCTGATTGGGTAAAAGAAATTCTAAAAAATTCCACTACACGAAGGGAAACTTCTTTCACAGAAAACAAAACTTTTTGGGACAGAGTTTCTACAGCGTCTAATGAATCTTTTTCTATCATAAAGGGAATTATTTGGTATGTGTTAATTGGAATTGGTGTAGGTGCGGCTATTCACGGCTTTGTTCCAAATGACTTTTTTATTCCCTACATTTCCAATGAAAATCTATTTGCGGTTCCTCTTGCGGTAATTGTTGGTATTCCGCTTTATTCCAACGCGGCTGGGGTGATTCCGGTTTTGCAAGTATTAATAGCCAAAGGAGTTCCGATTGGAACAGCACTTGCGTTTATGATGGCAGTCGTAGGTTTGTCTTTGCCGGAAGCACTCCTCTTAAAGAAGGTAATGCAGATTAGACTCTTGGCTACTTTTTTCGGAGTCGTTGGTTGTTGTATAATTATTTTGGGATATTTGTTTAATATTCTACTTTAAGTTTAAGGAGAAATTATGGGTTTTTTTGAACGATTTTTAACAGTTTGGGTTTTACTTTGTATTGCTTTCGGAATTTTACTTGGGCAGTTTGCGGGTAATAGCATTGAGCCGCTAACTAAGATGAGTTTTTATGAGGTAAATATTCCAATAGCTGTATTGGTTTGGCTCATGATCTATCCGATGATGGTGCAGATTGATTTTTCTTCTGTCAAAGACGTTGGGAAAAATCCGAAAGGACTATTTTTGACTTTAACCGTAAACTGGCTCATCAAACCTTTTACAATGGCTTTTTTCGGATGGGTGTTTTTTCAGAATATCTTTTCTGCCTATCTAACACCGGAAAGGGCTAACGAGTATTTGGCGGGAGCGATTCTACTTGGAGCCGCACCTTGTACGGCGATGGTATTTGTTTGGTCTTATCTCACAAAAGGCGATCCACTTTATACGCTCGTGCAAGTTTCGATCAATGATTTAGTGATTCTTTTTGCTTTTATTCCGATTGTGGGATTTCTGCTTGGAATATCCGATATCGCAATTCCCTACAATACTCTCTTTTACTCCGTTGTGATTTTTGTTGTTATCCCCTTATCCGCAGGGTATGTTTCAAGGAAATACATCATCGGGATTTATGGGAAAGAATGGTTTGAAAAAAAGTTTTTGCACTTTCTAAAACCGATTTCGATTTCTGCACTTTTAGCAACTCTTGTTTTACTCTTTGCTTTTCAAGGAAATGTAATTCTAAAAAAGCCGTTTGATATTTTACTTATCGCAATTCCACTTACGATTCAGACTTATTTCATCTTTGGAATTTCATGGGCTACCGGAAAACTACTCAAACTTCCGCATAACGTCTGTGCCCCCGCATCTATGATTGGAGCGAGCAATTTCTTTGAGTTATCCGTCGCCGTTGCCATTGCCCTTTTTGGAATCAACTCCGGTGCCGCTCTTGCGACTGTCGTTGGAGTATTGATTGAGGTACCTGTAATGCTCACACTTGTGAAACTCGCGAATAGATGGAGATACTAATTATTCCCGTTTCAAATGATAAAGTTTAAATCTTCCATCTAGTTCGATAACAGTTCGGATACCACTAATTTCAAATCCGTTTCCTGCGGGGTTAATGGCAAGTATCTTACAGCCCAAATGCAATTTAAACGGTCCATATTTTTCAACTCGATTGCATGTTATACTTTTAAGAGAAAGAGATTTATATTTTAAATCATGGAATAATTGTTGTTTGGCGTAATAAGTTTCGATATTCATATGCTCGAACGCCAAATCGGCAGTCATCCCAGGATCACTTGTAAACCTTTCTCCTACATGATTCCAGAAATTTGTGTTATGTTCTTCTCTTGTCAGAAGCAGCTTATCCAGTGAAACCTCATCTCCTTTGGAGAAAAACTCGAAGGCTTTTTGGATGACTTCTTCTTTCGAGTTTAGAGTGTTGGATAGCGGAAGGGCTTTGGGCGTACAATAAAAAAGAAAAAGAAATACCACTGTATATTTAATCATAAAAATCCTCAAGGTATAGCTAGAAATAAAAACGGCGGAGTCTCCCCCGCCAAGTAGATTTGTGGATAAGCGCTATTATTTTTTATTAGTTAGTTGGGTAAGATGTCCAACCAGTAGTCCAATCAGTCCCACCGTTTAAAATTGCTCCATAGTATGTCGCGCTATCAAAGCTTGCATTTAACGCGTTTACATTGGCTGAACCAGTAGTTGTATTTGCTGATGCAGGAGAATAATTAGGTGCAGTCTCAGATAGAGTAGTTAGACTAACGCCTGCTTGATCAATTGTTCCACCACTAGTGCAGCCATTATTAGCCGCAGTGCTTACTGTGTAAGTATGATTAACCGTTGAGAGAGTCGCTGTTTGTCCAGAGGAAGCACAATCAGAAGAATTCTGAGAACCAAAGTTTAGAATATGGAAATGTGAAAATTCACCTGCCTTCTCTCCATTTGATCTTCTTACAAAGATAGCGTCTCCAATGTTTTGACCAGAGCTGAAGCTAACACAGGTTACGTTTCCGATTGATGGATCAGAGCATGTTCCAGTCCCACTAGTTCTCTTTGAGCCTGAACAAGTTTGTGCACTATTTCCATCACCTTCGATACAACGAGAAGTATCATCATTAGCCGCTGTGGGCGTAGCATAAAGATGTCCGATAGCAAATTGGAGTCTACCAATCCAACCATCTGCATAATCAAACTGATCATCTCTATTTCCACTAGCAACGAGATACTTCATATTAACCGCACCACCCCAAAGCTCAAAACCGTCATCATATCCTCTATGGCATTGAATGTATTCTAAAGTCGTTGCAGATCCCACACCCATGAGAGAAAGACAATTTCTTTCGTTACCCGGAGAAAAGGGAGCACCTGCAAATTCAATTCGAACATATTTCATTGTTCCAGAATTGTCCGCATCATTACTTCCTCCGAAATTTCCAACGTCCCCTTCCCCTACTGCTGTTACTCCTCTGCCACCAAATGTTTGGATTCCATTTCCTTGGATAATAATACCTTGCCAATCGCCGCCTGATCTTGATCCGGTTGTTTTTTCAGAAGAAAATACAATCGGACTTGTTGCTGTTCCCTGTGCGTCAATTTTTCCACCTTGCTTGATTAACAAAGCACCTGCCGGAGAAGTTGCACCGTAGATTCTAGTTCCTGCGGGTATAGTAAGAGTAATCCCAGAAGGAACAATTACCGTTCCACTGAGTAGGTAATCCTTGCTAGCCGATAGAGTAAGATTTGAGCTGATTGTCCCTGTAAGGATATCAAATGGCTTAGGGTAAACTATCTCAACTTGTAGATCAGTAATCGAAAAGTCATACGGATTCGTAGTAGAGCTAGCACTTGCTCCTTCGGCTGTGGCTGCAGAAGTTCCTTTCGATGTATCTGTTGTTGAACTTCCAAGATATAAATCACTCGTTCCGTCTAATAAAGTGGAAGTTCCTGATTTTGCCATTCTAAATCTTCTAGTCTTTGTTTTGCCAGACACACTAAGTGTATAGGTATTCCCAGTGGCTATGCTTGCTAAACGAATTCCTGAAAAAGTTCCATCCGAACCGGAAGTTACAGTTCCCGATACAGTTCCCGACGCAATTAGAGAATCTGAAATTCCAGCACTCTTAGCTGCCGTATCCAAGGCAGAGGAGTCACAAATTACTCTCGTTGTAGTGCTCGTTGAATACATAGAGACTACAGTAGTTCCGCATTCAGTATCTCTTGTAGTATTAGTAGGAGTCCCGGTTGTATTACCATACAGTGTTACTGGACTCGTTCCTGTAGAAAGTACATTTTGATAAAATCCAGCAGGAGTTGTTGCGGTTACGCCCGATCTAACGATTGCCGCACTCTCACCCCTACCTGTGAATGTTATGGTAGAATTTGCAATTGCCGTAGTCGAATCAGAGCCGACTAATTTTCCTGAAATATAAATTCCTGGCGCTCTTGAACTATTTTGTTGTGCTGCAAGAATTGCAAGAGCAACGAGGCCATTGTTATTACTTTTTTTCTTTGGGAAAAGAGTGTCACAATTTCCCAATGTTGAGAGTAAAATCATGATTATTCCCAATGAGGCTGTTTTATTTAAAAATTTATTCATACTTTAATTTCCTTTTAAATTTTGTATCTATGATACCGACTAATTAAAATTATACGTTGCTGAGAACGTAATTGTTGGTCCAAGGCGGTAAGATGCGATAGTCGTATCTTTGCCGTCCCATGGATCTTCTTGAACTACTTTGATTCTAGCATCGTTTAAGTTTCTTCCTGCGAGTTTGAAACTCCAATTTTCTCTCCATTTTAAACGATATACCATATCGACCATGCCTACAGGTCTTTCATAGGTGTCAGGAATTCCAAGACCACCAACTGACTCGATTCGTTTACCGAATTGATTGAATAATACCGATATACCGTGATCTCCTTTCTCATCAAACTTATAGTCTAAATTGAGATTGTATACATAGGGAGATTGACCTTGCAGAGGACGAGATAAATTCGTAGGGGCTTGCGTATTTGTTGATCCGAATTGACCTAACTGGTAATAGAGCCAATCGTTAAGTGTTACCTCTGATTTGATGAAGAAAGTATTTATACCAACGGAAAAATTCTTTGCTTTCTCAGAAAGAAAAGATAATCCCTTTCGCGCTTCTAATTCAAGACCTTGGATATATGCGCGTTTTGCGTTGGTGTAAGTATAACGAAATTGCTGATCGACCTCTGTAACTTTCTCAATCGGAGCACTCATGTTTTTATAGAATACGCCAATCGCGATAATCTCATCTCCCTTAGGATAGAATTCATAACGTAAATCGTAGTTGTGAATGTATGTTCTTTTAAGGAATGGATTTCCTTTAACAGGTGGTCCACCTAGGATCGGTGTAAACTCAAATGGTGACATCTCTCTAAAGTCAGGACGAGAAATTGTTTCCGAGTAAGAAGCTCTTAGATTTGTAAAGTCACTTACCGAATAAACAAAGTTTGCCGCTGGAAGCCAATTTCGATTTGCGTTGATGACATTTGATTTTCTATATGAAGGATCAATTACAGAAGTCTCAAAATCATTCAGATAGGTTTTGTAATTATATTTTTCAAGTAAGACGGAGGTTTGATCAAACGGATTAAATGTTTTAACAGATTGGAAGTTATCTTCATATCTTCCACCACCTATGAATCTAAGTTTAGACATGATTGGCATATCCACTTGTCCATAATATGCGTGTAATTTCTGACGCGCATTATAAGAGTCTGTCGCTCTCGTATCCTCTGCCACATAGTATCCTCTTGGTCCACGGTTGAGTGGACTATAAACAATTTCTGGGGGAGTAGGATAATTTGGCGGAGGAGTTGGTGCCCCAGTTAAACCAACGTTAGCCGCTCCAGTTCTTGGAACTTGATGAAAAAATTCAGCCTCAAATCCACGCTCTCTATTTAGGGCACTGTAACCAGTTTTGAATTTAGATTGCAATCCAGACCATTGAGTGAAAGGAATTTCATAATTTAGAGATATGTAACGATTTGTATCCTTCGTAGTAGAGTAAAAATTACTCGCAGATTGTGTATTTGTTAGAATGGAGGGCTTTGTCCCAGTTTGTAAAGTAAATGGCGGTTGTGCGGCATAAACAACATCTCTCATATTAGGCTGATTACGATTAGCCTCAGCAAGTGAAAGAGTCCAATCAAACTTTGTATTTATATCCTTTATTTTAATTATATGATCTCCACCAATTTGGGTATTTAATAGATTTCTTTGGATATAGTTCAGCTTCGTAGAATAAATTTCAGCTGGTAGTTTTTGAGTGAATCCACTATATTCTCGAACTTCCTTATCGTTATTAACCGCAAAAAAGTTTTTCCAATGTAAGCGTTGCCCATTAGCTACTTCAAAGGTAGTATTGAAAATAGATCCCCAATTTACAGATTCAGTCCAAACATTTGCGTTGTAATCATTGTATTTCGTTAGGTATCTATTTCTGTTTTGGTAATTTGGTGCGCCCGGAATAATTGTGCCTACAAGATTAAATACATCTTTCTCCTGTTTGAATTGGAAATCATTTCCATAAGTGATAGCAGCAATAAAACCAAGTTTGCGATCACCAAGGACTTTAAATGTATTTCCAGTAGAGAAGTTAAAGCCTCTATTTGCCGGGGCGTTTGTATTTCGTGGAGTCCATTGATTACTGAATTGTTGAGAGCCTACAGATACAATTGACTCTGGGTAACCAAAAGAAAATCTTCCTGATTCACGGAATGGTGCTCCGGGAATAGTATCGACTATGTCCGGCTTTTTACGATTACCCTCATCTAAACCAATTAAATCTTTTCCGATGCTTCCTCCGGGAATATTATAGGAACCTTCACTGTAGGTTTTGAAATTTTGAAATGTCGTGTTGTTATTGTAACCTGCTGTTAGCCCTGCTTTCAAGAAAAATTGGTCAGGAAATTCTTTGGTCTCAATTTTTACAGTTCCCCCGGAAAATTCAGCGTTATCCTCAGGAACAAATGTTTTACTAACAATTATATTTTTTAGTAGAGCAGCAGGAAATAAATCGAGAGGAACTATTCTCTTATCTGGCTCAGGGGATGGAAGGGGAACACCGTTAAAAACTGTATTCGAATATCTTTCGCCAAGTCCACGGACAAACACAAATTTACCGCCAACGAGGGTAATACCAGTTACACGCCTAATAACATCACCCGCATTCGAGTCTGGAGTCTTTGCGATCGCTTGTGCAGAAATACCATCAGATACAGTTGCTGATTTTTTTTGAAGTTTTAAAAGGGAAGACTCAGTATCGTTTAGTGCTCTTCCTTCTACTACAACAGTATCAAGCTTCTTGGTTCCCATTGCAATGTTTATTCTTGCAGGCTTCCCACCTGAGATACTTGCTTTTCTTTTTTGAGTATCCATTCCCTGCATGATAAACTCAACATCATAGTCACCATCTGGAACTCCTGTGATAGTGAACTTACCGTCTAAATCTGTTCGCGCTGATTTGGAAATTGAACGAATAACAGCAGTAACTCCAAACATAGGCTCCGCGGTTTGTGCATCTAGCACCTCTCCCTGAACAGACCCTGTCCCTGTTTTTGCCTGTGCCCAAACGGAAACAGAACAAAATAATAAAAACAAAGTTAGAATTGTTTTAATTTTAAGTTTCATCTAAAATCTCTTTTAATCCACAAATTTATATATTTAATGAAGTAGAGAGTAGAGTTTAGATGTTACAAGATGATTACGGGTAAATAAAGAGTCTGTAATTGGGGAATCACTTGACTAAGGAATTGCGATAGATAATGTTATCTTGGTTTAGAATAGTAAAGCACTGTGATAACAAATCGAATCAAAAAAATTTATGCCGCAAAGAGTAGCCTCCGTGTAAAACTATTTTCTGGATTTATCGGTTTAAGTCTCATTCTTTCCCTTAGCCTGGGTTATACACTTTATAAAGTTTCAAATTATATATATTACAAATCATTTTTGCAACATAAGAAATCACTTGGCGTTTCAATCGCTAGAGGAATTGACGGTGAGGTTTTTCAAACATTCATCAATGAAAGATCTATAGAACTACCTGAGTTTAAGCGTTATCTGCAATATATGCGAAGTGTTTCTGCTAATGAAGAATATATAACTTGGATTTATTCTGTCGTAATTGATAAGAAAACCGAAAAGCTAATTTATGCAATAGACGCGACACCAATTCCAGAAGATACAATTTGGGTAGAAAATAAATACATCGGCTTACGCGTATATATCAATCGGAATGGAAGATTGAGTGTTTTTTGGGATAGCATAGAGCACACAAGTGATTTTCGAATTGAATATAAAAATAAAGTCTTCAATATTCAAATTGACTCAGATACAGATGAACTCAAAATAAATGACAGTCGAATTCTGAAAGTGGTGAATCGAACTCCCTTTATTGCGGAGACAGAGACTGGAATCATAAGCAAGGAAAATCCCGCTCAAACAATTGGTATTAGTTCTGAAGGAAGTATGATTCCTGCCTCTTTAAATTTTGCCTCAAAAAATTCCCCCTCTTCAATTCCTGGTTGGGAATTTATTGAAACAGAAGAATTTAAAAGTAAAATTAAAAGCTCCATTCATACGTGCACGTTTCATATGCAAAATGAGCCGGAGCAATTGGCTTACGGGACTTTTATTATTGTAATCGCGCCTGTTTACAAAAATTCTTCTGAATGTATAGGCGCAGTTTTATTTAGCGTTTCTATTTTAGATATAAAACAATTCAATAATACAATGGCGATGGCGGGAGTTACTATAACGTTAGTCGCACTTATAGTTACGCTAATTGTTTCCTATATACTTTCTATTTATTTTACTGATCCTCTTCACAAATTATCACAAGCTGTAGATGAACTTTCATCTGGAAATATGGAAACGAATGTAGTGATTGATTCAAAAGATGAATTCGGATTTTTATCTGAAAAATTCAATGAAATGGTTGTAAATTTAAAAAAGGCTTATAAGGAAAAAGAGTCATTAGCCGCTCTACGTCACGAATTAAATGTTGCTAAAAAAATACAAACTTCTATACTTCCCAAATCGATTCCGAATCTACAAAATCTCGATATCGCAGTCAATTATTACCCTATGACACAAGTCGGCGGTGACTATTATGATTTTCATGTAGTTGATAAAAAAAAGATTGGAGTTTTTATCGCTGATGTTTCGGGTCATGGGATTCCTGCGGCAATCATTGCTTCGATGTTGAAAATTGCTTTTTCTATTCAGTCTGCTTTCGCGGATGATCCTGCTCGTTTATTGTCGCGGATAAATAAGAGTATGCTCCATAACGTGGGAACAAATTTTATTACAGCAAGCTATATATATTTGGATTTAGAGAATTATACTATGACTCATGCAAAGGCGGGTCATCCGTCTATTTATATTCATTCATCGGAGACAGATGAAGTAAAAGAATTTAATCAGAAAGGGAAAATCTTAGGTCAATTTCCTGAGATCCACTCTGAAACCGTTGAAATCTCAATTCAAAAAGGAGATCGAATTGTTTTGTATACCGACGGAATTATTGAAGCCAGAAACTCTAATGAAGAAATGTTCGGGGAAGAACTATTAATTGGCTATATTCGAAAACACAATCTAATGAAGCCAGCAGACTTTGCGAAGTTAGTCATGAACGATGTGAAGAGTTGGATTGGAAATACAATATCGAATCACAATGATGATGTGACTTTAATGGTCATTGATATTAAATAACGAAGAATAAAGGGTCTACTTGCATTCGGAGATATAGACGGATTATCCTCAAAAGCAAGACTTCAATATCCAATGGGAATTTCATATGCAAGCGGCAAACTCTATATAGCCGACACAATGAGTCATAAAATAAAACAACTCGACTTAGAGAAAAACGAAATCATTACTCTGGTGGGAAATGGGAAAATCGGAGCAGTAAATGGGGATTTGGCGGAATCTAGTTTTTTTGAGCCGACTAGTGTGGCTCTATATAAGAATCTTGCTTATGTAGCGGATACCAATAACCACTTGATTCGAGTCATTGATATGCAAATTAGAACTGTATCTAATTTTGAATTTGAGTGAGAATTATAGTTTCGAACTTTCCTAACTTACCACTCGCAAGCATGCCTGACTTTCGATAGAAATTGATTTAGTTAGTAGCTGGTTACTGTTTGTTAGCCATAAAAATCTATTCGAATTACATTTTACAACCTTTTTATTCATCATCTAAGGGAAATCGGTAAGATTTTTAGGTGTAATATACTTGCTTTCTATCCTCAGCTTAATCAAGCTAGCCAAGACTAAGTAAAAAATTAAATTAGGATAAGTAAACAAATTATGGAAAAACTCAAATCAATCTTTTTAGGGGGAAAAGCTAAAGTATACGCTATGGTGTTGCTACAAGGAACTATCGGACTATTTGTCGGAAATTACTTTATAAGACCAGCATTAGTTACAACGGCAATAGTCTCGACAACAATTGCAACTTCTTCGCTGAGTGCAGTTCCTACTTGTGCCAATGGATGTAAAGGCGGAAGGGCTAACTCTCTTGGAGTATGCACGCAGGACGTCGAGAATAAATGCAGTAGGGATTGTGCAGCAGCTGGACTAGTGCTTAGTATGCAATCCAATGCAGCGACGGGAACGGGCACAGGAACAGCGACAGCATGTACAACTTGCAAAATGTTTGTTACTACTTCAACCTATACGGGAGCGACTATTGGTGGAATTACAGGAGCCGATGCGAAATGTGCAAGTGATGCAGGTAAACCAGCTACTGGAACTTATAAAGCATTCCTCGTAGACGATACAAATAGAATTGCCTGTACAACTGCAAATTGCTCTGGCGGGGCAAGTGAAAACAAAAACTGGGTTTTGAAAGCTAGCACCGCATACACTAGAGTAGACGGCACAGCTATTGCAACTTCTACAGCGTCTGCAATCTTACCGGCTACTTTGACTAATCCGATTAGCACGACCGGTGATACAATGTTAGGAAATATTCG